>JAJUGE010000139.1 GCA_029268305.1 Alphaproteobacteria bacterium
TCGATTGCTGCCAGGCTCGGTACGTCGAAGAGATCGCGCAGTGGCTTGTCGGCCGACGATGCCTTCTGCCGGAGATCCGCCGTTTCGAGGTCGATGTCGTGCTTGAAGGCGAAATGGATCGGGATCGGTTCGTCCGACTCGTCGATCTCGACTGCTACGCCGTGGCTCTTGAGAAGGAGCGCGATCTGTTCGTGCAGATAATCGCGAAAGACGTCGGGTCGGGTGACGGTCGTCTCGTGCGTTCCCGGTTGGCTGACGAAGCCGTAGGCGAGCCGCGAGTCGACATGAGCGTAGGAGGTCGTGCGAATCCGGACGAGCGGATAGGTGGCACGGACGCGCGTGGTCGGTGTCCGGCCTGCCAGATAGGCGGCGAAATGCTCGCGAAGAAACGCGGTGTTGCGCTCGTAGATGGCCTCGATCTTCGCCACAGCGGCCGCGGCATCGGTGAACTTCTCTGTCGCGATCGGTTCGGGGCGAAGGATGCTGGGCATGATCCCTGTCCGGTGCGGCGCCGCGCGAGCAGCCTCTCGGCTCCACTATAGCCGAATGTGATCGGCTCTCCGCCCGGCGGCAACCCCGCGGGCCGGGCATCCGACGACGCCGGGACGGGAACCGGCCGAAAGGATCGGGGACGCACCCCTCGTTCCGGAAGGAGAGGGGTGCGTCATCCGGCTATTCGCTCAGTGCCCGGTTCACGGCAGCAGTCACCGCACGCAACGAGGCGACGACGATGTTGGAGCTGAGGCCGGCGCCCCAGATGGTCCCACCATCCTCTCGCTTTGCCTGAATGTATGTGACGGAGCCGGCGTCCGCGCCGTGCGCTGTCGCGTGCTGGTGGTAATCCTCGACCGAGATGCTGACGCCGCAGTTCTTCGCCAGGGCGTCGACATAGGCTGCGATCGGACCATTGCCGCGCCCCTCGATGCTGCGCGGAGTTCCGTTTTCGATGATATCGGCGACGATCAGCCGCTCCTCGGCGTTGGTCTCGGCCGGGAAGGTCTTGTGCCGCACGAACTCGATCGGCGCAGTGTGGTTCAGGTAGGTGCTGTCGAACGTGTCTCGGATGAGCTGTGGGCTGATCTCCTTGCCGGTCTCGTCGGCGATCTTCTGGATGACCTTGCTGAACTCGATCTGCATCAGCCGCGGAATCTCCAGTCCATAATCGGTCTTCAGGATGTACGCGATCCCGCCTTTGCCCGACTGGCTGTTGATGCGGATGATCGCTTCGTAGGACCGCCCCACGTCTGCCGGATCGATCGGCAGATAGGGCACTTCCCACACCTTGCTGTTCGAAGCGCGGAGGGCGTTCAGCCCCTTGTTGATCGCGTCCTGGTGCGAGCCGGAGAAGGCGGTGAATACCAGGTCGCCGCCATAAGGGTGGCGGGGATGCACCGGCAGTTGGTTGCAGTACTCGACCGTCTGCCGCACTTCGTTGATGTCGGAGAAATCGAGCTCGGGATCGATGCCCTGGGTGTACATGTTCAGGGCGAGCGTCACGATGTCGACGTTGCCGGTCCGCTCGCCGTTTCCAAACAGGGTCCCCTCGATTCGCTCCGCGCCGGCCATGTAGGCGAGCTCGGCCGCGGCGACTCCCGTCCCGCGGTCGTTGTGCGGGTGCAACGACAGGATGATGCTGTCGCGCCGCTCGAAGTTGCGGTGACACCACTCGATCTGGTCCGCATAGACGTTGGGGGTCGCCATCTCGACTGTGGCGGGCAGATTGATGATCGTCTTCCGGTCCGGGGTCGGCTCCCAGACATCGGTGACGGCGGCGCAGATGTCGCGCGCATACTCGAGCTCGGTTCCCGTGAAGCTCTCGGGCGAGTACTCGAAGACGAACTCGGTCTCCGGTTGGGCTTCGGCGAACTCGCGCACCAGCTTCGCTCCGGAGACGGCGATCTCGGTGATTCCCGCCTCATCCAGACCGAAGACGACCCGGCGCTGCAGGGTCGATGTCGAGTTGTAGAGGTGGACGATCGCGCGGCGCGCGCCCTTGACAGATTCAAAGGTGCGCTCGATCAGCTCCGGCCGCGACTGGGTCAGGACCTGGATGGTCACATCTTCGGGGATCATGTCCTGTTCGATCAACTGACGGACGAAATCGAAATCCGTCTCTGATGCGGAGGGGAACCCGACCTCGATCTCCTTGAAGCCCAGCTTCACCAGGAGCTTGAACATTCGCGACTTGCGGTCGCCATCCATCGGCTCGATGAGGGCCTGGTTGCCGTCGCGGAGATCGACGGAGCACCAGATCGGTGGTTTCGTGATAACCGCGGAGGGCCATCGTCGATCCGGCAGATCGACAGGCTTGAACGGTGGGTACTTCGTGGTGGCGTCGCTGCTCTGCATGCCCATGGCTCGTATTCCCTTCTCGCGCCGCCGGGCTCGTTTGGCGCCGGCGGCACAAATCTCTGTATCAGCGGGTAAAGCGGAGGCGGGTCGTATGGCCGCCGGGTTGGCCTGTGAGGGGAAGCGCGTTCGCGCCCGCTCAAGCCCCCAGGCCGCAAATAAGTCGCAGGAACGGGCTCGCGGAGCGTCCAGCGAACAACCCCTTTGCGAAGAAGGGGCACGGATTGGCTATGGTAGGAAAAGGAACCGTCATGACTCCGCCTCGTCGCTTCGTCTTCGATCTGCCATTGGCCGGGCAGCGCGGCTTCCCGCCCCTATAGAAGGGACGGGCCAATAAGTCGAAGCGACAGGGTCAGGACGCGATACATGGTGCCTAGATTAGGAAGGACGGTCGGTTACGTCAATGTTGACGGCGTTCACCAGCCCAGTTCCTGACGCATTCCGGCCACGGCATCCATGTTCCGCTCGTGGTCGCCGGCGAACCGAAGGACGAGGTGGGTAGCCCCGGCGTCGGCGAACGACTTCAGCCATGCGGCGGCTCCCGCGGCCGGTCCGGCGTAGCATATCTGGCGCTTCCGCATCGACGCCGGACGCTCGCCGTAATATTGCGCAAGATAGTCGTCGAGGCGGCGCTCGGCTCGGGCGGTGTCGTTGTCGGTGGCCAGCGTCAGATACGTCGCGGCATCTATGGCGTCGGCGTCGCGGCCCGACTCGCGCGCGATGGTGCGGATCTCAGCCAGCTTCTCCGCGAACTCCGGCGGCTGGTACGCATTCGGAAACCAGCCGTCGTAATACTTGCCGACGCGCTCGATGGTCGCGGGCACTTTGCCACCGAGCCAGATCGGGGGACCGCCCGGTCGATGCGGCGTGGGGCCTATGGTGGCGGACTCGAGTTTCCAGCGCCCGTTCCAGTCGACCGGCTCTCCCGACCATAGGGCGCGACAGAGACGTAGTCCCTCCATCATCCGGCCCGCTCGCTTCTCGAACGGCACGCCCGCCGCCTCGAATTCCGCCCGGATGCTCGGAACATCCGTGGCGACCCCGACACCCAGGATGAATCTGCCTTCGCTGATCCTGTCGAGCGTCGCGACTGAGTGGGCGAGGATCACCGGGTTGCGCAACGCCGGCAGCAGCACGGCGGTCCCCATCTCGACCCGGCGGGTCCGGGCCGCGACGGCGGCGAGCAGCGTGAACGGCTCGTGCCGTGGCCGTGCGGTGAGCGAGTCACCCACCCAGACCGAATCGAAGCCGTTGGCCTCGGCACGCTCCGCGAGGGCGAGCAGCGACCCCGTTTCGGGTTCTCCGCCCATGATTCGCTCGCGGGTCGGCAGCAGGTAGCCGATCTTCGGTGGCATCGATCTCTCCGTTCCAGCGGCGCTCGTTGGAGTATGGCCGACGGAACGCCATATCGGGAGAGGGAGTTTGCGGTACCGGTGGCATTGCAGGATCGGAGAGACTGATGAGCGTGAACATTCGTGATAATGTCGATAAGGGCCGATTCGAGCTGGTGGAGGACGGCCACACCGCCTGGGCCGACTATCGCCGACAGGACGGCAAGCTGGTCATCCCGCACGTGGAAGCACCGATGCCGCTACGCGGCACGGGGGCCGCGGGTCGTCTCATGCAGGGAGTGATGGAGAAGGCGCGGGCGGACGGAATGAAGGTTGTGCCGCTTTGCGGCTATGCTTCCGCCTGGATCCGTCGGCACAAGGAGTTTCATGATCTCCTAGCGTAGAGGATACAGAGCTGCGTTTGCGCGGCACGCCTCTGCGACCTGTCCGCTTCAAGATGTCAGCGGGAGGTCACCCGTTGCGGGCGGAAGGTCGGCTCCAGTTATCTGACGAGTTCCAGGGCCCTGCGCTCGAAGACGCGCAACACCTCGCCGATCGAGCTGCCCGACACGAGCTTCTGCACGCCACTGACGACGACGTATTCGTCGTTCCTGTCGCCGCGGCCGGCAACCTTCGCCACCTTGAACAGGGGCGCGTCCCGCGTGTGCCGAAAGATCGAGAACACCGCCATGCCGGGCTGATGGTCGATCGCGTAGTCCCGCCACTCGCCCGTGACAACACGCCGGCTGTAGACGTTCAGGAGTTGACGGAGTTCTTGCTGGCTGAACGAGACGCGGCGGTTATTGCGTCGGTAGTCGGTCAGTCTGAACAGCTTGGCCATCAGGCTCCGATTCCGATTCCCGCTATGCGGTTCCGCATTGTTTCCGAAACGATCCGGGGCGTCCAGCCCATATGACCGTTGCGTGACTCATGCATCTTCGACGTTTGCGCCTCCTGGAGCCGCAAGCTATGTTAGCGCCCTTCTGAGGCCGGAGGACGCGCGTGGCTGACATTTTTCGCGAGGTCGAGGAAGACCTTAGGCGAGATAACCTCAACCAGCTTTGGAAGAAGTATGGCGGCTTTCTGGTCGCGCTGGCGGTTTTGATTGTCGTGGCCGTCGCCGCCTTCGTCGGATGGCGCGAGTGGCGTGCTTCCAGGGATATCGAATACTCGGCCCAGTTGGTGGCCGCGGGCGACGTCGCCGACGCGGGAAATCTCGAAGAGGCGCTAGCGGCATATGGCCGCCTCGCAGAGGAGGCGGGCGGCGGGCACGAGCTTCTTGCACGGCTGCGTCAGGCCGCACTGGCGGGTGCTCTCGGGAGGGATGATGAAGCGCTCTCCGCTTACGAGAGTGTCGCCGGATCGAGCGCCGACGCCGTTTACCGGGAACTTGCCATTCTCCTCGGTGTAATGCGCGAGATCGATCGCGGAAACCCCGACGATCTTCTCGAACGTTTGGCACCGCTGAGCCGGGAGGACGGTGCATGGCGCTATTCCGCGCGCGAACTGACCGCGCTGCTGGAACATCGTCGCGGCAATGCGGAACGGGCAGCCGATCTCCTCGCTGCACTGGAGCAGGAGCCCGAGGCGCCGCCGGCGCTCCGCGAACGAGCACGCGAGGCCCTTTCTGCCATGGGGGCGGCCAATGAAGGTTGAAAGCAGCGCGCACCGGGGACGTGCGGCCGTCGGCCTCCTCCTCACCTTGTTCCTCGCCGGTTGTGGAGCCGGCGGTTGGTTCGGGGAGAGCGACGACCCGCCGCTGCCGGGTGAGCGAATCTCGGTATTGTCCGATGGGCGGTCGCTCGCCGCCGATCCGCGCGCAGCCGACCTTCCTGTCGCCCTGCCGCGTGCGATCGCCAACGAAGAGTGGAGGCAGGCCGGCGCGACTCCGGATCATGCGCCGCAGCATCTGGAGCTGCCGGAGAGCGTGAGCCTCGCGTGGAGCCGCAGCATCGGTTCCGGTGCGAGCCGCGAGCGGAGGTATTTGTCGCCTCCGGTCGTCGCGGTGAACACGGTCTTCGCGCTAAATGCCGATCTTCGGGTCGTCGCGCTCGCGAGCTCGAATGGAGAGGAGCTCTGGTCGGCCGACGTGAACCCGGAGGGGGAGCGCGACGGTTTCGGAGGTGGCCTCGCCTTCGATGACGGCCGTATTTACGCCGCGACCGGTGCCGCCGAGGTCGTCGTGCTGGATGCACGTAACGGTGAGGTGATCTGGCGCCGTTCCACGGCAGGACCGGTCCGGTCGGCACCGACTGTCGCAGACGGCAGGGTGTTCGTCGTGACCGTAGACAATCGGATACAGGCTTTCACGACCGAAGACGGCAGCGAGGTCTGGTCGAGCAGCGGCATCGCCGAGACGGCGGGCCTGCTCGGGAGCGCGAGCCCCGCCTACAGCCAGGGTGTGGTCCTCGCCCCGTTCTCCTCGGGCGAGCTGATCGCGCTCAAGGCGGAAAACGGTCGGCAGGTCTGGGCGGAGAGCCTGACGTCGGTGCGCCGGGTCGATAGCGTGTCGGAGTTGTCCGATGTGCGAGGATTGCCGGTGATCTTCAGGGGCTATGCGTTCGCTACGGGTCACAGCGGACAAACCGCGGCAATCAACATGTTGTCCGGCAACCGTGTCTGGGACCAGGAGTTCGGCGGCATCAACACGCCATGGGTGGCTGGAGATTTTCTGTTTCTGGTCTCGAACGAGAACGAGTTGATATGCCTGCTGGCAGGCGATGGCCGGGTTCGCTGGGTTCGAGAGCTCGCGCGGTTCGCCGATCCTGAAGAGCGGACGATTCCGGTCGTCTGGGCCGGACCCGTACTCGCGGGAGAGCGGCTCTACCTGGTGAACTCGCTCGGTAGACTCGTCGTCGTCTCTCCCTTCACAGGCGAAACGATCGAGGAACGCGA
>JAJUGE010000140.1 GCA_029268305.1 Alphaproteobacteria bacterium
CCAGTGACCCGCTTCGTGGTCGTAGCTGCCGCCGACGAACTCGGTTCCCGTCCAGAAATTGATCTCGAGCGCTTCGGCGTAGGCTTCGAACCAGTTCGCGAGCATGTCCTTCGGTATGTACTTCGGCCAAGTCGGCGGGAAGGGCATGTAGGGCAGGTGGTTTACGTGTATCTGGTTATGCAGCGCCAGCGAGTGGTAGCGCTTGCGCCAGTTGTCGCCGATGCGCTCATGCTTGTCGACGACGAGCGTGTAGACGTCCAGCTGGTTCAGGCGCGCGGCGATGGCGAGCCCGGCCTGCCCGCCGCCGACGACGAGCACGGTCGGGTCGCGGTCTTCGTAAGCCTGGCTCTTCCGTCGCTGGTCGAGCCAGTTGTCGCCGCCGAAGTTGCGGGAATAGGCCTCGCCCGTCGGGCGTCGGGCGCCGACATGCTCCTCGAAACCCTTCAGCTCCTCGAGAGCGGTGAGCAGGACCCAGGCACGCGGCTGCTCCGCAGAAGCGTCCGGCATCAGCCGCAGGATGCCGTTGCCGCGACCGAGCTCGGTTTCGAACTCGATCAGCGCCTCGATGACATCGAGACCCAGCCGTTTGACCCGGCGGGGCGGGGTGCGACCCGCTGCGATGGAAAAGCCGCGGGCCCGAACCTGGGGCTGCCGGGCGCCGAGCGCGGCCGCGATCTCCCCGGCGCCGCGGTGCGGTGTGAGATGCCAGGTGAAGGCGAGCACGTCGCGCCAGTGGCTGTCGGCTACGAACAGAGCCGCGAGAGCCGCGGTGTCGCCGTCAGCGAGAGCCGTCTCGAAATCGGCTAGCCATCCCTGCACCGCCGTCTCCGGGGCGAGAGGCAGATGAGTGCTCAGGACGAGTGTATTGATGTCGTTCATCGGGATCGGCCCTTTCTGCGAAGGCTTCTGCGCAATCTGCTCGCGTTTCCGCCCGAAGCTTACTTCCGTAGGTGGCGTTCAGCAATTCGGCGGTAGTCATTCACAGGCGGGCAATGATCAGCCGGTTCAGTGCGGTTCCACCTGTTTCGGGATCACCCCGGTTCGCCGTAGATCCTCGATACCTTCCGCATCGACGCCGAGAAGGTCTCGCAGGATCTCTTCGGTATGCTGGCCGAGGAGTGGCGGCGGTTTCGGTTTCCGCACCGGTGTCTCGGAGAAGTTGAGCGGGGAGCCGAGGAGCTCGAGCTCGCCTGCGGTCGGGTGGGTCACCCGGGTCACCATGCCGCGCGCAGCGACTTCGGGTGACCGGAGCGCTTCGCTGACGGTCCGCACCGCGCCCACGGGCAGTCCTGCCGTACGGGTTCTTTCCAGCCAGACCTCGCGTGGCTCCGCAGCGAAGGCTTCGCTCAGCAGCGCGAACAGCGCGTGCCGGTTCGCCTGGCGCGCCGCGTTGTCGGCGAAGCGAGGATCCTCGAACATTTCAGGCCGTTGCAGCACCTTCTCGCAGAGGATCTTGAAGAGACGCTGCGTTCCGACAGCGATATAGATCGGTCCCGTCTGCGTCTCGAAGAGCCCGACCGGCACGGCCGTGGGATGGCTGTTGCCCATCTTCACCGGGTTCTCGCCCGAGACGAGATAGGCCTGCGCCGCATTGGTCTGGACGGCGATCGAGGTATCGAGCAGGGCCAGATCGATGTGTTGGCCGCGCCCGGTGCGTTGCCGCGCTATGTAGGCGCCCAGGATCGCCGAGGTGGCATAGAGCGCCGTGAAGGTGTCGATGATCGCGAGCGGATGGCGCATCGGATCGCGGTCCGGCTCGCCGGTATAGGACATCATGCCCGATTCCGCCTGGAGCACAGGATCGAAGCCGGGGCGGTCCGACATGGGGCCTTCCTGGCCGTAGGCCGAGATCGAGCAATAGATCAGGTGCGGGTGGCGCTCGCGCATCGAGGCATAGTCGAGGCCGAACCGTCGCATGACGCCGACGCGGAAGTTCTCGATGAGCACGTCGCACTGCGCGGCGAGGCCGTGGATGATCTCCTGACCGCGCTCGGTGCGGATATCGAGGGCGATGCTGCGCTTGCTGCGGTTCACCGCAAGGAAATAGTGGGCTTCGCCGCCCGCTTCCGGCGGCTTGAAATGCCGGGTGTCGTCGCCGCCATCCGGGTTCTCGACCTTGATGATCTCGGCGCCCATGTCGGCGAGCTGCATGGTGCAGAACGGGCCTGCCAGCACGCGTGAAAGATCGAGGACGCGCACGCCCTCCAGCGGTCCTCCTGCGTCAGACGTCATCGCTTGCTGCATTCCTTCCGGGTTCTGGGCCGCGCCTCATCTTCAGGCACCACGCGGGGCGGTCACGCCGCTTTCCCGCAGGGCGGAGATCCTGTCGGAGCCGAGATCGAGCCAGGACGCCAGGATCTCGTCGGTGTGTTGTCCGAGCAGCGGCGCTCCGAACGCTTCCCTGATCGGGGTGCCGGAGAGCCGCATCGAATTGCGGATGTAGGGCGCGCTACCGGCGCTTGCGTGCGGTGCGTCGCCGGTGAGCTTCCGCTCTTTCACTTCCGGCGATTCCACGGCTTCGGCGATGGTGCGGATCGGCCCGGCCGGCACCCCGGCCGCGCGCATGCGCGCCACCCAGGAGTCGCGGGTGTCGCCGGCGAAGATGTCGTCGAGGATCTCGCGCAGAGCCGTTTGGTTGGCGACCCTTGCCTGATTTACCGCGAAGTCGGGGTGGGAGAGAAGATCGGGACGCTGCAAGACGTCGGAAACCAGCTTCTTCCAGACCCGCTCACCCGCGATCGTCAGCTGGAACGGGCCGTCCGACGCGTGAAATACACCGATCGGCTGCGCCGCAGGGCTGCTGTTGCCGACGCGCTCGGGATTCTCGCCGCTCACAAGGTACGCCATCCCGAAATGGAAGGTCATGGCGACGGCCGTGTCGAACAGCGGCACCTCGACGAACTGCCCCTGACCCGTTTCCTCGCGGGCATAGAGCGCGGCCAGCACCGCTTGCCCGGCGGCGAGGCCGGTGGTCACGTCGATCATGGGAATGCCGGTGCGAAGCGGCTCGCGGTCGGGGGAGCCGGTGATCGACATGAAGCCGCTTTCGGCCTGAACGACCGGATCGTAGCCGGGCCGCGCCGCGGACGGGCCGGTCCGGCCATAGGCGGAGATCGAGCAGTAGACGATCCTCGGGTTCCTAGCCTTCACCGCGTCGTAGCCGAGACCGTGACGCTCCATGACGCCGGTGCTGAAATTCTCCACCAGCACGTCGGCTTTCTCGGCAAGGGACAGGGCGATCGCTCTTCCTTCTTCCGACGCCAGATCAAGAACCAGGCTCTTCTTGTTGCGATTGTAGGTCATGAAGAAGGCTGTCTCGCCGCCGAGCTTGGCCGCACCGTAGAACCGGGTGTCGTCGCCACCGGCGGGGCTTTCTACCTTTACGACCTCCGCGCCGAGATCCCCCAGGGTCATCGTGCAGAGTGGGCCGGCGATGACCCGGGTGAAGTCGAGGACGCGGATACCCTCGAGCGCGAGAGGTTTCTGACCGGAAGCGGCGCTGGTCATGGGGCGGCGAGTCTCCTTGTGTCGGCTATTCGGCTGCCGTCTTGCGCCGTTCGGCATAGCGCATCAGGCAATCGTCGGCTTCCGGAACGAGGGGGGTGAAGTCGCGGTTGGCGATCCAGCCGGGACGCTTGAAGCGCCGGATGGCGTTGTCGCACCGGTTCAGAGAGAGATAAACAATCCAGCGCGACCAAGGGCTGAGGTTCGAGCCCGAAGCGTGAACGATGTTGCCGTGGAAGAGGAGGACTGAGCCCGCGGGCCCCTTCGGCGCCGCGATGCCGCCTTCCTCCACCAGACGCGTGATCGTGGGATTGTCGATCGTCCACAGCGGGTAGCTGGTGGTGGTGACATCGTGGCCCGCTTCGAGCCGGCCGCCTTTGTGGCTACCCGGGATGAACATGAGCGGTCCATTGAACTCGTTGGCCTCGACGAGAAAGAGGGCGATGTTCATCGCATTCGGCGCCGGCATCTCGTCGTCGTTCCACCAGGTGGCGTAATCCTGATGCCACTGCCACACGGCGCCGTCGAATGCTTCCTTCGCGTTGATCTTGAACTGGTGCATATAAAGCTCGGAAGAGTCGAGGATTTGCATCCCCGGTTCGAGCAGTCGCGGATGGCGCGAGAGCAGCCCGAAGGCTTCGTTCCAGGTCTGGACGTGAAATGCGGAGCGCGGGGCGTCGGTGCCCTTCTCGCGCACGACCTCTTGGCGCTCCTGGGCGAGAATGCCGGGAACCTCGGCATCGAGAACGTCGATCTCCGTCGCCGAGAAAAGGCCGGGAAGGAATAGGTAGCCGTCGCGATCGAACGCCGCCAGTTGCTCAGCCGATAACCGCATGGCTTCTCTCCCTGGTGTGCCCGTGTGGTCTATGTGCCGGTGGCTCCCGTTTTGCGGAGCGCTTCGATGTCGTCGCGGCCGTAGCCGAGCCAGTCGGCCAGAACCTCGTCCGTATGCTCACCGAGGGCGGGTGCTGCAGTGGCGTCGCGGAGCGGCGTGGCGGAGAGATGGATCGGCCCCCGCACGTCGGGTAGAGGAGGCCCGGCGGCACGTTTCGCTTCACGGACGATGCCTCGCCCCTTCACCTCTGCGGACGCCATGGCTTCCTCGATCGTCCGCAGCGGCCCGACCGGGACGTTTACCGCACGGATACGCTGGATCCAGCCGTCGCGCGTGTCCGTCGCGAAGATCTCCTCGAGCAGGGCGGTCAGACGGTCACGATTCTGCGCCCGAAGCGTACCGGTCGCGAACTGAGGATCGTCGAACAGATCGCGACGCTCCAGCACCTCCAGCACGAGCCGCCGCCATGCGCGCTCGTTACCGACGGTAAGGAAGAACGGGCCGTCGGAAGCGTGAAACACGCCGAGCGGATGCGTCACGAAGCTGCCGTTGCCGACCCGCGTCGGGCATTCGCCGCTCACCATGTACTCCATGCTGGCGTGCATGGTCATCGAGAAGCCGGTATCGAACAACGGCACCTCGATGAACTGCCCTCGACCCGTGCGCTTGCGCGCGAACAGCGCGGCGAGCACGGCTTGCGCGGCGGTCATGCCGGTGGTGACGTCGATCATCGGCACACCGGTCCGCATCGGCTCGCCGTCCGGATAGCCCGTCATCGACATGAACCCGCTCTCCGCCTGAACGACCGGATCGTAGCCGGCGCGCGCGGCGAACGGTCCGTCGCGCCCGTAGGCCGAGATGGACAGGTAGATCAGATCGGGCCGTTCAGCGGCAAGGGACGCATAGTCGAGGCCGTAGCGAGCCATCAGCCCGGTGCGGAAATTCTCGATGACGATATCCGCCCGATCGATCAATTCGCGCGCGGTCCTGAGACCCTCCGCGACGTTCAGATCGAGTGCGATGCCGCGCTTGTTGCGGTTGTAGCAGAGAAAGGCCGGGGAGAAGCCGTCGATCTCGGGCGGGCGGTACCCTCGCGTATCGTCGCCGCCGACCGGATGCTCGATCTTCACTACGTCCGCGCCCATGTCAGCGAGTGTCATGGCGCAGACCGGCCCCGCGATCACGCGGGAGAAGTCGGCAACCCGGATGCCCTCGAGCGGTGCTCCCATTCAACTCTCCCCAATCTTCACGGCACCCGCCGCCGACAATGCCTCGATCTCGTCCTCAGCGAAGCCGAATTCGCGCAAGACTTGCCCCGTATGCTGGCCGAGCAGGGGCGGAGTATCCGGCTCGGCGAGCGGCGTCCCCGACATTCTGATCGGCGAAGCGACAACCTCGAACTGGCCGATGGTCGGATGCGTCACCTCGCGAACCATGCCGCGATATCGCACCTCCGGCGCGTGCAGCGCCTCGCCGATACTGCGGACCGATCCGGCGGGAACACCGGCCTTGCGGAACTTCTCGATCCAGTTGGCGCGCGTGTCCTGACGGAAGATGTCGGACAGGAGTTTGCGCGTCTCCTGACGGTGCGCGAGACGGCCGTCGTTGGTGGCGAAGCGCGGATCGTCGAGGAGATCCGGGCGCTCCAGCACATGGTGGCACATGCGCTCCCACTGGCGCTGGTTGCCGATGACGAGCGTGATGAGACCGTCCGCCGCGTCGATCGGACCGAACGGCTCGAGGAACGGGTGTCGGTTGCCATGGCGCTGCGGCTCCTCGCCGAGGAGCAGGTAATGCTGCGCGAGATTTGCTGTCACGCCGACGGCCGAATCGACAAGGGCGAGGTCGATGAACTGGCCCTTTCCATCCCGGTCGCGCGCACGGAGCGCCGCGAGGATGGCCTGGGTCGCGAACATGCCGGTGAAGATATCGGCGAAGGAGATGCTGGTGCGCATCGGCTCTCCGTCGGGCTCTCCGGTAACCGACATGAGGCCGCTCTCCGCCTGCGCGACCGGATCGTAGCCGGCTACCAGCCGCAGCGGGCTGTCGTGGCCGTATCCGGAGATCGAGCAATAGATCAGGCGGGGATTGACGGCGGCGAGGGCGGCGTAGTCGAGGCCCTGACGCGCCATCACATCCGGCCTGAAGTTCTCGATCAGGATGTCCACATCACGAGCGAGGCGCCGGATGATCTCTCGGCC
>JAJUGE010000141.1 GCA_029268305.1 Alphaproteobacteria bacterium
ACGCCGTAAACGTCGCCCCGCCCGTCTCCGCAAGGATCTTCGTGATCGCCGCCGTCAACGTCGTCTTGCCATGGTCGACGTGACCGATCGTCCCGATGTTGCAGTGCGGCTTCGTCCGCTCAAACTTCGCCTTCGCCATCGCTCTCTACTCCTGAAGGTGCCTTACGACCGGCAACTAGGCCAGCTTCGCGCGGACTTCGTCCGCCACCGCCTGGGGCACTTGCTCATAGTGGTCGAAATGCATCGTGTACTGCGCACGCCCCTGGCTCATCGAGCGGAGCGTGTTCACGTAGCCGAACATGTTGGCCAGCGGCACCATGGCGCTGACCACGCGCGCATTGCCCCGCTGGTCCATGCCCGTGACCTGACCGCGCCGGCTGTTCAGGTCGCCGATGATGTCGCCCATGTACTCCTCGGGCGTCACCACTTCGACCCGCATCATCGGCTCGAGCAGGACCGGCTTCGCCTTCTCAAGGCCCTCCCGGGTCGCCGCGCGGGCGGCGATCTCGAAGGCGAGCACGCTCGAGTCCACGTCGTGGTACGCGCCGTCCACCAGCGTCGCCTTGACGTCGATCACGGGGAAACCGACGATCACGCCGCTCTCCAGCGCCGACTTGAGGCCCTTCTCGACGCCGGGGATATATTCCTTCGGCACCGCACCGCCGGTGATCTTGCTCTCGAACTGGTTGCCGCTGCCGGGCTCGAGCGGCTCGAAGATCAACTTGATCCGCGCGAACTGACCCGAACCGCCGGTCTGCTTCTTGTGGGTGTAGTCGATCTCCGCCTGACGGCTGATCGTCTCCCGATAAGCGACCTGCGGCGCGCCGACATTGGCGTCGACCTTGAACTCCCGCTTCATGCGGTCGACGATAATCTCGAGGTGGAGCTCGCCCATCCCCTTGATCACGGTCTGACCGCTCTCGGCATCGGTCGACACGCGGAACGACGGGTCTTCCTGCGCCAGACGGTTCAGCGCAACGCCCATCTTTTCCTGATCGGCCTTCGTCTTCGGCTCGACCGCGACCTCGATGACGGGATCGGGGAACTCCATCCGCTCCAGAATCACCTGGTTCTGCGGATCGGACAGCGTGTCGCCCGTGGTCGTGTTCTTCAGCCCGGCGAGCGCGACGATGTCGCCCGACCGCGCTTCCTTCACGTCCTCGCGGCTGTTCGCGTGCATCAGCAGCATCCGGCCGATGCGCTCACGCTGCCCCTTCACCGTGTTCATCACCGAGGTGCCGGTCTCGAGCACACCGGAATAGATGCGGATGAAGGTCAGCGACCCGACGAACGGATCCGACATGATCTTGAAGGCGAGTGCTGCGAACGGCTCGTCGTCGCTGTTCCCGCGCTCGATCGGCTCGTCCGTTCCGGCCTTGACACCCTTGATCGGCGGCACTTCCGTCGGGCTCGGCAAATAGTCGACGACCGCGTCGAGCAGCGGCTGCACGCCCTTGTTCTTGAACGCCGAGCCGCAGAGCACGGGCACGAAGGCGGCGGCCAGGGTGCCCTTGCGGATGCACGCCCGCAGCGTGTCGGCATCCGGCTCGGTGCCTTCGAGATAGGCCTCCATCGCGGCGTCGTCCTGCTCGACCGCGAGCTCGATCAGCTTCGTACGCCACTCGGCGGCACGCTCGGCAAGCTCGGCCGGAATATCGGAGTAGAAGAACTCCGCGCCGAGCGTCTCATCCTTCCAGATGACCGCGCGGTTCTCGACCAGGTCGATCAGGCCGACGAAGTCCGACTCCGTACCGATCGGCAGTTGCACCACTGCCGGCACGGCGCCGAGCCGGTCCTCGATCATCGCGACGCATCGGAAGAAGTCGGCGCCGACCCGGTCCATCTTGTTGACGAAGCAGAGCCGCGGCACGTGGTACTTGTCCGCCTGGCGCCACACGGTCTCCGACTGCGGCTCGACACCGGCCACACCGTCGAAGACGGCGACCGCGCCGTCCAGCACGCGCAGCGAGCGCTCGACCTCGATCGTGAAATCGACGTGTCCGGGCGTGTCGATGATGTTGATGCGGTGATCGCGCCACGACGCCGTCGTCGCAGCCGACGTGATCGTGATCCCGCGCTCCTGCTCCTGCTCCATCCAGTCCATGACGGCGGTACCCTCGTGGGTCTCGCCGATCTTGTAGGAGCGACCGGTATAGAACAGGATTCGCTCGGTCGTCGTCGTCTTGCCGGCATCGATGTGAGCCATGATGCCGATGTTGCGATAGCGATCGAGTGGCGTCGTTCGTGGCATGTTCGTCAAACCCTCGGCCCGCGGCTACCAGCGATAATGCGAGAAGGCGCGGTTGGCTTCCGCCATCCGGTGCGTGTCCTCGCGCTTCTTGACCGCGGCGCCTCTGTTGTTGACGGCGTCGAGCAGCTCGTTCGACAGGCGGTCGACCATTGTCTTCTCCGGCCGGTTGCGCGCCGTCGCGATCAACCAGCGGATCGCCAGAGCCTGCGCGCGCTCGGCACGGACCTCGACCGGCACCTGATAGGTGGCGCCGCCGACACGGCGCGACCGCACCTCGAGGTTCGGCCGCACATTGTCCAGGGCCGTGCGAAACAGCTCGACCGGGTCCTGACCGCCGCGGCCGCTCGCCTTTTCGATCGCGCCGTACACGATCTTCTCGGCGACCGCCCGCTTCCCGTCATACATCAGGCAGGAAATAAACTTGCTGACGACGGGGTCACCATAACGGGCGTCAGGCACGACCTCCCGCTTTTCCGCAGCTCGGCGACGCGACATGTATCTGCTCCTCGATCCGCCGTCCGGTTACTTCGGACGCTTCGCGCCGTACTTCGAACGGCGCTGGCGTCGGTTCGTCACACCCTGGGTATCCAGCGTGCCGCGAATGGTGTGATAGCGAACACCGGGAAGGTCCTTGACGCGGCCACCACGGATCAGCACCACGGAGTGCTCCTGGAGATTGTGGCCCTCGCCCGGAATGTAGCTCGTCACCTCGTATCCGTTGGTGAGACGAACCCGTGCGACCTTCCGCAGTGCCGAGTTCGGCTTCTTCGGAGTCGTCGTGTAGACGCGCGTGCACACGCCTCGCTTCTGCGGGCACGCCTGCAGTGCGGGGACCTTGTTCCGGGCCGGCTGAGGCCGGCGTGCCTTACGGATCAACTGATTGATCGTCGGCATTCGCTCTTCCTTCCAAATGCGTGCCGTCAGGAGTCCCGAGCCATCTGGACGGGTCCCCGACGAAATAGAGGGCGCACCGCTCAGAGGCGGCCGGCCCCCATATATGTTTAACCGCTGTTGAAGCGCGGCCTCCGGGCCGCGCGAGGCTGCGTCTAGGATGTGCTCCTACCACCAGCCCCCGCAAAAGGTCGGCGCATACTATGGATGCGCCCCCCGGCCGTCAAGCTCCGATCTCCATAAATTCAGCCCTGTGCGGCCGGTGCCCGCCTCCGGATCGCACCGGAGGCGGGCATGGCACCTCATTCGCCGGCGGCGACCTGCTCCGGCGCCGGAAGCTCGCCCTGTCTGGCCGCTTCCGACTGGGCGAGGACCTGACGATCCCGCTCCTGCGCCACCTGGCGCATCCGGTTCATGACGCTGCCGGTTCCCGCCGGGATCAACCGGCCGACGATGACGTTCTCCTTCAGGCCGACCAGCGAATCGACCTTCCCGGCGACAGCCGCCTCCGTCAACACCCGCGTCGTCTCCTGGAACGACGCCGCCGAAATCCACGACTGCGTCTGCAGGGACGCCTTGGTGATGCCCTGCAGGACCGGAATCGCCTCTGCCGGGCGGAGTCCCTCGGCGACCGCCTTCGTGTTGACCGCCTCGAACTCGGTGCGGTCGACCTGCTCACCGATCAGGAAGGTAGTCTCGCCCGGATCGGAGATCTCGACCTTCTGCAGCATCTGGCGAACGATCACCTCGATGTGCTTGTCGTTGATCTTCACGCCCTGGAGTCGATAGACCTCCTGGATCTCGTTGATCAGGTAGTTGGCGAGCGCCTCGACACCCAGCACATGCAGGATGTCGTGCGGGACCGGGTTACCGTCCATGAGCAGATCGCCCCGCTGCACATAGTCGCCCTCGCGGACGGCGATGTGCCGCCCCTTGGGGATCATATACTCGACCGTCTGCTCCGGATCCTCGGTGGAACGGACGATGATCCGCCGCTTGGTCTTGTAGTCGCGACCGAACTCGACCCGACCCTCCATCTCGTTGATGATGGCGAAGTCCTTGGGCTTGCGCGCCTCGAACAGCTCGGCGACGCGCGGCAGACCACCCGTGATGTCGCGGGTCTTCATCGATTCGCGCGGGATGCGGGCGAGCACGTCGCCGGCGCGGACCTTCTGACCGTTGTTCACGCTCAGGATCGCATCCACGGACATGAAGTACCGCGCCTCGTGCCCGTTCGCGAGCTCGACCACCTCGCCGTCCTCGGTCCGCAGTGTGATCCGCGGCTTGAGATCCGCACCCCGGACCTGCTGACGCCAGTCGACCACGACCCGGTTCGAGATGCCGGTGGCCTCGTCCATCACCTCGCGCACGGATACGCCTTCGACCAGGTCGACGTAGTGGGCGATACCCTCCCGCTCGGTGATGATCGGAAGCGTATAGGGATCCCATTCCGCGAGCTTCTGACCCCGCTCGACCTCGGCCCCCTCCTCAACCAGGAGCTTGGCGCCGTAGGGCAGGCGGTGACGCGCCCGTTCCCGGCCGCTGGAATCCTGCAGCACGATCTCGGTGTTCCGGCCCATCACGATCGGCGTGCCCGACGAATCGATGACGACATTCCGGTTGTTGATCTTGATCGTGCCGTCCTGAACCGCCTCGACGCTGGATTGCTCCGCCCCGCGCTGCGCCGCGCCACCGATGTGGAACGTGCGCATCGTGAGCTGCGTACCCGGCTCGCCGATCGACTGGGCGGCGATAACCCCGACCGCCTCGCCGACATTGACCGGCGTGCCGCGCGCGAGATCGCGGCCGTAGCACTTGCCGCAGACGCCGACCGCACTCTGGCAGGTCAGGACCGACCGGATCTTGACCGTGTCGATCCCGGCCGTTTCGATCCGGTCCGCGTCCTCCTCGTCGATCAGCTCGCCGGCCGGAACGATGATCTCGTCCGTCACCGGGTGGACTACGTCCAGAGCAGCGGTCCGGCCGAGAATGCGCTCCCCGAGCGGCTCGATCACATCGCCGCCCTCGATCACCGCCCGCGTGGTCAGGCCCTCGCTCGTGCCGCAGTCCTCCTCGGTGATGATGCAGTCCTGTGCCACGTCGACCAGACGACGCGTCAGATAGCCCGAGTTCGCGGTCTTGAGCGCCGTGTCGGCCAAGCCCTTACGCGCGCCGTGCGTCGAGTTGAAGTACTCGAGGACCGTCAGCCCCTCCTTGAAGTTGGAGATGATCGGCGTCTCGATGATCTCGCCGGAAGGCTTCGCCATCAGGCCGCGCATGCCGGCGAGCTGCTTGATCTGCGCCTCGGAGCCACGTGCGCCCGAATGCGCCATCATGTAGACCGCGTTGATCGGCTTCGACGGATCCTGGTTGGCGATGCCCTTCATCATCTCGGCCGCGACGCGGTCGGTCGCGTGCGACCAGGCGTCGATCACCTTGTTGTACTTCTCGCCCTGGGTGATCAGGCCATCGAGATATTGCTGCTCGTACTCCTTCACCATCTTTTCGGTCTCGGCGACGATCTCGCCCTTGGCGGGCGGGACGACCAGGTCGTCCTGACCGAAGGAAATGCCGGCACGCGTCGCGTAGGAGAAGCCCATCGACATCAGCCGGTCGCAGAAGATGACCGTCTCCTTCTGACCGCAGTTCCGGTAGACGGTGTCGATCAGGCCGCTGATCTCCTTCTTCGTGAGAACCTTGTTCATGTTCTCGATGGACAGAGCCGGGTTGTCCGGCAGGATGTCCGCCAGCAGCATGCGTCCGGGCGTCGTCTCGACCACCTTCGTGCTCGGCTTCCCGTCCGCGTCGACGGACTTCCACCGCGTCTTGATCTTCGCGTGCATGCTGACGGCGCCGGCATCGAGAGCCTGCTGGACTTCGCTGATGTCGCGAAATGCCATGCCCTCGCCCTTCTCGCCCGTCCGCTCCATCGAGAGGTAATAGAGGCCGAGAACGATGTCCTGGGTCGGCACGATGATCGGCTTGCCGTTGGCGGGGCTCAGGATGTTGTTCGTCGACATCATGAGCACGCGCGCCTCGAGCTGCGCCTCGAGCGAAAGCGGCACGTGCACCGCCATCTGGTCGCCGTCGAAGTCCGCATTGAAGGCGGTGCAGACCAGCGGATGGAGCTGGATCGCCTTACCCTCGACCAGCACCGGCTCGAAGCTCTGGATGCCAAGGCGGTGCAGCGTCGGGGCGCGGTTGAGCAGGACCGGGTGCTCGCGGATCACCTCTTCGAGGATATCCCACACCTCCGGCCGCTCCCGCTCCACCATGCGCTTGGCGGCCTTGATCGTGCTCGCCATGCCGTAGAGCTCGAGCTTCGAGT
>JAJUGE010000142.1 GCA_029268305.1 Alphaproteobacteria bacterium
CCTTCGTTCAATTCCTCGAAGCCTACGCGGCCGCTGATCAAGCGGTCGACCGGGAGCTTTCCCTGACGATAGAGGCTGATGAAACGGGGGATGTCTCGGACGGGCACGCAGCTTCCCATATAGCTGCCCCTGATCGTCTTCTCCTCCGCGACCAGATTGCTCTGATTGAACGAAAACTCGGCCACCGAAGGCGAAAGGCCCGCGGTGACAGTCGTGCCACCATAACGGGTGATTGCATAGGCGGTCCTCATCGCAGGGACCGTCCCGGCTAACTCGAAGGCGAAGTCGACGCCGCCGTTGGTGATATCCCGTACGGCGGCGACGCAGTTCTCATCCTTCGCATTGACGGTATGCGTGGCGCCGAGTTGTCGGGCGAGCCCGAGCTTCTCGTCGTTCAGATCGATTGCGACGATCGTCTCGGCGCCGGCGAGCTTCGCCCCGAGCAGGCCGTTCAGACCGACGCCGCCGAGGCCTACGATGGCGACCGAGTCACCCGGGAGGATCCTCGCGGTGTTGACCACCGCGCCGACACCGGTCATGACCGCACATCCGAACAATGCGGCCTCGTGCAGTGGCAGGTCGTTATCGATGACCACGACGGAGCCGCGATCCACGACCGCGTACTCGGCAAAGCACGACACGCCGGAATGATGTGCAACGTCTTGTCCGTTCAGGTGCAGGCGCTTGCCGCCACTCAAGAGTTGTCCGTCCGCTTTCGCCCGGGCGGCCTGTTCGCAGATGCCCGGCCGCCCTTCCAGGCACCGTCGGCAGCGGCCGCAGCTGGCGCTGAACTGAAAGACGACGTGATCGCCCGGCTTGACGTCGCGAACGCCGGGGCCGACTTCCACGATCTCGCCAGCGCCCTCATGGCCGAGGACCATCGGCAAAGGACGCGGTCGGTCGCCGTTGATGATGGAGAGATCGGAATGGCAGAGGCCGCCGCCGCCGATCTTGACGAGCACTTCTCCCGTCTGAGGCGGATCCAGCTCCACTTCTTCGATGCGGATCGGGAGGCTCTCGGCGAATGGCTGCTTTGCGCCGCACTCGACGAGGATGGCTGCTTTCATCTTCATGGGGATCCCTCCGGTTGCTTCGCCGCCTGCTGACGGGCAGCCTTCGGGCACTATAGCGGCGAGAGCGGCCGGAGTTGAAGACGGATGGTCGGCGCAGCGGACCAGAGGTGGTCCGCCGCCATCTCAGTGCAGCTTCTGGGGAATCTGCCGGATGCTCTCGTCGACAAGAGCGTTGGCGCGCTCCTCAGACAAGCGCTCGGCGATCACCTGGCGCGTTGCCGACATCGCTATATCGACGGCCAGCGACCGGACCTCACGGATAGCGTCCGCTTCGGCCTGTGCGATCTTATCGAGAGCCTGCTCGCGTCGGCGGGCCAGCGTCCGTTCGAGAGCCTCCTGCGCCTGGGTGCGATGGCGCTCGGCCTGTTCGCGGGCTCGGGAGATGATGGCCTCGGTCTCCTGCGCGGCGTCGCGCTGCCGGCGACGGTAATCGGCCAGCAGGGCCTGGGCCTCCTCCTTGAGTTGACGCGCCTCTTCGATCTCCGCGCGGATTGCTGCGCTGCGGCGGTCGAGTATGTCCGTGATCACCGCCCAGCCTTTCCTGGCCACGACGGCGATAAACAGAACGAAAGAGACGAGAACCCAGAATTCCGGAGTTTGGAACATTCCTCAGCCCCTCCGGCCCATCACGGATTCCACCGCAGGCTCTATGTCGGCGGGGGAGAATTCCTCACCGATCAAACGGGCCGCGGCCGCTTGCGCCACTTCGACAGAGATGGCGCGGACGTTGTCGAGAGCAGCCTGTTTCGCAGCAGCGATGCGGACCTCGGCCTCTCGGGTCTGCTCGGCCAGCTCCCGCGCGAGCGCTTCTTGCGCTGCGGTGGTTGCCGCCGAAATCTCATCGGCTACCGTCCGCCCTATTGATTGGGCTTCCGCCCTGGCGGCCGCAAGGCCCTCCTCGTACTCCGCGAGGATGCTCTCAGCCTCCTGCCGGAGCTGTGAAGCCTTCTCCAGATCCTCGGTGATCCGCTCCCGCCGCTCATCGAGCACTGCCCCAATACGGGGGAGGGCGACCCGGGACATGAGCAGATAGAGATCGATGAAGGTGATCGCCAGCCAGACGAGTTGTGGCGGGAAAGTGCTCGGGTCGAGCTGTGGCATGCCGCCACCCTCGGCGTGGGCGCCACCCTCGGCATGCGCATCGATCGGCTGAGCCGCTTCTGGTGCCGGGGCATCGGTGACGGGTTGGCCGGGCACCGCGGACGGCTCCGCCAGCGACGGCTCTGTCGTTGGCGCTGGCTGCTGCGGCTCGACAGTGGGCGTCTGAGCCGCAGCTGGTTGTGCGGCCCAAATGCCGACCGCGAGCGCGGCAAACAGCAATGCCGGCGTCGTGCGCCCCTGCTTTTCCCGGAGCTTCATGGAATCCACCGCCTAGAATCCCCTGTCCCGTAAGTGTGGCCGGCATGTTCGCCGGCCAGCCAGTCTCAGGTGAAGAGGATCAGGAACGCGATCAGCAGCGCGAAGAGCGCGATGGCTTCCGTGAGAGCGAACCCGAGAATGCCGATGCCGAAGACCTGGTCGCGGGCGGCCGGATTACGGGCGATCGAGGTGATCAGGTTGGAGAAGATGTTGCCGATACCGATACCGACGCCCCAGAGCGCGAGAACGGCAATGCCGGCACCGATCATCCTTGCGGCTTCAACGTCCATGTCTTCAGTCCTTCGATTGCGTTAGCCGGTTTGAGGGGGCACGCGCCGGGTCAATGCAGATGGATGGCGTCGTGCAGATAGAGACAGGTGAGAATGGTGAACACGTAGGCCTGGAGCACGGCGACGAGCACCTCGAAGCCGGTCAGCGCCACGTTGATCAGTAGGGGAGCCCAGCCGCCGAGCACGCCGAGGGCGACCGTGAAACCCGCGAAGACCTTCAGCATCGTATGGCCGGCCATCATGTTCGCGAACAGTCGCACGGGGAGGCTGATCAGGCGCGAAAGGTAGGAAATGACCTCGATCGGCGCGATAATCGGCGCCATCCACCCGGGAACCCCGGAAGGCACGAAGTACGTGAAGAAGTGCATGCCGTGCCGGATCAGGCCCACGGCGGTGACAAGCACGAACACGATCAGGGCGAGCGCGAATGTGACGATGATGTGGCTGGTGAAGGTGAAGCTGTACGGAATCAGTCCCAGCAGGTTGCCAAGTAAGATGAACATGAAGAGCGAGAATACAAACGGGAAATACTGGCGGCCTTCAGGGCCGACATTGTCGCGTATCATTCCCGCTATAAACTCGTATGACATTTCGGCCGCGGACTGCCACCGTCCTGGCACCACCGCCCGACGGCTGACGCCGCCGACAAGGAACGCCGTGATGACAACCACCGCGATCGTCATCCACAGTGCGGAATTGGTGAACGACATGTCGAGCCCACCGATTTCGATCGGGACGATGGGTTTGATCTCGAATTGCTCCAGCGGGCTTGCCACCTTCGCCTCACCTTCCTAATTGCCGCCGGTGCGTCACTTGCCGCCCTCGGCGTCGCCGTTTCCGGCATTACCCATCTGCTCGACCGCGCGGTAGACGTTCATGATTCCCGCGGCGGCGCCGAACACGAAAAACAGCAACAGCAACCACGGCTGCGTTCCCAGCCAGTAGTCGAGAAGCCAACCGATCCCCACGCCGACCACGAGAGCCGAGACCAGCTCGACGCCGATGCGGAAGGCGAACCCCAGAGCACTGCCGGAGATGCCCGCGCGGCGAGATGGCCCACGCTCTACCTCACGCTGACGGTCCTGCGCCGCGCGCAATCGCTCGTCGAACTTCCTAGAGGAGAGCGGCACCTTGTCCTCGCCCATCGCACTCCGCTCCGGAGAGGACCCGGCGCCCCGTACGGGACCCCCTGACTGCACCTGTCGGCCCCGAAACCATTGGAAATCCTCAGCTTCGGGGCCAAAAGCGCGCGCACCTTACGGACTGGCCATGATACTGTCAAGGCCGGAAGGGACGGCCTCTGAATCGCGGAATCCTGGGGGTTTCCGCAGGGTGGAATCAGCACCGCAGGTCGGTTAGCCGACATGCTGCCGGAAGAAGGCGAGGGTGCGCTCGCGAGCGAGGTTCGAAGATTCGGCGTGGAAGTCGGCGCGCTGGTCGCAGTTGAACCCGTGACCCGCCGGATAGACGTGGATTTCCACGTTCGGCTGTGCGGCCCGGATCGCTTCGACGTCGGACATTGGGATGCTCTTGTCGGTCTCACCGAAATGCATCATTACCGGGCACTTAGGCGCTTCATCTTTGAATTGCGCAATCTGGCCGCCATAGTAGCAGACGCTGGCTGCCAGCCCGGGAATGCGGGTCGCCGCCAACCATGCGAGGGAGCCGCCCCAGCAATAGCCGACCGCTCCGACCTTTCCGTGCTGCTGCAATGCGGCGACCGTGGCTTTCATGTCGAGCACGGCTGCTTCCCACGGCACTTTCGCACGGGCTTCGCGCCCCTTGGCGATATCGTCCGGCGTGTATCCGACTTCGAAATTGCGGTCGCCGCGATCGAACAGTGCCGGGCAGAGGACCGCATAGCCGTCGGCCGCGAATCCATCCGCGACGGCGCGCATGTGGCTGTTGACGCCGAAGATCTCCTGGATGACCAGCAGCGCGCCTCGCGGCTTGCCCGTCGGGTCGGCCTTGTAAACGTCGAACATGTGGCCGTCTTCGGCCTTCAACCGGATGGTCTCGCCCATTCTTCCTCTCCTGCTGAGATCGGTTTCGAGGTGATTTCGCCCTGTCATGACGACGATGCGTCGAGTCGGCGAAGACTGTAGTCCGTGAGCGGCCGGCCCGGCAATTGGGGTCGGTCAGCGACGTACGGCAACCGTATTGCCCCGATCGCGGCCCGCGCCGTAACGTCCCTCAGCGCAACCGGAGGAGTGGAGCGATGTACGTGCCGAGCCATTTCGCGGAACGCGAGCCGAATCGGCTTCAGGCATTCATGCGCACTCACGACTTCGCCCTGATCGTCTCGGCCGTCGAAGGCAGGCCGTTCGCGACACACGTCCCCATCCTGCTCGATCCGGAGCGGGGACGGCAGGGAACGCTCGTCGGGCACATGGCGCGGGGGAATCCTCACTGGCGCAGCTTCGGCCCGGAAGTCGAAGTTCTGGTGATCTTCAACGGCCCCCACTGCTATATCTCGCCCACATGGTATGAGACGACACCCAACGTGCCGACGTGGAACTATGCGGCGGTTCACGCATATGGCCGCGCGCGCACGATAGACGACCCGCTGGCGGTACGGTCGATCCTGGACCGGACCGTGACCCTGTACGAAGGGGAAGGAGAGGGTGCCTGGTCGCTGTCCGGGCTCCCGGAGGACTATCTCCAGCGGATGATTCGAGGAGTTGCGGCTTTCGAGATCGAGATCGAGCGGCTCGAAGGCAAGTTCAAGCTGAGCCAGAATCGGGCGGACCCAGACCGGCGCGCGGTCCTGCGCCGACTGGAGGCGAGCGGTGAACCGCGAGAGGCGGCGGTCGGGGCCATGATGCGCGAGCGCGAAACGGAGCCGACCGGGAGGTAGGACGCATGCCGACTCTGCATGTCCGATGTGGCTCCGACATTCGGCTCGTCCTGGCAGAGGCACGGCTGGAGGGGGACTTCCTCGAATATTCCGATCCGGTCTGCCAGGGGCCCACTCCATCCGGACTCCCGGAAGCCGAGTTCCGCGAGCTGCGGGCGCGATTCACCGCGGACAATTATGGACTCTCGATCGGTGAGGCCCGGCGGCGACTGGAGCGGGAGGCATCCGGTCTCGCCGCTGCCGGCGACTATGAGCGGATCGTCCTTTGGTTCGAGCACGACCTCTATGACCAGACGGTCCTCGCGCGGCTGCTCGATCATTTCGCCGCCCGACCAGAGCTTCACAGCCGTCTATGGCTCGTCTGCATCGATGGATTTCCGGGTGTTGCGCGGTTTCGGGGGCTCGGCGATCTGACACCGGCACAACTCGCCGCCGCCGGAGACGGAGCGGTTCCGGTCACGGCACCGATGCTCGACTCCGGGAGACGCGCTTGGGCCGCCTTCACGGCGGATGACCCCTCCTCTCTGGCATCCCTGGTTCGTGAAGGTACGCCAGCGCTTCCGCTGATGGGCGTTGCGCTGCGCCGTCACCTTCAGGAGTTTCCCTGGGTCG
>JAJUGE010000143.1 GCA_029268305.1 Alphaproteobacteria bacterium
GACGACGGTGCCTGCTGCGGCCCGGGAATGGCGCTCGCGTGGGCGTGGCGCTACTTCCTCTGCAGCTTCACGAGGGGGCCGACGACCCATCATATCGCGACGGCAATCGCGCGGCTCACCAGCTTTTGGCTCGTCTGGTTCGACAGATTCCTCATCGATCGACCGGCGGCCCAGGATGCCGCTTCCGGCGTCTATTTCATCGGTCGGCGGGCCGCGACACCGATAGCCGATCGCGAGATCGTCGCTTCCTACCGCGGCGCAATCGGACACTGACACCGAAGGAGGACGCTTGCTTCGCCTCTTCGCCCTCGCCGTCCTGGCTTCACTCTGCCTGTCCGTACAGCCTTCCCCGGCGGCGGCCAGTGAACGGCCGCCGCTCGCGCGCGGTGTGAATCTGAGCCATTGGCTGACCCATTGGGGGCGGCAGCCGATCCGGCCCGTCGACATGGAGCTGATTCGCAGCGCGGGCTTCGACCATGTCCGGGTGCCCTTCAATCCCGAGTATCTCGGCTGGCGGTTCGCCGACAGCGATCCCGAGGCGCCGATGCCGGAGATCGAGAAGCTGGACGACGCGGTACGATGGGGCACCCGGGCCGGCCTCACCGTCCTCATCGACGTGCACCCGAGCGACGAGGCGCACCATGCCTTCGAGTTCGACGCCTCGGCCCGCGCAGCGCTGCTCGACCTCTGGCGGTTCCTGGCCCGACGCTATGCTGATGTCCCGCCGGATGCGCTCGTGTTCGAGTTACTGAACGAGCCGCACTTCTACGAGCGCGGGCCGGAGGAATGGAATGCATTCCAGGGAGAGATGGTCGCGGCCGTGCGTGAGCTGGCGCCGGAGCGCGAGCTGATCCTGACCGGGCCGTTCGGCTCGAGCATCGAGGGCCTCGAGGAGGTGCAGCCGATTTCCGACGACAAGGTCCGTTACGCGTTCCATTTCTACGAGCCGTACCTGCTGACCCACCTAGGTGCAGTCTGGGAGCCCTTTGCCTCCGGTGCCTATATGATGCTGGAGAATCTCCCCTATCCGGCGGATTCGGAGGCCGTGAACGAGATCCGCATTCTCCCCGGCGCGCGACGGAGGGATGCCCTCTCGGCGATCCGTCGCTATGCCACCGAAAGCTGGGACGCAGGAAAGATCGAGGCCCGTATTCGCGAAGCGGCGGCGTGGGCGCAAGAACACGGCGTGGAGATCGTTTGCACCGAGTTCGGTCTGATCCGCCACGCGCCCCACAGCACCGGCTCGCGCTATCGCTATCTACGCGACCTCAGAAAGGCATTCGAGACACACGGCATCGGCTGGACCGTGTTCGACTTCGCCGACATCTTCGGCATCGCCTACGGCGTCGGGGACGTCGAGCAGGTTGCTGACGGCGGCGTGCTGATGAACGACCCGATTACCGGAAGGCGTGAGCTCGACCCCGTGGCGATGGAAGCGCTCGGGATGAACTGACGCCTCCGCGCGCATCAGGGGCGCAGGAGACCGATGATGTCGTGGACTTCCTTGATGTGTCTTTCGGCGATCTCGTTCGCGCGCTCCGCCCCGCGCCGCAAGATATCGTCCACATAACCGGGCTCGGAGACGAGGCGCTGCATCTCGGCGCCGATCGGCCCCATCACCGAGACGGCGAGATCGGAGAGGTCTTTCTTGAAATCGGCGAAGCCCTTCCCGCCGTATTGCCGGCAGACCTCGGCGCGCGAGAGATTGGCCAGCGCGCCATAGATGCCCACTAGGTTGGCCGCCTCCGGCCGGCCCTCGAGCGCCTCAACGTCTTCGGGAATCGGCTCCGGATCGGTCTTGGCGCGCCTGATCTTCAGCGCGACGGTGTCGGCGTCATCCGTCATGTTGATGCGCGAATAATCGGACGGGTCCGACTTGCTCATCTTCGAGGTGCCGTCACGCAGGCTCATGACGCGCGTTGCGGCGCCGAGGATCTGCGGCTCGGGCAGCGGGAAATAGGCGAGGTCGTAGCGGCGATTGAACGCCCCGGCGATATCGCGCGCGAGCTCCAGATGCTGCTTCTGGTCCTCGCCCACCGGCACATGGGTCGCCTTGTAGAGCAGAATGTCGGCCGCCATCAGCACGGGATAGGCGTAGAGGCCGAGCCCGGCGTTCTCTCGGTGCTTTCCCGCCTTCTCCTTGAACTGGGTCATGCGGTTGAGCCAACCGAGCGGGGTCAGGCAGCCGAGCAGCCACGAGAGCTGGCTGTGCCCCGCGACGGTGCTTTGATTAAAGATGATGCAACGCTCCGGATCGATGCCGGCGGCGACGTAAGCCGCGGTCACCTCGCGCGTGTGCCGCCGCAGCTCGTCCGGGTCCTGCGGCAGGGTGATCGCGTGCAGATCGACGATGCAGAAGATGCATTCGTAATCCGACTGGAGCTGCACCCAGTTCCGGATTGCCCCCAGATAGTTCCCGAGGTGCAGATTTCCGGTGGGTTGCACCCCCGAGAAGATTCGCTTCATCAGTTCGCTCCGCTCGCCGGGCGGGACAGCTCGATGCCCGTCGTCGCCGAGCGCTTTATCCATGCCCCTCCCGGGCCGGTCAAGAGGCGGCGGCCGGGTTGGTCGGGCGCCGGGTCAGTGCCCGCCGAAGCTCGCCGAGGTCCAGCGCACCCGTTACGTGCGCCGCAGCGGCATAGAGGGCGAGGCCGCCGGCGCACAGGCCCGCCAATGCGGCGAGCCGCACCGGCTCCAGGCTCGACAGAAACGCCGTCTTCACAAACCAGGCACCAGCCAGCAGGCCGAGCGCCATGATGGCGGACGCCAGAAGGATCCGCGGCAGGCGGCGCAGAAGCCGGCTGTCGGCGGCCAGGAAGTCGAGGGCACGCAGCTTCACCGCGAGCAGCCCGGCATTCAGCCAGGCCGCCAACGCCGTGGCCAGCGCGATGCCGACATGACCGAGCGGGAACACCAGGATCAGGCTCAACAGGATGTTCGCAGCGACCGCGACGGCCGCATAGATCACCGGGGTACGCGTATCCTCCCGTGCCCAGAATCCCGGCGAAAGCACCTTGATCAGCACATAGGCGGGAAGCCCGGTGGCAAATGCCGCCACGGCATAGGCGGTCGCCTCGACATCCGCTGCCACGAACGCGCCGCGCTGGAACAGCGCGAGGACGATCTCTCCCGGGATCGTCACCAGTGCCACTGCGGCCGGCAGCGTCAGCAGCATCGCGATCTCGATCGCCCGGTTCTTCATCTGCAGCGCGCCGTCGAGGCGACCGGCGCGCACCTCCCGGGAAAGCTGCGGCAGGAGCGCGGTGCCGATCGCGATGCCGATGACACCGAGCGGCAGTTGATAGAGACGGTCCGCGTAATAGAGATACGAGACCGCGCCGGTTGGGAGAAACGAGGCGATGATGGTGCCCACCAGGATGTTCACCTGCAGCACGCCGGCGCCGACCGCGCCGGGGCCCATCAGCCGAAGCACCCTGCGCACGCCCGGCGTCAGCCGCGGCACCCGCGGCTTCAGGGTGACGCCGGCACGGTGGCAGTCCCATGCGACGATCGCGACCTGCACGACGCCGCCGATCGTCACGCCCCAGGCGAGAGCGTGGCCCGCCGTTTCCATATACGGCGCCGCGACCACCATCGCGGCGATCATGCAGACATTGAGCGCGATCGGCGCGGCGGCGGCGGCGGCGAAGCGGTTCAAGGCATTGAGGACACCGCCCAGCAACGCCGTCAGCGACATCAACATCAGGTACGGAAATGTGATGCGCGAATAGTCGACCGCGAGCGGCCAGCGATCGGGATCGTCTGCAAACCCGACCGCGAGCGCGAAGACCACCGCCGGCATCGCGAGCTCGGCCGCTAGCGTCATCGCGAGCAGCCCGGTGAACCAGACCGACTGAACCTCTTCCGCCAGCCGCTTGGCCGACGCGATCCCCTCCCCCTCCAGTCGCCGCGCGAATGACGGGATGAATGCGGCGTTGAAAGCCCCCTCGGCGAACAGGCGTCGAAACAGGTTCGGCAGGCGGAAGGCCACGAAGAAAGCGTCGGCGGCCGGCCCTGTGCCCAGAACCGCCGCGATCAGAAGATCGCGCACGAAGCCGAGCACGCGGCTGACGAGAGTAAAGCCACCTACCGTGGCGACGGACCGGAAGAGCGCCATGGCCCCTATCTATTGGAGTTCGCGCGCGGCGGAAAGCCGCGCCTCGACTTCGGGCCGGTCTCAGCGGCGCCGGGCTCTCGCTTCTCCCGCAGCCCGACCCCGACGGCGGCGGTCGGGGGTCTCCGACTTCTGGTTGGGATCGGCGATCGCGTTGAGCAGGACCTCGCGGATCTGCTTGAGCTTGCCCTCGTGCTCCACCTTCAGGCCGAACACGTCCTTGACGTAGAACACGTCGACCGCGCTCTCCCCGAAGGTCGAGATTCGTGCCGTCGAAACCTGGAGCGCCAGATAGTTCAGCGCCCGGGTGACGTCGCTGAGGAAACCGGAACGGTCCCGTCCGGTCACTTCGATCAGCGTGTGCGTGGCGCTCGCCTTGTTGTCGATCAGGACCTGGGGCACGACGGTGAACACCTGCATCCGGCTGGGCCAGGGCGGCCGCCGTCGCAATTCGCGCCTCGGGTCGATCTCGCCGGCCAGAGCCTCGCGCATGCGCTTCACCAACCGGTCCGGACTGTCGAATGGGCGATCGTCGGCGCTCTGCACCCAGAACGTGTCCAGGGCGATCCCGTTGAAGAGCGTGAAAATCCGCGCCTCGACGATATTGGCGCCCGCCACCGAAAGGCCGCCGGTCAGACGCGAGAACAGCCCCGGATGGTCGGGGGTACAGACGGTAATCTCCGTTACCTCCCGCTCCTCGTCGGTGCGCGTCTCGATCAGGACCTGGTCGCCTTCCTGCTGCACGCGCCGAACCAGCCGCGCATGACGCTCGAGCGTTTCGCCGTCCCAGACGAGCCAGTAGAAGGACGGTACCTCCTCGACATAGGCATCGAACTCCTCGTCCGTCCAGCCGTCGAGCCGGCGGCGGAGCAACGACTTCGCCTCCTCGACACGCGTCGACCTCTCCGATGCTCCCGGTCCCGACAGGTATTCGTCCGCCTTCAGGTAGAGCTCGCGCAGCAGCGCCCCCTTCCAGCCGTTCCAGACGTCGGGCCCGACGGCACGGATGTCAGCCACGGTCAGCACCAGCAGTAACCGCAGACGCTCCGACGACTGCACCACCGCCGCGAAATCGCGCACCGTCTGCGGGTCGTTGAGGTCGCGTTTGAACGCGGTCTTGCTCATCAGGAGGTGGTGCAGGACGAGCCACGACACCGTCTCCGTCTCCGCCTCGTCGAGGCCGAGCCGCGGTCCCAGCTTTCGCGCTATTCGCGCGCCGAGCACCGAGTGATCGCCGGCGCGGCCCATGTCGATGTCGTGCAGGAGGACAGCGAGATAGAGCGCGCGCCGCGACAGCACCTTATCCACGACGTCGATCGCGACCGGCGACGTCTCCTCGACCTCGCCCTGCTCCAGGCGATGCAGAATGCCGATCGCCCGGATCGTGTGCTCGTCGACGGTATACACGTGGTACATGTCGTACTGCATCTGCGCCACGACCCGGCCGAACGGCTCGATGAAGCGACCGAGAACGCCGGCCTCGTTCAGGCGGCGCAGGGTGGTTTCCGGATCCCGCCTCGAGGTGAGCATCTCCAGGAACAGGCGGTTCGCCTCCGGATCCTCGCGGAATTCCTTCCCCACCAGACGGAGGTTCCGCGTGACGAGCCGCAACGCCGCCGGATGTATGTCGAGGTCGTACTTCTGCGCGGTGTGGAAGAGGCGGAGGATCTTGATCGGGTCCTCGCGGAAAGCGCCCGGTCCTTCGATCGTGAGGCGCCCGCCATCTGTCCGGAAGCCTTCGTAGGTGCGGCTTCGCGACAACAGGTTCATGAACGAGAATCGGGGCCGGCGCTGGTGCTCGGCCTCTAAGGCGGCACAGAAGATACGCGTCAGGTCGCCCACGTCCTTCGCCGTCAGGTAGTAATGCTTCATGAAGCGCTCGACGCCACGGGTGCCGGCGCGGCTGGTGTAGCCGGTGCGCTCGGCGATCTCCATCTGCACGTCGAACATCAGGCGGTCGTCGGCCCGGCCGGTGAGGTAATGCAGGTGGCACCGGATCGTGCTGAGGAACGATTCGGCCTTGTCGAGGCGAC
>JAJUGE010000144.1 GCA_029268305.1 Alphaproteobacteria bacterium
CGCGCGCGACGACGATATGGCCCTGGAAGACGCCGCGCGCGCGATCGTCGAGGACGCCCTTGTAGACCTGACGGCTGATCGAGTTCGGCGCCAGATGGTCGATGCGACTGGTATGGTCGAGATGCTGACGGCCACGCGCGATATAGGCGCCGTTCAGCCGCACATCCGCGCGTTCGCCGCGGATCTCCACGTCGATCTGATTGCGGGCGAGGCGACCGCCGAGCGACACGACGAAGTTATCGTATACCGCCGCAGTCCCGACATGGATGCGGTTCGCGTGCAGGTGATACGTCTCCGCCGCTTCTTCCTGAAGCTTGTAGTGGTGCAGCGTGGCGTCGTCCCCGACGAAGATCTCGGTTGCACCGTTCGAGAGATAGGTGCCTTCGCCCTGCCCGATATGGTGCTCCACCACCGTCGCCGTGCTGCCCTTTCGCGCGACGATCAGGCTGCGTGGATGGGCAACCGCCGCTTCGCCGCCTGCTGTGCCCAAATAGATCAGCTCGACCGGCCGATCGAGCGTCATACCCTCCTCGAGCATCAGGACCATGCCGTCGCTCATGAACGCGGTGTTGAGCGCCAGCATCGGTGCGTCGTCTGCCTGACCGGTGCTGCCGAGCCACGGCTTCAGGAGGTCAGGTTCGTTCCGGAGCAGATCCGCAAGGCTGCCGAGCCTCACCCCGGCAGGGACGCCGTCGACATCCGATCGCTCCGGACTGAAGCGGCCGTTGGCGATGACCACCCGATACGGTCTGCTCGCGGCCGGCAAGACCGAAACTGGTGCCGCGCCGACCTCGATCCGTTCGGCCGGCGCGAAGGGAATCCGTGCCAGGGGCCGGAGGTTGGTGTACTTCCAACTTTCGTCGCGGCGGGTCGGGAAGCCTCGGGAAGCGAAGCCCTGAAGGGCTGCGTCGCGCAGCTCGGCCAGCCACGGAAGGCTCGCACCCGGAAGCTCGTCCTTCTTCGCGGCGAACTGACCGACGAAAGGTTGGACCTCCGCCGTAGCCGCTGTGTTGTCGCTATTGTTCATGAGAACGTCCCGTCAGGCCGCCGCCGGTTCGATGAAGGCGGCGTAGCCCTTTGCCTCCAGCTCGTGCGCGAGCTCCTTGCCACCCGATTGCACGATGCGGCCGTTCACCAGCACGTGCACATGATCGGGCACGATGTAATCCAGCAGGCGCTGGTAGTGGGTGATGACGAGCATCGTGCGCTCTGGCGAGCGCATCGCGTTCACGCCGTCGGCGACGATGCGGAGCGCATCGATGTCCAGGCCGCTGTCGGTCTCGTCGAGGATTGCCAGCTTCGGATCGAGCACAGCCATCTGCAGCGCCTCGTTCCGCTTCTTCTCGCCGCCGGAAAAGCCGACGTTGACGGCGCGCCTCAGCATCTCCTCATCGACGTCGAGTGCCTTCGCCTTCTCGCGCGCGATCTTGAGAAACTGCATCGCGTCGAGGTCGCTCTCGCCGCGAGCCCGTCGGACGGCGTTGAGCGCAGTGCGCAGGAACGTCATGCCGGTCACGCCCGGGATCTCGACCGGATACTGGAAGGCGAGAAACACGCCGGCGGCGGCCCGCTCCTCGGGCTCCATCTCGAGCAGGTCCTTGCCCTGATAGGTGACCGTGCCTTCGGTGATCTCGTATCCCTCGCGGCCGGCGAGTGCGTAGGAGAGGGTGCTCTTGCCCGAGCCGTTCGGCCCCATGATCGCGTGCACTTCGCCGGCGCCGAGGGAAAGGTCGATGCCCTTCAGGATCTCGGTTCCGTCTACTTCAACGTGCAGGTTCCTGATTTCCAACATTCTCTCTTCCGCCCTTCTCACCCGACGCTGCCTTCGAGGCTGATACCGACCAGCTTCTGAGCCTCGACCGCGAACTCCATCGGGAGCTGCTGCAATACCTCCCGGCAGAAACCATTGACGATCAGCGCCACCGCGTCCTCCTCGCTCAAGCCACGCTGGCGGCAGTAGAAAAGCTGATCCTCGGCGATCTTGGAGGTGGTGGCCTCGTGCTCGATCCGTGCCGAGCGGTTCTGGCTCTCGATATAGGGGAAGGTGTGCGCACCACAGCGATCGCCGATGAGCAGCGAATCACACTGGGTGTAGTTGCGCGCGCTGTCTGCCTTGGAGCTCACCTTCACCAGGCCGCGATAGGTGTTCTGCGCCCGGCCGGCCGAGATACCCTTGGAGATGATGCGGGAGCGGGTGTTTCGCCCCATGTGGATCATCTTCGTGCCGGTATCGGCCTGCTGCATGTTGTTGGTGATGGCGATCGAGTAGAACTCGCCCACCGAGTTGTCGCCCTGGAGGATGCAGCTCGGATATTTCCAGGTGATCGCCGACCCGGTCTCGACCTGGGTCCAGGAGATCTTCGAATTCCGTCCGCGGCAAACGCCGCGCTTGGTGACGAAGTTGTAGATGCCGCCGCGGCCTTCCTCGTCGCCCGGATACCAGTTCTGCACCGTCGAGTATTTGATCTCGGCGTCGTCCATGGCGATCAGTTCGACGACGGCGGCATGAAGCTGATTCTCGTCGCGCATCGGCGCGGTGCAGCCTTCGAGATAGCTCACATACGAGCCCTCGTCGGCGATGATGAGTGTCCGCTCGAACTGTCCGGTCTGCGCCGCATTGATGCGGAAATAGGTCGACAGCTCCATGGGGCAGCGAACGCCCTTCGGCACATAGACGAACGAGCCGTCGGTGAACACAGCAGAATTCAGCGTCGCGAAGAAGTTGTCGCTATAAGGCACCACCGTGCCGAGATATCTCCGCACCAGCTCCGGATGGTCGCGTACGGCGTCGGAGATCGAGCAGAAGATGATCCCCTTCTCCTCGAGCTTCTTCTTGAATGTGGTGGCGACGGAGACGCTGTCGAACACGGCGTCGACCGCGACGCCGGCGAGCATCTCCTGCTCCCTGAGGGGAATACCGAGCTTCTCGTAGGTCTTGAGCAGCTCAGGATCGACCTCGTCCAGGCTTTTCGGCCGGTCCTTCACCTTCGGCGCCGAGTAGTAGTAGGCGTCCTGATAATCGATCGCCGGGTAGTTCAGCTTCGGCCACGTCGGCTCGTGCTTCAGCCCCGTCCAGTAGCGAAAGGACTTGAGGCGCCATTCCAGCAGCCAGTCCGGCTCACCCTTCTTGGCGGAGATGAAACGGACGATATCCTCCGAAAGCCCCTTCGGCGCCGTCTCCGCCTCGATGTCCGTCACGAAGCCGTACTTGTACTTCTGACCAGTGACGGACCGCACCTGCTCGATCGTCTCGGCGGTTGCGCTCATAAGCCCAAATCTCCTGATAAGACGTTGATCGGCGGTACGTTCATTGACGCGCCACCGGCATCTCTCTGCGCCGCCCGGCCGGTCCGGGAATCGGCAACTGCGGCGGCAGCATGTCGGCGAGCTTGACCGAGTCGAGTGCCTGCCGCATCGCGGCGTTCACGCGATCCCATCCGCCCCGGATCGGACAGAACGTCTCTACGCCGCAGTGGCCTTCGGCGCCGTCGACGCAGGCAGTGAGTGCGACCGGCCCTTCTAGCGCCTCGACGATTTCTGCCACCGAAATGTCCGCCGGGCCGCGTTGCAGCGAATAACCGCCATGCGCGCCTCGTTGCGAGGTCACGAGGCCGCCATGGTTCAGCCTCTTCAGAACCTGGCTCACCGTCGCCGGCGTGATCCCCGTGGCGTCGGCGATGTCGGGCGCCGTCAGGCGCTCGCCCGGATGATTCGCCATGTGGCCCATGACCACGACGGCGTAATCGTTCATCTTGCTGAGACGCAACATCGCCCAATCCGTACCGATCGACTACGGATTACAAGTGTACCGGATCGGTCCGGATTTCAAGCTCAAATGCCGGTCGCGCCCGTTTCCGTGGCTCGATATAACCGGTGAAACCAGCAGAGGAAACAGCGGACCCATGCGCATCATCGATATTCGCGAGCGGACGGTGCCGATCCGCTCGCAGATTCGGAACGCGTTCATCGATTTCAGTCAGATGACCTGCAGCACCGTCGCCGTGGTCACCGACGTGATGCGGAACGGCCGGCCGGTGGTCGGTTTCGGCTTCAACTCGAACGGCCGCTATGCCCAGGGCGCGATGATCCGGGAGCGGTTCGTGCCTCGCGTCCTTTCGGCCGATCCCGCGTCGCTTCAGAACGAAGCCGGCGACAATCTGGACCCGGCGAAGGTCTGGCAAGCGATGATGCGCAACGAGAAGCCGGGCGGTCACGGCGATCGCTCGGTTGCCGTCGGGGTCATCGACATGGCCGTTTGGGATGCCGTCGCCAAGATCGCGGAGAAGCCGCTCTACCGGCACCTCGCCGATACCTATCGCGGCGGCGACGCCGACGAACGGGTGTTCGTCTATGCCGCCGGGGGCTACTACTATCCGGAAAAGGGCAATTCCGCTCTCCAGGATGAGATGCGGCGCTATCTCGACCTCGGCTACTCCACCGTAAAGATGAAGATCGGCGGCGAGTCGCTGGAGGAGGACCGTCGCCGGATCGAGGCGGTGCTCGATGTCGTCGGCGAAGGTCGGCGGCTGGCAGTGGATGCCAACGGTCGGTTCGACCTCGAGACCGCCATCGCCTATGCGGAGATGCTGAAGCCGTACGACCTTCGCTGGTATGAGGAGGCGGGCGATCCGCTCGACTACGAGCTGCAGTCGCGTCTAGCGGACCATTATGAGGGCTCGATGGCCACGGGCGAGAACCTGTTTTCGATGCAGGACGCTCGCAACCTCATCCGCTACGGGGGAATGCGGCCCGACCGGGACATCCTGCAATTCGATCCTGCACTCAGCTACGGTCTCGTCGAGTATCTGCGTACGCTCACCATGCTGAACGAGCATGGCTGGTCGGCCCGGCAGTGCATTCCGCACGGCGGGCACCAGTTCGCGCTCAGCATCGCCGCCGGGCTCGGGCTTGGCGGCAACGAGAGCTATCCGGATGTCTTCCAGCCGTTCGGCGGCTTCGCCGACGGCATTGCAGTCGAGGACGGCTACGTCCGTCTGCCGCAGGACCCAGGGATCGGCTTCGAGCGCAAGGCGAACCTCTGGGAAGCGTTCCAGCCGCTGCTCGGCTGAGCAGTCAGCTCAGAAAGTCCTCAAGGATCATGTTGTAAGTGTCGGGCTTCTCCAGATATGGGGCGTGGCCGGCACCCTCGATGACCACATGCTTCGCGCCGGCGATGAGGCCCGTCAGGTGCTCCGCCTCGGCGGCCGTCGCCACGCGGTCGTCGGTAGCGGAGAGGACGAGCGTCGGCACCTCCAGCTCGCCGAGCAGGTCTGTGTTGTCCGCATGCATCAGCATGTGCACCGCCGCTTCGTAGCCGGACAGTCTCGCCTCGGCGGCGATCGCTGCGACCTTGCTGCGGACGGCCTCCGGCGCAGCGGGAGAGGTCATGCTCTCAGCCCGGCGCCGGCCGAACTCCTCTGCGCTCAGCGTCTTCAGCTCCGCCACCCTTTGTGCGAACGAGCCCGGGTCTCGTTGCCGAAATCCGGCGCGCGTGCAGGACAGCACCAGCCTTCGCACCCGGCCGGGGTTGCGGATCGCGAAGCGCGGCGCGATCGCGCCGCCCATCGAATGACCAACCATATCGGCGTGTTGGATTTCGATGGCGTCCAGCAGTTCAGCGAGGGCGGCGGCGAACTCGTCGAGGTCGGGCGTCGGGATTCCGAGGTGGTCGGAGCCGCCGTAGCCCGGGCAGTCCCACGCCACAACCCGCCGCGTCTGCCCGAAATGGTCGAGCTGGTTCTCCCACGACGGGGAGGCGCCGCCTAGGCCGTGCAGCAGGATCAGCGGCGGTTGACCGGTGCCGGTCATGGGCGAGGTCTCCCGGTAGGCGACGACCCCGTACGAGAGCTTCCGACGGGACAATGGCGGCAGCGGCATGGCGATCCTCCTCATTTGCAAGCATCTTGCCCGAGCTTACCGCTTTCCGCGCGTTTCCCGGTGGAGTGTGTAGAGACCGCTGCCGGCGATCAGAGCGATGCCGCCGAGCATCCAGAGATCGGGAACGTC
>JAJUGE010000145.1 GCA_029268305.1 Alphaproteobacteria bacterium
CCGGGTCTCGTTGCCGAAATCCGGCGCGCGTGCAGGACAGCACCAGCCTTCGCACCCGGCCGGGGTTGCGGATCGCGAAGCGCGGCGCGATCGCGCCGCCCATCGGATGGCCGACGATATCGGCCTGTTCGACCCCGATGGCCCCTAGCAGTTCAGCGAGGGCAGCGGCGAACTCGTCGAGGTCCGGCGTCGGGTTTAGGAGGTCGTCGGAGCCGCCGTAGCCCGGGCAGTCCCACGCCACAACCCGCCGCGTCTGCCCGAAATGGTCGAGCTGGTTCTCCCACGAAGGGGACGCGCCGCCTAGGCCGTGCAACAGGATCAGCGGCGGTTGACCGGTGCCGGTCCCGGGCGAGGCCTCCCGACAGGCGACGACCCCGTGCAAGAGCTTCCGACGGGACAATGGCGGTAGCGGCATGGTGATCCTCCTTATTTGCAAGCATCTTGCCCGAGCTTACCGCTTTCCGCGCGTTTCCCGGTGGAGTGTGTAGAGACCGCTGCCGGCGATCAGAGCGATGCCGCCGAGCATCCAGAGATCGGGAACGTCACCCCAGAGCACGAAGCCGAGGAACACCGCCCAGGCGAGGGTGAGATAACGGAAGGGCGCCACCAGCGACGCTTCGGCAAAACGGAAGGCCTGGATGATGAGGTAGTGGGCGACGCCGACCAGCAGACCGGCCACCAGGAACAGCGTCCAGTGCCGGGCCTCCGGCAGACCGGTTCCGGAGACGAGCGAAGGCGCCGCCGCCACCACTGCAAGAAGCTGAGTGTAGAAGAGGATCGAGGTCGACGAATCGTGGGCGCCGAGCCTTCTGGTGACGATGTCGCGCAGCGCGGCGAAGACCGCCGCCCCGAACGGCACCAGAACCACCAGATCGATCCCTTCGATGCCGGGGCGCGTCAGGAGGATGACCCCGGCGAAGCCGACCACGACGGCCGTCCAACGCCGCCAGCCGACCGTCTCGCCGAGGAGCGGTGCCGAGAGCGCGGTCAGAATCAGCGGGCTCGCGAACAGCACCGCCAGCGCTTCCGCGAGCGGCATCCACTGGAAAGACGAGATGATCAGCACAGCCGTGCCGAGGGCGAGCAAGGCGCGGAGGAGGGTAGTCTTCGGCCGGCTGCTCTTCAGGGTGTCGAGCCCGCCATCCATCCACACGAACACGGCGACCGGCAGGAACGAGACGAGCCCGCGCCAGAACATGATCTCACCCGGATGAAAGTCCTCGATCAGCACCTTGCTGATAGCGTCCTGGGTGGTGAGGAGGACCACGCCGGCGACGATGCAGAGGATTCCCTTGGGCGTGTCGGCGAGGCCGCCTACAGTGCGGGCAAGGCGCATGAGTTCGGCAGTTCCTTGGGGGAGCGGACAGATGATTCGGCCCGGCTATCGGTGAAAGCCGGCCGGCGAGCAACTGGAGGATGCCCGAGATGGCGAGCGAAGGATACGCGCACCCTGAGTTCCTGGTCGAGACCGAGTGGCTCGAAAGCCATCTCGGCGACGGGGACCTCCGAATTCTCGACTGTACCGTATTCCTGCACCCGTTACCGGGCGGCGACATGCGCGCAGAGAGCGGCCGAACCGCATACGAGCAGGGCCATATCCCGGGGGCGGTGTTCGCCGACCTGATCGACGATCTCTCCGATCCCGACAGCAGGCTCCGCTTCACGCTGCCAAGTGCCTCTCGCTTCGCCGAGGCGATGTCGCGCTATGGCGTTGGCGAGGGAACCCGCATCGTACTCTATTCGACGAACACGCCGCAATGGGCGGCCCGCGTCTGGTGGATGCTGCGCAAGTTCGGCTTCGACGATGCCGCCGTTCTGAACGGAGGCTGGAAGAAGTGGATGATGGAAGGCCGGCCGACCTCGACGGAGCCGGCGAGCTATCCGCCGGCGCGTTTCGTCGCCCGGCCGCGTCCCGGCCTGTTCGTCGACAAGGATGCCGTCCGACAATCTATGACGGACGGCGACAAGATCATTGTCAATGCGCTCACCCTGGAGCAGCATCGCGGCACCGGCGGAAACGATTATGGCCGGGCGGGCCATATTCCTGGCAGCGTCTGCGTGCCCACCCGCAGCTTGCTCGACCCCGAGACCGATTGCTTCCTGCCCGCCCCGGAGCTCCGCGCGATCTTCGCCGAAGCGGGAGTGACTGGCGACCGACCTGTCATCACCTATTGCGGCGGCGGCATTGCCGCGAGCGGCGACGCCCTGGCGCTGGCTCTGATCGGCATCGAGAACGTCGCTGTTTACGATGCGTCCCTCCAGGAATGGGCGAAGGACGAGGCGCTGCCGATGGAGATTGGCTGAGGCGACTACTTGCGCGCCGCGATGCGCGCTTGGATCGCTTGGTGAAGGCGCACGATTTGCTTCGCGCGAATGGCGATCGGTATGTCCACCATCTTGCCGTCGACGACGATCGAGCCGCGGCCTTCGGCGAGCGCCTTGTCGTAGGCTTCGACCACGCGCTTCGCAGATGCGACCTCCTCCTCAGTGGGCCCGAACTCCTCGTTGCAGATTCTCACCTGGGTCGGGTGGATGCAGCTCGCACCGCGCAGGCCGAGGCGTTTTGACCGCCTGACGATCTCGCGGAAGCGGTCCTCGTCGCGGAATTCGGCGATGCTGCCGACGAAGCCCATCGGCAGGACACCGCCGGCATTGGCGGCGGCGACCAGCATCTGCTTGGGCATGTATAGGGTTTCCGGGTCGGCCACCATCGCCATCGAGAGGCCGAAATCCTCGGAGCCGAGGCTCATCGCGACGACGCGCGGGTCCGCCTTGGCGATTTCCTCCAGCCGGAGAAAGCCTTCGGCGGTCTCGACGAGGAGGATCATCTTGACCGAGCCCTCCGCCATGCCGCGCTCGACTTCCAGCTCCGCGATCGTCTCGCTGAGCGCCTGAACATGGGCCGCGCTGTCGACCTTCGGACAGCTCACGGCGGTGACGTTCGGCGTCACGACCGCTTCCAGATCCCGCACCGCCAGCCGCCAGGGCCGGTTGATGCGGACCACGATCTCGTGGCCATCTTCGTTGAGGCGCCGCGCGACATCCGGGGCGATCTTGCGGGCACTGTCCTTGTCGGCCGGGCCGATGCTGTCCTCGAGATCGAGCTGGAGTGCATCGGCGCCGACCTGCGGAGCCTTCTCGACGAACTTCTCGACATTGACCGGCACGAACAATAGGGAGCGCCAGACCGGCAGCTCGCGTTGCGCTGTCACGGGTTTCCTCCTGTGGCATCCGAATGGCCTGTTCGTTCGGCACTATAGCCGCGTCGGAGGCGCTCGGCCTATCCTGCATCGCGGATTTCCGCAGGCCTGCGCGGGGAAGAAGAATGGCGCGGATAGCTGTCGGCGGGTTCAGGCACGAGACGAACACGTTCGCGCCGACTCCTGCCACATGGGATGATTTCGAGAAGGGCTACAGCTGGCCGCCTCTGACGCGGGGCGAAGGCCTCTTCGAGGCGATGCGCGGCTACAACCTCGCCCTTTCCGGCTTCCTCGAGGCGGCGGCATCAGGTCATGAGCTGGTTCCGCTGCTCTGGGCCTCCGCCAGTCCCTCGGGTGCCGTGCTGGAGGAGGTCTATGAGCGCATCGTCGCCATGCTGCTCGAGGAGATCGAGGCCGCTCTGCCGCTGGATGCCGTCTATCTCAGCCTACACGGAGCGATGATCGCCGAGCACGTCGATGACGGTGAGGGCGAGCTGCTTCGCCGGCTGCGGGATCGCATCGGCTCCTCGGTGCCCGTCGTCGCCAGCCTCGATTATCACGCCAACGTCTCGACGGATCTGGTCCGTCACGCGACCGCGCTCGTCGGCTACCGTAGTTATCCGCACGTCGATATGGCCGAGACCGGAAGGCGGGCCTTCGTCTTGTTGAGCGAGATCCTCGATACCGGTCGTCGTCCGGCCAAGGCATGGCGGCAGCTGCCGTTCCTGATCCCGTTGCCCTGGGGTTGCACCACGACCGAACCGGCCGCCTCGGTGTTCCGGCGGCTGCAAGCGCTCGAACGATGCGATGGTGTGACCTCGCTCAGCTTCGCCGCCGGTTTCCCGGCGGCCGACATTCCGGATTGCGGGCCGAGCGTGCTGGGCTACGGAGCGGACAGTGAGGCCGTCGAAGCCGCGGTCGGGGCACTGGCAGAGGAGATATCGGCCCGGGAGCCGGCGTGGGCGGGGCGGACGCTGGGTCCGGAAGAGGCCGTCGAAGAGGCGATGCGACGCGCGCGTCGCGCCGATCGGCCGATCGTGCTCGCCGACATCCAGGACAACCCGGGTGCGGGCGGCACGGCCGACACGATGGGGCTGGTGACGGCGCTGATCCGCGCCGGTGCGGAGGGCGCCGTCGCCGGGTTGATCTGCGCGCCGCACGTAGCGACCATCGCCCACAGGGTCGGGGAGGGCGCAGAGATACATGTCTCGCTCGGAGGCAAGCACGGCATCGTCGGTGACAGCTCACTCGACGCGACCCTGCGGGTCGAGAAGCTTTGCGACGGGCAGGTGCTCGGCACCGGGCCTTTCTATGGCGGCGCGCGGATGGACCTGGCGCCGATGGCCTGCCTGTCGATCGGCGGGGTGAAGGTGGTGGTTGCCGGAAAGAAGGTGCAGGCGGCGGATCGGGCGATGTTTCGCGCCGTGGGGATCGAGCCGGGGGAGCAGAAGATCCTAGCGCTCAAGAGCTCCGTTCACTTCCGCGCCGACTTCGAGCCGATTGCCGACAGCATCCTGATGGTGGAGGCACCGGGACCGATGGTGGTGGATCCAGGCAGGTTGCCCTTTGCCAAGCTTCGTCCGGGTGTGCGACGACGGCCCGGCGATGCCACCTCGACAGTCGAGCCGGTTGGAGAGAGAGGTTCACCGAATGTCTGAGGCAGACGGCCGCACCGCCGCCATTCTCGGTGCTGCGAAAGCGCTCGAGAACGGAAGCTTCCTCCAAACCCTCGCGGCGCGAATCGCCATACCCAGCGAGAGCCAGAATCCCGATGCGCACGCGGCATTGCACGCCTATCTCGCGCAGGGGATGGTGCCTGCGCTCGCCGGGATGGGCTTCGACACGGGGATTTATCCGAACCCCATGCCCGACGCAGGGCCGATCCTGATCGGCAAGCGCATCGAGGATCCCGCCCTTCCCACGGTGTTGATCTATGGCCACGGCGATACCGTTCGCGGGCAGGAAGAGCAATGGCGGGACGGATTGCATCCGTGGCGCCTGGTGCGGGAGGGCGAGCGCCTCTACGGGCGGGGAACCGCCGACAACAAGGGCCAGCACTCGATCAACCTTGCGGGACTGGAGGCGGTGCTGGCGGAACGCGGCCGGCTTGGCTTCAACGTCAAAGTGCTGATCGAAACGGGCGAGGAGATCGGCTCGCGCGGGCTGCGTGAGTTCTGTCGGGCGGAGCGGGACGCGCTGTCCGCAGACGTACTGATCGCATCGGACGGTCCGCGGCTTCAGCCGGGCCGGCCCACCATCTTTCTCGGCTCACGCGGGACCATGAACTTCGAGCTGAAGATCGCCCTGAGGGAAGGCGGTCAGCATTCCGGAAACTGGGGCGGGCTTCTGGCCAATCCGGCCATTCTCCTGAGTCACGCGTTGGCCACGATCGTCGACCGGCGCGGCAAGATACTGGTACCCGCACTTCTGCCCCCACCGATCCCGAATGCGGTGCGCGCCGCGATCGCGGGATGCGTCATGGACGGTGGGCCGGACGCGCCGCAGATCGATCCCGATTGGGGCGAGCCGGCGCTCACGCCCTGGGAGCGGGTCTTCGGCTGGAACACGTTCGAGATACTGGCGTGCGAAGCCGGCAACCCGGCGCGTCCGGTGAATGCCATCCCTCCGATGGCGCGCGCGGTCTGTCAGATGAGATTCGTCGCCGGCTGCGACGCCGACTCCTTCATTCC
>JAJUGE010000146.1 GCA_029268305.1 Alphaproteobacteria bacterium
GAAGACGATCAGGGGCAGCTATATGGGAAGCTGCGTGCCCGTCCGAGACATCCCCCGTTTCATCAGCCTCTATCGTCAGGGAAAGCTCCCGGTCGACCGCTTGATCAGCGGCCGCGTAGGCTTCGAGGAATTGAACGAAGGGTTCGACCGACTTCAGGCTGTTGCGACGCTGCGTCAGGTTCTCGTTCCACACGCGGCATGATCGCGCCGACCGACAGGATCACCGCCGGCTACGAGGTGGCCTGGGCGGCAGCGCAGCACGGCGATCGCGAGGCAATCGTCTGTGAGGGACGCTCCCTAACCTTCCGTGAGGTGAACGAGCGGGCGAACCGACTCGCGAACGCGCTCCGGGGGCGAGGCCATGACACCGGCGAGCGCATCGGCGTCTTGCTTCATAACAGCATCGAAAGCGTCGACTCGGTCTTCGGCCTCCTGAAATCGGGCCTTTGCATGGTTCCCCTGAACACGCGCCACGCCCTGCCCGAGCAGATCGAGATCGCGAACGATGCGGGGCTTTCCGGCATCATTGCCGGTGCGGAGTTCAAGGAGACGGTCCAAGCCCTCGCAACATCGATAGAGGGGTTGCGCACGACGGTCGGCGTCGGCTGGAACCCGGCGCGACCTGGCGGCACCGATTTCGACGAACTGCTCGCCGATGGTTCGCCGGAGGAGCCTGGGGTCGAGCTCGAGCCACGCGCGCTCATGCGGCTGACCTACACCTCGGGGACCACCGGAAAGCCGAAGGGCGTCGTCGGGACCCACAAGCGGCATCTGGCCCGTCTCGGCAATTTCTTTGCTTCCTGCGAATACGCGCTCGGCCGCGAACATACGATGGCGCAGGTTGGGCCCTTGAGCCACGTCGCCGGCAATTACTTGCAGCCCTGTTTCATGCGGGGTGCGCGGACCATCATCCTCCGTAGCTTCGATCCGGGAGCTCTACAGCAGACGATCGTAGATTTTAAGGTCGACCACCTGCTGCTCGTCCCGACCATGATCGTACGACTGGTCGATGCCTTGCAGCCGGACAGGTACAATCTGTCGAGCCTGAAGCGCATCAATTACGGCACGGCGCCGATCCCGGTAGAAGTTCTTCGGCGGGGCATCGCCGCCCTAGGGCCCGTCTTCCGCCAGCATTACGGCATGACCGAAGCGGAGAGCCCACTCACCCTCCTCTATCCGGACGAGCACGTCATCGACGGGACCCCCGAAGAGACAGCACGCCTCGCGTCCTGCGGACGCCCGGTGGCAGGCCACCGCATCCGGATTGTGGACGACGAGGGTCGCGAAATGCCTGTCGGACAGGTCGGCGAGATCGCCATTCGGGCCCAAGGGTCGGCGGAGCTCGAATACTGGAAGCAGCCGGAACTCACGGCCGAGGCGGTGCGCGACGGCTGGTTCTTGACAGGGGATCTCGGCCGCTTCGATGAAGCAGGCTACCTCTTCATCGTCGGGCGCAAGAAGGACATGATCATTTCGGGCGGCTTCAACGTCTATGCGCGCGAGGTCGAAGAGGCTCTCTTCCGACACCTGGATGTCCTGGAGGCGGGTGTGGTCGGCGTGCCTGATCGCGACCTCGGCGAAGTGGTGGCGGCCATGCTCGTAGCGAAGCCCGGTGCCACTCTCGACACAGCTGAAGTCGACCGGTTCTGCCGGGAACAGATCGCGGGCTACAAGCGCCCCCGACTGCTGATGTTCGCCGAAACGCTGCCGAAGAACGCCAACGGCAAGATCGCGAAGCAGGAGATCCGGGAGGCCTTCGCCAGGGAGCGGTCAACCGCCGCCGGCGAAGTCACGACGGTGGGCGCCCGCTACTGAGGCTCCAGGGTCGGTGTCGGTGCGGCCGACCGGTGTCTAAACACGCCCGGCGACTGCATTGCGGACGGCCTCGACCGCCTTCTCGATACCGGCACGGGTGACGTCCAGATGTGTCACCGCACGCATTCGTTTGCCGTCGCCAGTGCCGATGCGCACGCCCTGCGCGAGCAGCCGATCGTAAAGCTGCTGCACGGTCAGGCCGGTTCCGTCGACGGTGAAGAAGACCATGTTCGTCTCGATCTCGGGCGGATCCAGCTCGATGCCCGGTATCTGCGCCAGCCCCTGCGCTAGCAGTCTGGCATTCTCATGATCCTCCGCCAGGCGTTCGACATGGTTCTCCAGCGCGTAGACGCCGGCGGCGGCGATGATACCCGCCTGGCGCATCGCCCCTCCGAACTGGTGCTTCCAGCGCCAGGCTTCCTCGATGAAGTCGACCGAACCGCAGAGCACGGCGCCGATGGGACAGCCGAGCCCCTTGCTCAGGTCCACCCAAGCGGAGTCGCAGAGCTCGGTGAACTCGCGCGCCTTCCGCCCCGACGCCACCGCGGCGTTCATCAACCGGGCACCGTCCATGTGCAGCGCCAGGCCATGCTTGTGAGCGGCCTCGGAAACGCCGCGCAAGGTCTCTAGCGGCCAAACCGAACCACCGCCTGAATTGGAGGTCTGCTCGACCGACACCACCTTCGGCCGCGGCCGGTTACGCTTGTATGGGCGAATGGCCGCCTCGACCTGCTCGCCGGTGAAGATGCCGCGAATCCCGTCGAGCGTGTTGAGCATGGCCCCGGAGAGTGCCGCGGGTCCACCTGCTTCGGCATGAATCGGGTGGGCCGTCTTGTCGAGGATCACTTCGTCGCCCTGGCGACAATAGACCCGATAGGCGATCGCGTTGCACATGGTGCCGGACGGCACGAACACCGCCGCCTCTTTCCCGGTGAGTTCGGCCGCCATTTCGACAAGCTTGTTGACCGTGGGGTCCTCGTGGGCCTGCTCGTTGCCCACTTCCGCCTCGGCCATCGCCCGACGCATCGCCGCCGTGGGGCGTGTCGTGGTGTCGCTGTACAGATCGATCTCGATTGCCGCCATCCGCCGCTTTCCTCCCTCTATTCCGCCGCTTCCGAACGTGCGGCGGGCGGCTTATAGCGCAAGATCGGCCGCCGTGCCGCTCTAGTCTCGTCGAGGCGACGCCTCGGTGCGAATCGCGGTGCCGCCTGAAAGTACTCGGCATCTCCAGCCTTCGCCCGCTCCGCCAGAGCGATGACCACCTCGATGAACTGATCCAGGCTCTCGAGGCTCTCCGTCTCCGTCGGCTCCACCAGCAGTGCGCCGTGCACCACCAAGGGAAAGTACATCGTCATCGGATGGAAGCCTTCGTCGATCAGCGCCTTGGCGAAATCGAGTGTCGTGACTCCGGTGCCTTTGAGGAAGCGGTCGTCGAACAGCACCTCGTGCATGCAGGGACCGGGGAAAGACACCGAAAGGGTATCCTGAAGCCGCGCGAGGAGATAGTTCGCGCTCAGCACCGCATCCGCGGACACCTGGGCGAGACCATCGCCGCCATGGCTCAACATGTAGGCGAGCGCGCGCACGAACATGCCCATCTGACCGTGGAAGCCCTTGAGGCGTCCGAACGACTTCGCGCCCTCGGCCTCCGCCGCTTCGCGCAACGAATAGCGCCCGCCTTCGTGCACCACCCATGGGAAGGGTGCGAACGCCGCCAACGGCTCCGAAAGGACAACCGGCCCGCTTCCCGGCCCGCCCCCACCGTGGGGAGTAGAAAACGTCTTGTGCAGGTTCAGGTGCATCGCGTCGATGCCCAGATCGCCGGGCCGCACCCGACCGACCAGGGCGTTGAAGTTCGCGCCGTCGCAGTAGAAGAACGCGCCTACCTCATGCACCAGATTGGCAATTTTGACGATGTCGCGCTCGAACACGCCGCAGGTGTTCGGGTTTGTCAGCATGATCGCGGCAACGTCGCGGTCGAGCCTGGCCTCCAGTGCCGCCAGGTCCACCCGCCCGTCCTCTCGCTCGGGAACTTCGTCCACCGTGTAGCCAAGTGCGGCCGCGGTCGCCGGATTGGTACCAGGCGCCGACGACGGCACCAGAACGCGCCGACGCGGATCGCCACGATCCTCGAGCGCGGCACGGATCGCCATCATCCCGCACAGCTCGCCGTGCGCACCCGCACCGGGCGACATCGCGACAGCGGGCAGGCCGGTCAGAACCTTCAGCCAGGACGCGACTGTATCGATGAGCTCGAGCGCACCCTGCACAGTGCTCTCCGGCTGCAGCGGGTGAACATCGCTGAAGCCTGGCAGCCGCGCCATCTTCTCGTTGAGGCGGGGGTTGTGCTTCATGGTGCACGAGCCGAGCGGGTACAGGCCCGCGTCGATCGCGTAGTTCTTCTGCGAGAGCCGGGTGTAATGCCGGATGACTTCAGGTTCGCTGAGACCCGGCAGGCCGATTTCTTCCTTCCGCTCCAACCCGCCGAGGTGGTTCTCGAAGACCTCCGGCTCTTCGAGATCCACCCCGCAGCTTCCGGGAGAATCGAGCTCGAAGATCAGCTTCTCTTCGAGTTGCAGGCCGCGATTTCCCGAAACCGTCGCCTGATCCGGCTGGGTCTCGGACGAGGCAGGCCGGGTCGCCCTCCCCTGTTTCAGCACTGGAGAACCTCCTCGAGCGCGCTGCACAGCGCGTCCATGTCGTCGTCTGTCGTAGTCTCGGTGGCCGCTACCAGCAGCAGGTCGGCGAGACTGTCGTGTCCGGCATAAAAGCGCGAGACGGGCACGCCGGCGAGGATCGGTCGCTCGGCCAAGGTCTCGACCACCCACTGTGCCGGCTTCTTCAGACGCAGCGTGAACTCGTTGAAGAACGTACGGTTCACCACCTCGACGCCGGCGATGGCCGAAAGCTTCTCCGCCAGCTTCACCGCTCGGGCGTGGTTGATGCGCGCGAGGCGTCCGTAGCCGACTTCCCCAAGGAGGCTCAGATGAATCGTGAATGCGAGCGCGCAAAGCCCTGAGTTCGTGCAAATGTTGCTTGTGGCTTTCTCGCGCCTGATGTGTTGCTCTCGGGTCGAGAGCGTGAGCACATATCCCCGCGCGCCCTCCGCATCCACGGTCTCGCCGCAGAGCCGTCCGGGCATCTGCCGCACCAGCTTTTCGCGCGTGGCGAAGAGGCCGACATGCGGTCCGCCGAAATTAAGTGCATTGCCGAGAGACTGCCCCTCGGCGACGACGATGTCGGCGCCCATCTCGCCGGGCGGCGTGAGGGCGCCGAGCGCCACGATCTCGGTGACAACGACGACCAGCAGCGCGCCTTTGGCGTGGCACGCTTCGGCGAGCTTGCTGTAGTCCGTCACATGGCCGAAGAAGTCGGGATACTGCACGACGACGCAGGAAGTCCGCTCGTCGATACGATCGGTGAGATATTCCTCCTCTCCCGGGGTCGGCTCGCAGAATTCCAGCTCGAAGCCGATGAAGCGGCCGAGCGTTTCCGTGACCTGGCGATAGTGCGGATGCAATCCGCCGGAGAGAATCGCGTGGTGGCGACGCGTAACCCGGTTCGCCATCGTCACCGCCTCGGCACAGGCGGTCGCGCCGTCGTACATCGACGCGTTGGCCACTTCCATGCCGGTGATCAGCGCCACCTGGGTCTGGAACTCGAAAAGATATTGCAGCGTCCCCTGCGTCACCTCTGGCTGGTAGGGCGTGTAGGAGGTCAAGAACTCGCCACGCTGAATCAGATGATCGACAGTGGCCGGGATGTGATGGCGGTAGGCTCCGGCACCGAGAAAGCTCGGCACCGAGCCAGCGGGCACGTTGCGCGCCGCCATTCGGCCGAGAATGCGCTCGACCTCCATCTCACCTTTGTGCAGCGGCAGATCGAGCGGCTTCTTCAACCGGGCCGCTTCGGGCACGTCCCGGAACAGATCCTCGACGGAGCCGACGCCGATAGCCTTCAGCATCGTCTCACGGTCGCGGTCCGTCAGAGGAAGGTAACGCATCAGTCGAGGCCCTCGACGTAATCCTGATACGCGTCCTCGTCCATGAGACCCTCGAGC
>JAJUGE010000147.1 GCA_029268305.1 Alphaproteobacteria bacterium
ACCTTCCGCGACGTCTGCATCCGCGACTTCGGCTTCGATCCCGATCAGGACGGCATCCAGGCCGCCGCCGATGCGCTCCTGCACGGGGGCGGCAAGTGGAACGAGGTGTGGCAGCGCTTCTGCGATGCCCCGGGGCTCTATCCCGGCATCTCCGCGGTTCTGCGCCAGGCGCGCCCCAAGGACCTGCTCGGTCTCATCGATCAGTCTCGCCGGCCGGGGATGAACGAGGAGCAGGAAGACAGACTGCGCGCCGCGCTGGAAGCGGTGATCAACCTTCCCCATGCGCAAGCCTGCGACAGAGTTGTCGCCCTCGACGACGAGCACAAGGAACGGCGCGGCTGGGTGTGGGCGCAGATCGGCGAGAGCCCCTTGGCGATCGCCCTCGAACCACTCGGACGGCTTGCCCGCGCCGCCAGGCGCCCGCTCGGCGGCGCGACAGTCGAAGCACTGATTGCCGACTACGCTTCCGAAGGCTGGCGGTGCGATCGCGCGGCGATCGAGGCACTGTCCAGTCTCAAGCCGGGCAATGAAAACAACCTCGTTACCAAGGTGGTGCGGGCGCTTTACGAACCCTGGCTCGACCGCTCTGCACGCCGGTTCCAGGAGCTCCTGTCGGCCGTCGGCGTTGACCCCGCAAAGCTGGCCTCGGGCGTTCCGTCTGATCGAGACACGTGTGTGCTCTTTGCCGACGGCCTGCGCTTCGATCTCGGCATGATGCTGCTGGAGAGACTGGAAGCGCGCGGGCTCAAGACCCGGATGTCGCATCGGGTCGCGCCGATTCCCACCGTGACGGCGACCGCAAAGCCGCTCGCCTCCCCTGCCCACAGCGCCTGCTCCGGCGGCGCCGACGCCGAGGACTTCTACCCGCTGATCGCAGAGAACGGAAAGCCGGCGAACGCGCAGCGTCTGCGCGACGCGATGGCGCGACAGGGCATCGAAGTGCTGGAAGCCGACGAGGCTCGGATGGCGATCGGCGCCGAGGCCGGCGCCTGGGCCGAGATCGGCAAGATCGACTCACTGGGACATTCCCTTGGGAGCCTGCTTATCCGCCAGATCGATCCGGAGCTCGACGCCATTGTCGACCGCATAGAGGGCTTGCTCAGCGCCGGATGGGGTGCGGTCCGCGTCGTGACCGATCACGGCTGGCTGCTGCTCCCGGATGGACTGCCGAAGGTCGAGCTGCCGCCGTACCTTGTCGCCACCAAGTGGGCACGGTGCGCCGCGGTGCAGGGCGGCTCCACGCTGACCGTGCCGACCTATCCCTGGTATTGGAATCCGTTGCTGCGCATCGCCTCACCACCCGGCATCGGCGCGTTCCTCGCCAGCACCGAATACACCCACGGCGGCATCAGCCTGCAGGAGTGCGTGATACCCGAGCTGATTGTCGAGCGTGGCGAAGCAGCCGCCGCCGCCAGCATCACCAGGATCGACTGGCGCGGCATGCGGTGCCGGGTCGCGGTCGAGACGAATGTTTCGGGGCTCAGGGTCGATCTGCGGCTGAACTGGAAACAGGCCAATACAAGCATCGTCGCGGCCCCGAAGGAACTGGGCTCGACGGGCGAAACGAGCCTTGCTGTGGCCGACGACAGCCATGAAGGTGCTGCGGCCTCGGTCGTCGTCTTCGATCGAACGGGACGGGTGCTCGATAACAAGCCCACGACCGTCGGAGAAGAAACATGACGATGGAATTGGACCATCTCGACAAGCTCGCGGCATCCGTCTTCGACGGCTACCTCGTGCGCAAAGACCTCGTGCGAAAATACTCCCGGCAATATCCGGTTCCGACCTACGTGGTCGAGTTCCTGCTGGGCCGCTATTGCGCAAGCGTCGAGGCGGACGAGATCGCCGAGGGCCTGCAGATCGTCGAGAAGCAGCTCAAGGACCGAACCGTCCGAACCGGCGAGGAGGAGCTCTTCAAGGCACGCGCGCGGGAGTCGGGATCGGTCAAGATCATCGACATGATCAAGGCGCGGCTCGACGCCAAGAACGACTGCTACGTCGCCGAGCTGCCGAGCCTCGTGCTTCGCGATGTCCGCATCGATGACGAGATGGTGCGCGAGAACGAGCGCATGCTGACCGATGGCTTCTATGCCGAAGTGACGCTCAGCTATGACGGGATCATTGCGCAGGAGAAAGGCGGGCGGCCCTTCAAAGTCGACGCGTTGCGGCCGATCCAGATGTCAAAGTCCGACGTCCTCGACATCTACATCAAGGGCCGGCGCGCTTTCACCACCGCCGAATGGGCGGATTTCCTCCTGCGATCCATCGGTTTGGAGCCGTCGGCTTTCAGTGAGCGGGCGAAGCGCGTCGCCTTGCTCCGCATGGTGCCGTTCGTGGAGCGCAACTACAACCTCGTGGAACTCGGCCCGCGCGGCACCGGCAAGAGCCATTTGTTCCAGCAGATTTCGCCCTACGCCCATCTCATCTCCGGCGGCAAGGCGACCGTCGCCAAGATGTTCGTGAACAACGCGACCGGACAGCGAGGTCTCGTCTGCCAGTACGACGTCGTCTGCTTCGATGAGGTGTCGGGCATTTCCTTCGATCAGAAGGACGGCGTGAATATCATGAAGGGCTACATGGCTTCGGGCCAGTTCAGCCGTGCCAAGGAAAACATCCGCGCCGAAGGCAGTATCGTCATGGTGGGCAACCTCGACGTGGATGTCGAGCAGCAGCAGAAGATCGGCCACCTGCTGAGCCCGATGCCGCCGGAGATGCGCGACGACACCGCCTTCATGGACCGCATTCACGCCTACGCGCCGGGTTGGGACTACCCGAAGCTGAAGCCGAGCGAGCATCTCACGGACCACTTCGGGCTCGTCAGCGACTTCCTGAGCGAGTGTTGGAGCCGGCTTCGCAGCGGCAACAGAATCTCGTTCATGCAGGGGCGCGTCCATCTCGGCGGCGCGCTCAGCGGTCGCGATATCGAGGCGGTCAACAAGACGGTCAGTGGCCTGACCAAGCTGCTCTTCCCCGATCCCGAGATGCCGATCTCCGACGAGGACTTGGAATGGATGGTCCGGGCCGCGCTCGAAGCGCGGCGCCGCGTGAAGGAGCAGCAGAGGCGCGTCTTCAAGAGCGAGTTCCGGAACACACACTTCAGCTACATCCTCGGACCCGAGGGGGTGGAGCAGTTCGTCGCGACGCCTGAACTCCACAGCGACGAAGCGATCGAGAGTGATCCTCTGCCACCGGGCCAGGTCTGGGGTGTCAGTCTCGGCACGTCCGAGACCGGCCCCGGCCTCTACCGGATCGAGGTCACCTGCGGTCCGGGCAGTGGCGTGCGGATTCTCAATCAGCCGACGCCACCAGCGTTTCGCGAGAGCGTCCGCGTTGGCGAACAGAACCTGTACACGAGGGCGAAAGAGTTGGTGGGCGACCGCAATCCGCGGGAAGAGGAGTTCACAATCCAGATGCGCCCCCTGGACACGGACAAGTCCGGCGAGGGCCTCGGCGTGCCCGTGCTCGTCGCCCTCTGCGGCGCCGTGCTCGGCCGAAACACGCGAGGGGGAACGATGGTCGTGGGCGCTCTGAATCTCGGGGGCTCGATTGACATGATCCCGAACGCAGTCAGGATCGCCGAGCTCGCTATCGACAAGCAAGCTCAGACTCTTCTGATGCCGGTTTCCGCACGCCGGCAGCTGAATGATCTTCCCGACGAGCTTTGGACGAAGATCAGCATCGAGTTCTATAAGGATGGTCCGGATGCGGTCTTCAAGGCGCTCGTTGAGTAAGCGGATGAATACAGTGGAGAGCTCCATATGACCGAACACTGCTCTGTATGCCTGCCCTCCGTTGAACGACGACAGGACAAAAGATTTCGGCACAAGAAGCAGGTTCACTCCTCTCGTTGCGGCCCGTTCGAGATCTCCGAGATCGCCCTCGCCATGCGGAGCATAAGTATCTCGGGGGTCGCCTATCTGCTCTATATGGCCTGGCGATGATGTTATGTGATCGCGGCACGCTGAACCTGAGCCACGACACGAGCGGCAAGAGTGCGCCGCAGGTAATCGTCTCAGCGATCCTCATCAACCTGCTGAATCCGAAGCTTTCGATCTTCTTCTTTACGTTCCTGCCGCAATTACTGACCGGAGGATGCAGAGCCCGTGATCAGGATGCTGGAGCTCAGCCTCGTGTTCATGGCTCTGACCTTCGTGATCTTCTCTCTTTATGGTGCGCCGCTGTCCGGCGGCATGTCGTCTCCAACGTCGTCGTACAGATCTGGATGCGTCGAGGCTTCGCCGGCGCTTAGCCGCCCTTGCCGCTCAGCTCGTGGTGAGCGAGAAATGTGGTCGTGAACCGCGAGGCCTTCGTGTTCAGTTGATCGGGAAGCGGAATAAGGCAATCCGTCGACACCGCAGCCAACGCGTATCTTTTGGCTCGCGACAGACAGGCAGGCGCTGGCCAGCTCAGGCTCCCGTTGGTTTCTGGGCAGGTGAGCAGCTAGACTAGTCATTCTGTGCTCGCTGTAACTGCCAGCGTCGGTACCTGCCGCGCCCGACCTGCCGGAAATGCAACCTCGAACTTTGAACGGTGAAGTGCCATAACCACGATTTCCACCATCGCGGAGCTGGAGGCGCTCTACGGGCAGCCGAGCGACGACGCGCTCGTCAAAGTAACCGACCGGATCATTCCGGAATATGCCGCCTTTATCGAGGCTTCGCCCTTCGTGACGCTCGCCACCTGTGGGACTGAGGGGCTCGACTGCTCGCCGCGGGGCGATCTGGCGGGCTTCGTGCGGATCGTGGACGACAGGACGCTGATGATGCCCGACCGCCGCGGCAACAACCGCATCGATTCACTGAGGAACATCGTCGAGGTCGGGCGGGTCGGCCTGCTTTTTCTGGTGCCCGGTTCAGGCACGACGCTTCGTGTCAACGGCACCGCCCGGATATCCGTTGATCCCGACCTTTGCGCCGCCTTCGCCGTCGACGGCAAGGCGCCACGGTCCGTGATCGTCATCTCGGTGGCGCAGGTCTACTTCCAGTGCGCCCGTGCGATCCACCGCTCCCGCCTGTGGGATCCCGAAAGCCAGGTGGGTCCAGCCTCCCTTCCCTCCCCGGGCCAGATCCTTGTCGCCACAAGCCGACAGCGCATCGACGGCGAGACCTATGACGCGGAGTGGCCGGAACGGGCCAGGAAGACCATGTAGTAGCGGCAAGCCACCGGGCCGAAGATGGCTTGCTGACCGACTGGACAAGGCGCATGACCGGCGAATTCCCACACGGCTACGAGTTGCGGTTCGAGCGCCTGCTGGCAGCGCCGATTGCGCAGGTGTGTGGTGCTGCCGGACGGAACCCCGGCTGCTGGAACGCTGGTTCCATCCACCCTCCTGGACAAGCGAGGTGAAGGTCCTGGAGCAAAGGGCCGGAGGGCCCTCGCACATCGTCATGCATGGTTCGGATGGCGAAGAGGTGGAAGGTCTGGCGTCTTTCTCGAAGCAGTGCCTGAGGAGCGGCTTGTCTTCACCAATGCCTATTGGGAAGGCTGAATCCCCGCGGCGCCCCCTTCGGGCACGCCCCCAGGGATCTGCCCGGTCGCTGCCGTGAAGGTGTTGTCGCCGAGCGATCTAAGATAACCCAGACGCTCAGGCGCCGCCGCAGCATTTCTTGTACTTCTTGCCGGATCCGCAGGGGCAAAGCTCATTTCGCCCTACCTTTGGGGGAGGGGCAGCCGTTCGCCGAAGATCTGCAAGCAGATCGGCTTGCTGCCCGACGTGATGAAGAAGGAGGACCGAATAGGGAATCAGGTTGGCGGCCATCTCTTCGAGTTCATCATCGACATCCAGCGGTTCGATTTCATCCGGAGTGCTCGTGGCGAGCTCGTGCAGGCGACTGA
>JAJUGE010000148.1 GCA_029268305.1 Alphaproteobacteria bacterium
GCAGACGGAACTGCACCAGCTCCTCACGGAGCTGAAGATGGAGGCGATCGCCTATTACGGGCAGCCCTATGTGCTGGAAGCCTTGAAAGAAGGGTGGAACGAGCCGGCGATCGGGACCGAATACGCGAACTCTACCAGCCCAAAATACTTCCACTTCCGGAAGGTGTCGATCTATTCCGGCTCCAACGAGATTCAGCGCAACATTATCGCCAAGGCGGCATTGGGGCTGTGAAGGACCGGCGCGCGGCGCGGCCGTCGCCGCACTGCCGGCCCGTCCACGCGCTCCTTGGCTGGTTACCGGGCCTCCTGCATATAGGCGGTAACCTTTTCGGCGAGCTCCGGGTTGCTCCGGACCTGTTGCGTGATTTCGTTGTAGCGCTCGACGCTCAGTCCTTTCTGCTCCACGGCCTCGACCATCTCGTCACGCGCCTGCGTCTGGATCTCCGCCGCTTGTTCCTCTGAACCCGCCTCGGTGATCTTTGGCTGCCATTCGGCGCCGATTTCGCGCACTTCGAGAGCCGCGGAAGCGAAGGTCCGCAACTCCTCGTCGGTAGGCTGCTCCACGGCTGCGGCGGGCGCTTCCATGTTGGGCTGCGGTGTCGCCTGCTGGGCTACGGCCGCGGGCGCGAACGCCGCGGCGAGTGCTACCACGGAAAGGCTGGCAAGCCACTGCTTCATGAACTCAACTCCTGAGGATCCAAATGAGCCGCCGAGGCGGCGGTATACTTCAACCGACGGAAGTCGCAGCGCTTTAGTTCCATTTTCGGCTGTTGGCCATGACGCCGCCTCGGCGGTCGCGCCAGCGCCCGCTCCGGCTTATAGTGCGGCCAACTTCGATAACGATCCCGAGGAACGACGATGGACCTGCGTTTCACGCCCGAAGAACAGGCCTTCCGCAAGGAGGTGCGCGAGTGGGTGGCGGCCAATCTGCCGCGCGATATCAAGGAGAAGGTCGACAGGGGCATCGAGCTGACCTGCGACGACTTCTCGCGCTGGATGCGCATCCTGAGCGAGCGCGGCTGGATCGCCACCAACTGGCCGAAAGAAGCCGGCGGGCCCGGATTGAACATCGCGCAGAAGTACATCCTCGAGGAGGAGATATTCCTCGGCGGCGCACCGCGGACGGTGCATTTCGGCACACGGATGGTCGGCCCGGTGCTGCTCCGCTACGGCACCGAGGAGCAGAAGAAGAAGTACCTGCCGAAGATCCTGACCAGCGAGGAGATCTGGTGTCAGGGATATTCCGAGCCCGGTGCCGGTTCGGACCTGGCCTCGCTGAAGACCAGCGCCGTTCGAGACGGTGACCACTATGTCGTCAACGGCACCAAGATCTGGACCAGCTACGCGCATTGTGCCGACCGCATGTTCGCGTTGGTGCGGACCAGCGTGGAGCCGAAGAAGCAGGACGGCATCACGGTCCTGCTGATCGACCTGAAGCTGCCCGGGCTGACCGTGCGCCCGATCATCACCATCGACGGCCGGCACCACTTCAACCAGGAATTCTTCGACAATGTGCGCGTGCCGGTCGAGGACCGGGTCGGTGAAGAAGGGCAGGGTTGGGCCATCGCCAAGTACCTGCTCGGTCACGAGCGCTCGAACGGCTCCGGCGTGTCGATGATCAAGTGGCGGGCCACCAAGCTGCGCGAGATGGCGAGCAAGGAGCGCGCGGACGGCGAGCGACTGGAGAACGAGCCCGCGTTCCGCCGGAAGATCGCGGAGCTCGAGTCGGACCTGCGTGCGCTCGAGCTGACGTCGCTGCGCGTGCTGGCGAGCGCGTCGGCCGACAAGCCGATCGGACCGGAAGCCTCGGTGCTGAAGTTCCGGATGGCGTGCATGCAGCAGGCGGTGACGGAGCTGATGATGGAAGCCGGCGCCTATTACGCGCACCCGCTCGACCGCGAGGCGCTGCGGGGCCAGAGCAATGCGGAGCAGGTCGGCCCCGACTATCAGTTCCGGATGGCGCCCGAGTACTTCCAGATGCGGGGCACTTCGATCGCCGGCGGCTCGAACGAGATCCAGAAGAACATCATCGCGAAGCGGGTGCTGGGTTTGTGATGGAGACTTGTCGCTCGTTGTGATGTCATCCCGGGCGGAGGGGCGCAGCCCCGCAGAGGGAGCTAGGACTCTGTGCGAGGGGACGCAAAGCGGCTCGCCGGCCGCGCCTCTTTCCGCCACCCCTCGTGCCCGGCCGCTCACCCATGGATCCCGCATCGAGTGTGGGGTGACGGCAAGCGAGCGGTGGGCGGCGTAGCGATTCGGAGTCGACTGCCATGGACCTCAGATTTTCCCCCGAAGAAGAAGCGTTTCGCGAGAAGGTCCGCGCCTGGGTGCGCGAGAAGCTGCCCCAGGACATTCGTGAGAAGGTGGACCGGGGCTTCGAGCTCTCGTGCGACGATCTGCGGCGCTGGATGAAGATCCTCTCGGCCGAGGGGTGGATCGCGACGAACTGGGACAAGAAGGACGGCGGCCCCGGATTCACGGCCGGACAGAAATATCTGTTCGAGGACGAGCTGTTCCTGGGCGGCGCGCCGCGCACGATCCATTTCGGCACACGCATGGTGGGCCCGGTGCTGCTCGCCTTCGGCACCGAGGAGCAGAAGCGCAAATACATTCCGAAGATCCTGACGAGCGAGGAGATCTGGTCGCAGGGCTATTCCGAGCCGGGCTCGGGCTCCGACCTGGCCTCGCTCAAGCTCAGCGCGGTGCGGGATGGCGACCATTACGTGGTCAACGGCACGAAGATCTGGTCGAGCCATGCCCATTGCGCCGACCGGATGTTCGCGCTCACGCGCACATCCACGACGGGCAAGAAGCAGGAGGGGATTACCTGCCTGCTGATCGATCTGAAAGCGCCGGGAGTGACGATCCGCCCGATCATCACCATCGACGGTCGCCACGTCTTCAACCAGGAGTTCTTCGACGATGTGCGGGTTCCGGTGGAGGATCGGGTCGGCGAGGAGGGCGAGGGCTGGCGGATCGCCAAATATCTGCTCGGCCACGAACGCTCGAACGCCTCCTGGATCTCGATCACCAAGCGCACGCTGGTGAAAACGAAGGAGATAGCGGCGGAAGAGCGGGTCTCGGGCGGACGTCTGATCGACGACGAGGTCTTCCGGCACAAGATCGCCGATTGCGAGCAGGAGCTGCAGACGCTGGAGCTGACCGCGCTGCGCACCCTGTCCGCCGCGGCGGCCGACAAGCCGATGGACCTCGGCCAGGCGGGGCTGATCAAGCTACGCACCGCCGAGGTGATCAAGCGCGTCAACGAGCTCTCGATGGAGGCCGGCGCCTATTACGCCCAGCCGTTCGAGCCCCAGGCGATCCGCGGCGGCTGGAACGAGGAGCCGGTCGGCCCCGACTATCTGTTCCGCATGGCCCCCGACTATTTCGAGGCGCGCGCGATGTCGATCGCCGGGGGCTCGAACGAGATCCAGAAGAACATCATCGCCAAGGGCGTGCTGGGGCTTTAGCAGACGGCGCAAGGCTAATGCACCCGGCTTGCAAACCCCCCGGCAACCCCGTAGTTTCGCTTCGTGCAGGTTCGAGCACCGAGCGGGCGGCCGTTCCCGGTCCGGCCGTATCGGCGAGCCGATAAGAACCAAGCGGGCCAACCCGGCGCCGAACGACGGAGAAACCAGCCCATGGACTTTGAGTATTCCGACGACCAGTCCCTCCTCAAGGACAGCGTCGACCGGTTCATCCAGAACAATTACGGCTTCGAGCAGCGCCGGAAGCTGGTCGCGACGGACGAGGGATACAGCGACAAGAACTGGAGCCAGTTCGCCGAGCTCGGCTGGCTGGGCATGCCGTTCCCCGAGCAGTATGGCGGCTTCGGCGGTACGCCCGTCGAGACCATGATCGTCATGGAAGCGTTCGGCACCGGGCTGGTCGCCGAGCCTTACCTCCCGACCGTCGTGCTCGGCGGCGGGGCGATTTTGCACGGCGGCAGCGAGGAGCAGAAGCAGGCTATCCTGCCGGCAGTGGCGGAAGGCAAGCTGAAGCTCGCTCTGGCCTTTGCCGAGCGCCAGTCGCGCTACAACCTCGCCGACGTCGAGACATCCGCGAAGAAGGACGGCGGCAGCTACGTCCTGAACGGGATGAAGGGCGTCGTTTTCGGCGCGCCCTCGGCCGACAAGATCATCGTCGTGGCGCGGACGTCGGGCCAGTCGCGCGATGCCGACGGCATTTCGCTGTTCCTGGTCGACAAGGACGCACAAGGCCTGCGCGTGCGCGGCTATCCGACCGCCGACGGGCTCCGCGCCGGCGAGGTTTACCTCGACAACGTCAAGGTGGGCGCGGACGCCCTCGTCGGAGAGGAAGGCAAGGGCCTGCCGCTGCTCGAGAAAGTGATCGACCACGGCATCGCCGCGATCTCCGCCGAAGCCGTCGGCGCGATGAAGGCGCTCAACGACATGACGCTCGAGTACCTGAAGACTCGCGAGCAGTTCGGTCAGCCGATCGGCCGCTTCCAGGTGCTGCAGCATCGTATGGTCGACATGTTCATCGCCCATGAGGAAGCCAAGTCGATGGCGATGATGGCCGCGATGCGGGTGGACGAGGCCGACGAGACGGAGCGCAAGAAGGCGATGTCGGCGGCGAAGGTCCAGATCGGCAAGTCGGCGCGCTATGTCGGGCAGCAGGGGATTCAGCTGCACGGCGGCATCGGCATGACCGACGAATACGCGGCCGGTCACTACTTCAAGCGGCTGACGATGATCGACCGCTCGTTCGGCGACACGGACTTCCATCTGAAGCGGTTCGCCGACCTCTGAGACCAGTACGGGGAAGGCCGGCCGGCCTTCCCCGATCTAACGGTGGGGGTGGGGAATGTTAGCCGAGTTCAAGGAGTTCATTTCCCGCGGCAACGTCATCGATCTGGCCGTCGGAATCATCATAGGCGCGGCTTTCACCGCGATCGTCAATTCGCTCGTCAACGACATCCTCATGCCGCCCATAGGCTACCTCATGGGCGGCATCGATTTTTCCGAGTACTACATCAATCTCTCGGGAACCGAGTATCCCTCTTTGGCTGCCGCACGGGAAGCCGGGGCAGCCACCATCAACTACGGTGTTTTCATAAACGCGGTGATCCGGTTTCTGATCGTCGCATTCGCGGTGTTTGTATTGGTCCGGCAGGTCAATCGTCTGCGGCGCCAGTTCGACCGGGCGGAGGAAGCGCCTCCGTCGCCGACCGAGAAGAACTGCCCCTATTGCGTGTCTACGATTCCGATACAGGCGACCCGCTGCCCGTTCTGCACCTCGGAGCTTCAGGAACACGCGGCCTGAGCGATCAGGCTCATCGGCCCTGACCGAAGAGGACTTCCACCCGCCGATCCGCAGCGTGCAGCAGCGGGTCGCCGTCGACGGTGTTCTCGCCGAACGCCTGGGTACGGATGCGATCGGCTTCGACGCCGCGCTCCAGCAGGGCTCGGGCGACGATCTGCGCCCGCTCGTCCGACAATTTCGCGTTGTCGCCGGCGCTGCCGCGCGGGTCGGCATAGCCGCGAATCAGGATCGTCTCCGGTCGAGTCGATCTCGCGCCCGCAGCGATCTCGTCCACGACTTCCAGGGCATCGGCGTCGAGCGTCGTGCTTCGCGATTCGAAGAAGACGAGATAGCGGTCCTTGGGCGGCGCGGCTCCCTCATCGTGCATGGCGCAGGAGGTCAGGATCGAGAATGCTGCCAGTGCGAATGCTCCGACCAGGATATGCCGGCGTGAACCCCCCGCCGGTGCCGCTGTCCC
>JAJUGE010000149.1 GCA_029268305.1 Alphaproteobacteria bacterium
CGAGCTGTCGAGCCTGGCGCGGAGGTTGTCGATCAGCACGATGGACGGGATCTGGCGGAGCTTGGCGGTGACGCGCTTGCGCCATTCATCGTCGTCGCGCCCCTCGGTCATGACGCTGGCACCAGTGCCGGTCAGAATCGTCGCGACGGCATCGACCATCAGCGTGGCACCGGAGCCGGGTGCGGGCTTCTCGATCAGATGCAGCGGGGTCGGCCCGTCGATCATGCCGCGCAGGAAGCCGAGCAGCAGCAGCGCCACAGCATGAGCGCGCTCGGCATCGCCGGCGAAGGGGAAGTCGCCGAGCAGATCCTCGCAGAGGAGCGTCCGGGCGGCGGCGATGTCGGCCGGGGAGGGGTGGGCGGGGATCTCGGGCACGGCAAAGCCGGGGGCCGGGATGTAGAGGAGCCGCGCATCGGGATGATAACCGGGCGCGGTGATGAGCGTCCCGCCCCGTCCGAATACCGGTGTGTTGACGATGCCGGTGAGCACCGGCAGCGCCGGATCGGGGGTGGCGAGGACGGACTTGATCACCGGCACGGGTGGCGGGGTCGGGATCAGCTCGCCCTTGGCGTTCTGGCGCACCCAGCGGGCCAGCCGCGCGAGCATGTGGCGGAGCCGTTCCTCGTTGAGGGGAGAGGCGACCGGGCGGCCCTCGTCGTCCGGCACCACCCATGTCGGCTGTCCGGCGAAGCGGAAGATCCAGGGTGTGCGGTTCGAGGCCATGAGCAGGCTCCAGACCTGCTCGTTCGCGCGGGCGAGATCACCCTCGTCGGCGCGCAGGGTAGGGACCGTGTCGCCCGAGCCCTGGTAGTTGAGCGGCCGGTGCTGTCCGATCTGCAGGACCGTTTCGGCGCCGACGACGCGCTCCGCCGCGGCGATCACCCGCGCGACGGCCTCGGGCCCCTCGCGCTGCAGAAGGTCGTTGAAGTCTTCTCCCTCGTCGGGCGGCAGTGCGATAGCGACGTCGCGGCCCTGAGCGCGCAGTCGCCGTGCGGCGGCGTCGGCGGCACGCATGCCGGCGCCGGAGACATCATTGTCGGCGAGGATCAGGACGCGCCGGGCAGCGGGCGGCAGCTCGACCTGTTCGAGGCCCGAGGTCGAGAGCGCCGCCCAGACCGGCAGACCGGGGCAGGCGGTCATCGCCGCGAGGCCGGTCTCGATGCCTTCACAGAGGGCAAGCCGGTGGCCGTCGCCGAGAGGGCCAAGGCGCACGGCGCCACCCGCGACCCGGCCGACCATCTTCTTCGCCTTCGGGATCGGCGCCTTCCGGGTGCTGCCGTCCGGTGCCGTCTCGAGCCAGGTGCGGTGCAGACCGATGACGTCGCCGTTGCGGTCGCGGACCTGCCCGAGGAGCGCCGGATAGCCGGTCTTCGTCTCCCAATGTGTCAGATCGGGGTGGGACAGGAGATCGGCCTCCGCCGGCACGGCGAGGCCGCGGCCCGCGAGATAATCCGCAGCGGGCGAGGCCACGAGTGGTTCGGCGCCCGACAGGATGTGGGCGATCTCCCGGGCGGCATCGCGCTTCGGCGGGGGAGGCGTTGCCGGGGCGCGCCGCTCGGGGGCACCGGGGGCGACACCGGCGATCTCGGCGGCCTTCACGATCAGGGCTCGGCCTTCGAGCCCGGTGGCCTCCTCGATGGCGCTGATCGGTCCGCCGCCCTGATTGCCGTCGAAGTCGATCCAGTCGCCGGCGTGAGCACCGCGGAGCGTGATGACGCAGGAGCCTACCTTTCGCGGCGCGTCGCCCCGGATGTTGGCGAGCCGCCACTCGTCGCCTGAACGGCGGCCACGCGGGAAGAGGTCCTGCACCCAGTGGACCGCGGTCTCGCGCAGACGCTGGACGATCAGGTCGCGATCGTAGCGTGGTGCGTCGGCGTCGGGCGGAATGGCCTCGTTGAGGTCAAGCAAGGTCGACGACCTCCGACGACGGAACCTCGACGGTCGGCGCGGCCCCGTTGAGATCGAGGATGATGGCTGCAGCGAGGTCGTGCGCGGCAAGTGGCCTGGTTTCGGCGCGGCGTACCGGCAGTCTCCCTTTCCGCTCGAGCGCCCGCGCCTGGTCTCGGGTGATCCCGAAGAACCGGGCCACCTCGCCGATGGTGCAAGTCTGTCCCTCGAAGACGAACCAGCGCGTGCTGCGCCTGTTGCGCGACTGGACGATCGGCGGCGCCCAGCGGCAGTTTCCAGGCTCGTATCCGCCGTCAGGAGAGATCCGGTCGAGGCTCCAGGCCGGGTGCGGTTTTGGACCGAGGTCCTCGAGGAATGCTTCGAAGCTGTCCGTCCATCGGCGGCACATCGCGACGCCGCGGCCGCCATACGTTCGGTACGATGCATTCCGCGGATTGGCGCAGCGCTTCTTGGCGGCCAACCAGGCCATGTATTCGCTGCTCGGACGGGAGTGGGCGGCGTGGCCGTGCCTGGTCGCCCGTTCGACTGCCAGGCAGCCACAGCTGCGGCTTCCTCCGGTTTCCGATCGAAGTGCGAGCTGAAGACTCTGGTGCAGGACCTCCTTCTCGGTTCCACAATCGCAGCGGCAAAGCCATCGCCTGCGGATGCGGCCTGACCGCGTAGCATGGGGCTCGGCCGGAGCAATGACCGTCCATCGATGGATGCGGACGCCGGACGCGACCACGTTGATGATGCCGATGGAGGTCATGACAGGATCACGAGCCCCCATTCCGCGCGGGTGATCGCCGTATAGAGCCAGCGGTTCCGGTCCTCGGCGCTGCGGCCGAACCCGTCGTCGACCACCACGACGGTGGGGAACTGGCTTCCCTGCGACTTATGGCAGGTGATCGCGTAGCCCCAGCTGCTCTCGATCAGCCCGCGGCGGATCTGCCATTCCCGGCGCCCGCGCTCGGGATCGAAAGCCACGTGGTCGGCATATTCGCCGCGCCAGAAGCTCTGCCGCCCGGCGATGCTCTCGCCGTCCTCGGTCTCGACGGTGGCGCTGAAGGCGAACGCGTCGTCCGGCTCCTGACGCACGTCGGTGAGGGTGAGGAACATGCCGTTGATCAGGCCGAGATCGTGGCGGTTCCTGAGGCAGATGATCTTCTCGCCGCGGCCGGTCGGGTAATCCGCCTCGAAGCCGGCGGCGCGCTTCATCGCGGTGTTCAGCCAGCGGCGGGTCGCATTGGTGCCGCAGATCACCTGACCGCCCCTCAGCATCTGCGCGGGACCGACATCGTGACGCGCCATCTTCCAGACGTAATCGTCGTGGGGTCCCACCGGGATCGGCACGCCCTCGCGCGCCATGGTCGCGAGCCGGAGGATGGCGCTGTCGCGTGCCTGGCGGTGGACCTCGGTCAGCATCACGTCCGGCGCCGCCTCGGTGAAGAACCCGGTGCCCTTCACCGGCGGCAGCTGGCCCGGATCGCCGAGCACCAGGATCGGCTTTCCGAAGGCCAGGAGGTCGCGGGCCATCTCCTCGCCCACCATCGACACCTCGTCGAGGACGAGCAGGTCCGCGTCGCGCAGGGTCGACTGCTCGTTGATCAGGAACTTCGGCTGGTGGATATCCTCGAGCCGCAGCTCGAGCTGGGCAATCCGCGTCATCGCGAAGTCGCGCTCGGCCGGCCCCATTCGCGGCAGGTCGCGGCGGAGGGTGGCCAGGTCTTCGGTCACCCGCTCGATCTCTTCGGGCGTCGCCTCCGAGACGCGGTAGATCAGGCTGTGAATCGTCTGCGCCGGCGTGCCCTTGCGGGTCATCACGAGCGCCGCCTTGCCGGTGAAGGCGGCGAAGAGCACGCCGCCGGATCCGCCGGGCGCCAACGGCTCCAGCCCGAGCGCCTCGATCGCGAGGGCGGTGGTCGTGGTCTTTCCGCTACCGGCATAGCCGAAGACCCGGAAGACCTGCTGTTCGTCGCGGCGGTTCTCAAACCAGTCGCGGATCGCGGCGATGGCGCCGGCCTGCATGTCGGACAAGGCGATGGTCATGCCCGGTCCTCCCAGCAGCGCGCGGCGTAGGGACAGAACCGGCAGAGATAGAAATCCGGGCTCGCCGCGGTGCGGGGCAGAAGCTCGCCGGCATCCGCCGCGCGCAGCACGTCGACCGCCTTGTCGGAGAGCGCCTGCGCGGTGGGCGCATCGAAGGGAACGCTCTCGTGGTAGAGCTCGCAGGTGTCCTTGTTGAGCCCCGTGAAGAGGGCGGCCCCGAGGCCCATGTAGGCCATGTAGATCTGCATCTGCCCGTAGTAGACGGGCTTCGAGAGCCGGACTCCTTTCTTCGCGGTATCCGACCAGGACGAGGCTTTCAGCGCCTTGTGCTCCCAGAGCACCGGCCAGGCGAGGCCGATCTCCGGGCCGCCGGTGATCACACCGTCCACATGGCCCCGGATCCGACCACCCGCGGTCTCGAAGCCGAACTGGCCGCCGTCGCGCGCCTGCGTCCGCAGGTCGAACCGCGCCCGGCGCAGCCACCGGATCGCGAGGTCCTCGAAGGCGTGCCCGACGGCGAAGATGCGGAGGGTGCGGCCCCCGAACTCTTTGCCGGGATCGGGCGGCGTGTGCATGACTTCGTAGACGAGGCGCCGGGCGCAGGGCTCGCCGATCCGGCTCGCGCCGAGATAATCGCGCGGGCGCTGACCCTCGCGTTCGGCCACGAGTGCCACGTCGATGATCGCATTGATCCGGGCACCGAGCGGAACCGGTGCGTCCGCGGCGCGGCCGTAGACGAAGCTCGAGCGATGGTTGAGGTCGACCAGCATCGGCGTGCCCTCAGAACGGCACGTCGGAATCGTCGGACTGGCGCAGCATCGAGGCCTGGAAGCCATCGACGCAGGCCTCGATCACGCGGTCGATGTCCTCGGCCGGCCGGTGGAAGAAGGGCTCCATGAGCCCCATCTCCGTCAGCGCCTCGGCCAGGAACTGGCGCGCCTCCCGGATGGCGCGGATTTCCATGTCGGTCTTGTCGATCATGCCGAGGTTCCTTCGGGCAATGGCCGAGCCCGCCGTCAGGCAGGTCATGGAGCAGAAGCGGTAGTGGGAATGGCGGTGCCGGCGCACGCCGGGCCAATAGCCGAAGCCGCGGGCCTCCCGGCCGCAGAGCGCGCAGGGAACGCGCCGGGCGAGCTCGGCGGGCGTCAGCCCATGAGCAGGCGGTCGAGCGTGTCGCACTCCTCCTCGGTCGCGGCGACGGTCCGGCGTTCGGAGGCCAGCACGATGAACCGGCTGATGGCGTTCGATGCCATGCATTCGAGATCGCGCCGGGTCAGGCTGGCGATGGGGCGTTCGAGCCGCCCGCGCGCCTCGAGCCACCGTCCCATCGCCAGGGCCGCCTCGGTGGTAACATGCGCCTGCCATTGGTCCGGACTCACGGGTTCAGCCAGGCCGGGCCGCCCGCCGCCTTCGAGGCCGACGCGGGTTCGGGGGAAGCGGGCGGCGCCGAGCTCGCGGCCCAGGCGGGTGCGGCAGGTGCTGCGGACGGCTGCGACTGGCCCCAGGCAGGGGCCGTGGCCTGCGCGGGAGCGGCGGCCCGCGCCCGGTTTGACGGCTGCGCGGGCACCGTCACGCCCGCCCTAACCTTCTGCCACTCGGGAGCGGTCCGCAGGACGACGTTCTCGAGCTTGATGGCGTCCTTGAAGGCGGGGTTGCGGCACGCCACGAACCGCATCTTCGCCACGAAGCTGATCACGACTAGATCGGCGAGCCCGCCCAATACACCCTTCGCC
>JAJUGE010000150.1 GCA_029268305.1 Alphaproteobacteria bacterium
GCACGCACCGCATCCCGTCGACCTTGTCGAGGGCGGCAACGAAGTGCATTTCGGAGGTGCCGGGGTTGGTAAAGCATACGTCCACGCCGCCGGCCACCAGCGTGCGCACTAGGCTCTCGGCTCCGTTCATCTCGTCCTCGCCTCTTGCTAGATGTGGGGAGCGGTCGTCGTCATGGACGATCGGCCCCGAGATACTGGGACAGGAATGGCTGCAATGGGCAACTGCGGTGGGCAGAGCCGCCGTCCGCTCCGCCCTCACCCTGCTGCGCTCACGCAAACGCGATCCATCAGGCGACGCAGGAACGCCTCGCCCTTCGCGACCTGTTCGAGCGTGATGAACTCGTCGGGCTTGTGCGCCTGCTCAATGCTCCCTGGACCGCAGACCACGGTGGGGATCTCGGCACGGCTCTGGAAGAGGCCGCCCTCGGTGCCGAAAGCGACTTTGCCGTGATCGTTTCGCTCCGCGAGCGATTTCACGAAGGCTACGACCTCTTCGTCCGGATTGGTGTCCAGCTCCGGTATGCGCGATCTTTCCGTGATGGTGAAGCCCGCGCCCGGAAACACCGCCTGCATCTCCGGCTCGAGCTTCTCGCGAACGAACCTCCGAATCTCCTCGAGCAGCGCCTCGGGGTCGTCCTTGGCGATGTATCTGAACTCGAAGTCCAGTGAGCATTCCTGCGGCACGATGTTCACGGCCGTACCGCCGTGCATGACACCGGTATGCACCGTGGTGTGGCCGACGTCGTACAGATCGTCGAACGGCCCCTCCTCCCGCGCGCGTCGGGCCATCCTACGGAGGAACGTGACGAGCTCGGCTCCGTACTCGACGGCGTTCACGCCCGTAGGAGCAAGGCTGGAATGGCATTCCAGCCCGCGCACCTCGACGCGGAAGCTGTACTTCCCCTTGTGGCCGATCACCGGCAACATTTCGGTGGGCTCGCCGACGATGCACATCGCAGGCTTCACCGGCATCTGGTTCAACCGGTCGATCAGGCCGCGCACGCCGATGCAGCCGACCTCCTCGTCATAGGAGATCGCGAGGTGGATCGGCGTGTGCAGGCCTCGCCTCAGAAACTCCGGCACCGCCGCCAGAGACAGTGCAACGAACGACTTCATGTCGGCGCTGCCGCGGCCGTAGAGCCGCCCATCCTTCTCCGTCAGCTCGAACGGGTCTGTCGTCCAGGCCTGCCCGTCCACCGGAACCACGTCGACGTGACCGGACAGCATGACGCCTGACTTGTCCCGCGGCCCGAGCGTCGCATACAGGTTCGCCTTGCGCTTCTCGTCGTCATAGACACGCTCGGAGGAGACGCCATGTCCGGCGAGATAGTCCTCTATGTAGTCGATCAGCTCGAGGTTCGAGTTACGGCTGGTGGTATCGTAGCTCACGAGCTTGCGGATGAGGTCGACAGTCGTCCGACTGGGAGCAGAGTTCATGCTGCAATTCAACCTTTCGATGGGCGGTGGCTGCGAGCTTAGGCACAGCATAGCCAGACCCGACGGCATTCGTCCAATGAACGGCCGTGCGGGCAGCGTGGAGCAGCGGAGATCCCGCACCGGTCCCCTCGCCCTGCGCCCGGGGCAAATGGAAATGACCCGGTGCATCCGTTTGTCGCATTGGCTGTCACTGCTGCATTCGCGCTAAGATTTCGGCAATCGCGTTCGCAACCGAGCTGCGGAGGAGAGACAGATGCAGGTGATCCTCGCCGTTGTCGAAGGGCTCCCGTCCGATCGATCGGTGCTGCATCTGGCGCACCTCGCGGCCGGGGACGCCGACGCGCATATCGACGTGCTCTCATCTCTTCCCGAGCCGCGGGATTCTATCCCCGTGGTCGGCGAAGGACTGTCGGGGGAGATCGTCGAGCGGCTGATGAAGGAGGCGGAGGAGGAGATTGCGAAGCTCCGCAAGAATGCCCGTTCCGCGTATGACGCCTTTCTCGCCGGCGGCCAGATGCGGGAGGCGGAGCATCCGGACCGCCAGCCGGGCGGCAGCGTGTGCTGGCGCGAGGCAACCGGGCGCCCGGCAGACGTAGTGCCCGCGGAGGGGCGGTTCGCGGACCTCGTGATCGCCGCCCGGGTCGCCCCGCCCCGGACGGATAGTGGCGTTGTGGAAGCCGCGATCTTCGGAGGCGGCCGGCCAGTGCTCATGGCGCCGCCCGACCCGGTCACGGCATTCGGCAAGCGGGTGGCCGTGTTCTGGAACGGCAGCACGGAGGCCGCCCGCGCAGTTGCGGCGGCGCTGCCCCTGCTCCGCCGGGCAGAGCAGGTGCAGGTGCTGACACTGAACGAGCATCCGGGCCGCGATGGCGGGCCACACGGGCTGGAGCGCTACCTTGCCTGGCACGGGATCGCCGCCGCGTCGCGCTTGATCGAACGCGACCATCGGGATGCGGGCGACGCCCTGCTCGAGGAAGCGCAGAATGACGGCGCCGACCTCGTGGTGATGGGAGCCTACACGCACAGTCGGCTGCGCCAGATGATCCTCGGCGGCGTCACCACCCAGATGCTGGAGCAATCACCGCTCCCGGTCCTCATGTGCCACTGAGGCGGTTGGCGGATCGGCAGGCACACCCGTCCCGTTGCGGCTCCGCCCGGGGTGCCCATCGATCGGCGGCTCCTCGTCGTCGTCGAACAGGATCCGTTGCGCGGCCCCGTCCAGATCGTCGAACTGCCCGCTGCGGAGCGCCCAGAGAAAGGCGAGGAGACCGAGCAGCCCGAGGAAGAGCGCGATCGGAATGAGGTAGACGATCCCGCTCATTCGGCTGGCACGAGCTCGGCAGCCGGCCGGGCCTGCGGTGCCGAAGGTCCTTCCGCCGAGCGCACCCGACCAAGCGACAGGCGCAGCGCGTTCCCCACCACCAGGAGCGACGAAGCCGACATGCAGATGGCCGCGATCAGCGGCGTGACGAAGCCTGCGACCGCGAGAGGAATGGTCACGGCATTGTAGGTGAAGGCCAGCGCGAAATTCTGCCGCACGAGGCGCTGGGCGCGGGTCGCGACGTCGAGCACGTCCACGACCGGCTGGAGCTTCTCGCCCTGGAAAACGGCATCGGCCGCCGTCTGGGTGATGTCTATGGCCGACGAAGGCGAAAGCGACACCGAGGCGGTTGCGAGCGACGGCGCGTCGTTCAGCCCGTCGCCGACCATCAGGACCTTGCGTCCGGCACTCTGCAAGGCGGCGATTCGCGCCACCTTCTGCTCCGGTGCGCATTCCGCCTGCCAGCTGTCGATGCCGAGCGTGCCCGCCATGTCGGCGACGGTCGCCGTCCGGTCTCCGGAAAGCAGCTCCACCGCCAGGCCGCGGCGGCGCAATTCCCGAACGACGGCAGCGGCGTCGCTCCGAGGCGGATCGGAGAAGCCGAACCTGACCGGTTCGCGACCGGGGCGCCGAAGCCACATTTCGAGACCCGGCACGTCGCCCGCCGCGCTCGCCGTCGCCGGGTCGCCTGCCCATCGCCGACTCCCCAACCGAATCTCACCGTCGGTCGTATCGAGCGCCAGCCCGCAACCGGCTACCTCGCGTACGCCATCCCGCGGCGAAACGCTGCCGACAAAGGTGCTGAGAGCAACGGCCAGAGGGTGGCGGCTATGGGCCGCCATCGACGCGGCGAGCAACAGTGCCTCGGGATCGTTTCGCGGAGCTTGGACCAGGGCGGGGCGGCCGACGGTCAGCGTACCCGTTTTGTCGACGATCACCGTATCGACATCGGCCAGGCGCTCCAGCGCCGTCGCCGACTTCAGCAGGACACCGTCGCGCAGCAGCTTACCGCTGGCGATCACCTGCACTGCCGGCACCGCCAGCCCGAGCGCGCAGGGGCAGGTGATGATGAGCACCGAGATCGCGATCAGCAGAGCGCTCTGCCAGACGAGCCCGCCTAACACGAGCCAGCCGATGAGAGTGGCAAGGGCGAGGGAGTGCACGACCGGGGCGTAGTAGCGGGCAACGCGATCGGCCAGTGCCACGTACCTCGCTCTGCCCTGCTCCGCCACCTCCATCAGCCGCACGATCTCGGATAGGATGGTGCTTTCGCCGACGGCAGTCGCCCGCAACGTCAGCGGCGCGCCGAGGTTGGTCGAGCCGGCGAATACGGCATCCCCGGGTCGGACCGCGGCCGGAACGCTTTCGCCGGTGATGAGGCTGGTATCCACATCGGACAGGCCCGATAACACCATCCCGTCGACGCCGATCCGTTCCCCCGCCGCCACCGCGACGACCATCCCCGTCCGCACCTGCTCGATCGGGAGGAATCGACGCACGCCGTCCTCGTCCAGGATCGTCACCGCCGATTTACCGAGGGAGAGCAGCCGCTCCGCCGCCGACCGGGCGTGACCGCGCGCGCGAACGTCGAGGTAGCGTCCGATCAACAGGAAGAACAGCAGCGTCACCGCCGAGTCGAAATAAGCATGCTCGCCGCCCCGGATGGTCTCGAACAGGCTCATGGCGCTGGCCAGAATCACGCCGAGCGAGATCGGCACGTCCATGTTCGTACGGCGGTGGCGGAGGGCACCCAGCGCGGAAACGAAGAAGGGTTGCCCGGCGAAGACGATCGCGGGCAAGGCCACGAGCGCGGAGAACCAGTGCAGGAGCTGCCGGGTCGCCTCGCCCATTCCGTGGAAGTGCCCGGCCCACACCGCGACAGAGAGCAACATGACGTTGGCCGCGGCGAAACCGGCTACCGCCATCGCCCGGAGCAGCTCCCTGTCACGCCGTTCGTCTTCGCTCTCGAGCCTCGCCGGCTCGTATGGGACCACGCCGAATCCAAGCGCGGTCACCGCCTCGGCCAGTTCGCCACCGCGCGCCGCATCGCCGTTCCACCGGAGTGCGAGCCGTCGCGTCGTGAGGTTCACGCGCGCTTCGAGCACGTCCGGCTCCCGCGCGAGACGCTGCTCGATCCGCCTCACGCAACCGCCGCAGTGAACGCCCTCCACGATCAGGTGCAGCGCTCTCGACCCGTCGGCCAGCTCCCGCACATAGCCGTCGAAAGCACCCGCTTGCCCGAGGGTGCCGAAGTCTGTGACCGCTCCCTCGTTCATCGCGCGACCACGAACCGGTCGTCGAGGCGGAACCGGTCGCGGCCGCGTTCGACGAATACCCGCGCCTCCCATTGACCGGGAAGAGGCGGCGCCACGACGGCGGCGTACGTACCGTCGCCTCGCTCCGGTATGTCCACCTCGAAGTCGTGCCCCGCGCCGATCGGACGCACCATTCTCGCACGCACAGTGGCACCGGTGATCGGCACTCCGGCAGCATCCTTCAGCGCCACCTCCACCCGGGTGCCGCCGGCCGGGTCGAGCCGGGTACGGATGTCGCCGCGCCAGCCAAGCTCGAGCTGTCGCCGCCCATCCGCGATCGTCTCGTTGAACTGGAGCCCCCGCTCGTAAGGGCTCTCGGTCTGGAGGCCCGTCCAGCTCGTGAAGGATGCATAGACTAGGGCACCGTTGGCGGCGAACATCGTCAGGAAGCCGCCGACGAATGCCCAGGGGATCCAGGCGCTGTCCCGACGCGCGCGCTCCATGATCCGCATCGTCACCTCCTCGGTCCCCTGAAGACCGTCTCGCGTCGCACCGCCTCGCCGCCGTCTGCCTCGGTCAGCTCGAACGTGATCGGCATGGCTTCC
>JAJUGE010000151.1 GCA_029268305.1 Alphaproteobacteria bacterium
GCATCTGGTCTATACGGATGCGCGGCGCTTCGGCTTCATGGACCTGATCGAAGCGGAGGGGCTGGCCGACCATCCCCGGCTGAAGCTGCTCGGGCCGGAGCCGTTGTCGGCGAATTTCGGCCCGTCCCTCGACACCGACACGCTCGCGAGGCTTCTCGCCGGACGCGCGACCTCGATCAAGGCCGCACTCCTCGATCAGCGAATCGTCGCGGGCCTCGGCAATATCTATGTGTCGGAGGCATTGTACCGCGCGCGCATCTCGCCGCTTCGTCCGGCGGGCTCCGTTACACGCGCGGAAGCGGCGCGCCTGGCGAAGGCCATTCCTGCGGTCCTGACCGACGCCATCGCGGCCGGCGGGTCGAGCCTGCGCGACTATGTGCAGTCCTCCGGAGAGCTCGGATATTTCCAGCACAGCTGGGCCGTCTACGACCGGGAAGGCGAGCGCTGCCCCGACTGTCGATGCGACCCCACCGAAGGGGGCGGGATCCGCCGGATCGTCCAGGGTGGCCGGTCGACTTATTATTGCCCCGTTCGGCAGTGCTGATGCGATGGAGGTGATCCGATGATGCCGCTCCGAAGGTCGGTGGTCCGACGCGGCTCTCGCATGACCCCGCTCCTGCTGGCCCATGCGCTCGCGCTGCTGCTCTCGCTGAGCGCGGCGGCGGCTTGCCAGGCGGCAGAGCGATCGGCTCCCGACTTCGTTCCCGGCTTTCCTGAGGTTCCGCTGATGCAAGGGCTGGCGGTGGAGGAAGACGATACCGTCGTGTTCGACAAGCCGAGCGGCAGGATCGCGGAGGCTTCGGCCGTGGGCCCCGTCGCGGAGTCGGATCTCGTCTCCTATTATACGGCCGCCCTTCCCGCACTCGGCTGGCGCGCGGGAGCCGAAAAGGTGCAAAAGGGTGCGGGGCGGCTCCAGTTCGTTCGCGAAGGAGAGGTCCTCCAGATCGAATTCGCCTCCCGCGGCCGCGTCCTGGACGTGCGGTTCTTCCTTTCTCCCAGCTGAGACTGCGCCTTCGGCGCCCGACTCCGTTTTCCGTTCGAGGAGCCATCAATCATGTCGTACGAAAATATCCTTGTCGAAACCCGCGGTCCGGTCGGACTGATCACGCTGAACCGTCCGCAGGCGTTGAATGCGCTGTGCGCCGAGCTGGTGGCGGAGATGGCCCAGGCGCTCGACGCGTTCGAGGCGGACGACGAGGTCGGGGCGATCGTCATCACCGGGAGCGAGAAGGCTTTCGCGGCGGGTGCCGACATCAAGGAGATGCAGCCCAAGAGCTATATGGACGCCTATCTGGAAGACTTCATCACCGTGGGCTGGGAGCGGGTGACGACCTGCCGCAAGCCCGTCATCGCGGCGGTGGCCGGCTACGCCCTGGGTGGCGGATGCGAGGTCGCCATGATGTGCGACTTCATCATCGCGGCCGACAATGCCAAGTTCGGCCAGCCCGAGATCAATCTCGGCACGATTCCGGGCGGCGGCGGAACGCAACGGCTGACGCGTTTCGTCGGCAAGTCGAAGGCGATGGAAATGTGCCTTACCGGCCGGATGATGGATGCCGAAGAAGCCGAGCGCGCGGGGCTCGTCAGTCGTGTCGTGCCCGCAGCAGAGCTCATCGACGACGCGGTCAAGACCGCCGAGCAGATCGCCTCGAAGTCGCGGCCGATCGTGATGCTCGCGAAAGAGGCCGTGAACCGGGCCTACGAGACGACGCTCAGCGAAGGGGTGCGCTTCGAGCGGCGACTGTTCCACTCGACCTTCGCGACCGAGGATCAGAAGGAAGGGATGAGCGCGTTCATCGACAAGCGGCAGCCGGAATTCAAGAACCGGTGAGGCGGGCGCAACGCCCCCGAAGTCGACGGCCGGCCTCGTCGGACTTGACGCCGGGGCCGCGTGCTCTTTATAAGCCCACGCTCTATTCAAGCAGGACCAGTGGCAATGGCGAACTCCAAGGGAGCCGAAAAGCGCATCCGTCAGACGGCGCGCCGGACGGCAGTCAACCGGGCAAGGATCAGCAGGATCCGGACTTTCGTGAAGCGCGTCGAGTCGGCGATCGCCAGCGGCGACAAGGAAGCCGCGCAGGGCGCTTTCCGGGAGGCACAACCGGAGCTGATGCGCGGCGTCGCCAAAGACGTGCTGCATCGGAACACCGTCGCCAGAAAGCTGTCGAGATTGTCCAAGCAGATCAAGAACATGTCTGCATAGGGTGGGGGCTGCGCCCTTCAACCCGCTTCATGGCGCCGCGTCCCCAGCCCGGGCGCGGCGTTTTTGATGCGCGAATTCTCCAAAGAGTGACAGACAGTTAGCGGCGCTCCGGCGGCGTTCACGTTACAGTCCAGTTGTCAGGTGTCGTCCCGACGGGTACATTCGGGCTCGCGCTGTGGGGACGGCGCCATAAAAAAATGGCTCTCTGGGGAATAAACGGCCGAGTGGCTGAGCGCTCTATGTTTGCTTTCTTGGAATTTTGTTTGATTTGTTTCGCCGCGCTGGCCTGTTTTCTATTTCGAGTTTGACCCTTTGAGCTTTGAGTCTGTTTGACCTGCGAGATCCGGCGGGGCAAGGGAGGTCTGTGTCTTCCCGGCGCCCGGCAGGGGCTGGAGACAGTCTAGGGAGGGGCGCATGCCTGGCGGGGCCTATGCTGGCGATGTCTCGTCGAACGGAGCTTGGAGGGTGCGTGAGGCCGCGGTCTCTGCCGTCCTGGTCGAAGTCGGGGCGGCATCGGAGCGGCGGTCCGTCAGCATCCCGGAGCCCCGTGTTCTCGGAAAGGATTCGGTGTTCATTCCCTTGCAGGAGTATCCGGCCATGGCGCGGAACGGCACGTTCGTCACGCAGCAGCGCGAGGCGAGAGTTCCCACGGGTGTGCCGATGCTCTGCAATTGCGACTCTGTCGTGTGGTCTGATGTGGCCGGGGAGGTCGCAGGCGGGCTCGATCGGTCCGGCCGTGGCAGCCGTATCGTGGGATGGAAGGTTGCCGGTCTTCCCCTGGTGCAGGAGTAGGGAATGACGGCACCGCGCGAAGACCGAAAGGCGCAATGGGCCCGCGTACGTGGACGCCTGAGAGCCGAAGTCGGCGACGGCGTGTTCCGCAGCTGGCTGAAGCCGATGACCCTCGAAGGGGAAGAGGACGGCGTCGTCCGCATCACGATTCCCACCCGTTTCATGCGCGACCGGGTGAGCGCCCTCTATGGCGATCGTCTGCGCACGCTCTGGCTCGCCGAGGACGGGGCGATCAGCGACATCGAGCTGCTCGTCGCGAGCTCGATAAAGCGCGCCGCGCCGAGGGCGGAAGCCGCTTCACCTACCGGCTCTGATGGCGAGTCGGTGCCTGCCGATTGCGGCGAGCTCGCGAGCGCGCAAGCCTCTGCCGCCGGCGGTGCGGAGTGGATGTCGACGATCAGCGCGCCGCTCGATCCGCGCTTCACGTTCGCCAATTTCGTCGTGGGCAAGCCGAACGAGTTCGCCCACGCCGCTTGCCGTCGCGTCGCCGAGGCACCTTCGGCGCCGTTCAATCCGCTGTTCCTCTATGGCGGAGTCGGTCTGGGCAAAACGCACCTCATGCACGCGATCGCCTGGCACATCCGCGAGCGCGACCCCTCCCGGCGGGTGGTCTACCTGTCGGCCGAGAAGTTCATGTACCAGTTCATCAAGGCGGTCCGCTTCCGCGACACGATGGCGTTCAAGGAGCAGTTCCGCTCGGTCGACGTGCTCATGGTCGACGATGTTCAGTTCATCTGCGGCCGGGAATCGACGCAGGAGGAATTTTTTCATACCTTTAACGCGCTGGTGGACCAGAATCGCCAGGTGATCATATCGGCCGACAAGTCGCCGGTTGACCTGGAGGGGCTGGAGGAGAGACTCCGATCCCGCCTGGGCTGGGGGCTGGTCGCGGACATCCATCCGACCAGCTACGAGCTGCGCCTTTCCATCCTGCAGTCGAAGAACGAAGCGGCCGGCGGCCGCATTCCGGAAAAGGTGCTGGAGTTTCTCGCGCACAAGATCACGTCGAACGTGCGGGAGCTGGAAGGGGCGTTGACCCGGCTCCAGGCATTCGCCGAACTGGTCGGGCGCGAGATCACGATCGAGGTCGCGCAGGACGTGCTCCGCGATCTCCTCCGGGCGAACGACCGGCGGGTCACCATCGAGGAAATCCAGAAGCGGGTTGCCGAGCATTTCAACGTGCGGCTCTCCGATATGCATTCGCCCCGCCGGGCGCGGGCCGTGGCCCGCCCGAGGCAGGTGGCGATGTATCTGGCGAAACAGCTGACGCCGCGCTCCCTGCCGGAGATCGGGCGGAAGTTCGGCGGGCGCGACCACACGACGGTCATGCACGCGGTCAGAAAAATCGAGGAATTGCGGGCGTCCGACTCCGCACTCTCCGAGGATATCGACCTTCTTCGGCGCATGCTCGAGAACTGACGCGAAGGTCCGCAGCCACGGCCTAGCGGGGTGGGAACGGCGCTCAGCCCTGCGGCTGCCGCGGGCGCGTCATGAGCAGTTTGGGGGGTGCCTCGGGACTACGCCGCTGTAAGATCGGCGCCATGCACATGCTGCATTGCGCCAAGGCTCCCGTTCTCCCGAGAGTCCGACTCCACCCATGAACGGCGAGACCGTCGAGGATCTTTTCGCGCGGTACGGCCCGGCTTACCGCTGGCTGGTGACCTCGGCCGGCCTGATCGGGGCCTTCGCGATGGTCTTCTCGGCCACCGTGGTGAACGTTGCCGTCCCGAGCGTGATGGGAGCGTTCGGCGTCGGCCAGGATCAGGCGCAGTGGATGGCGACGGCCTTTCTGGCGACGATGACGGCCAGCCAGCTGCTCAATGCCTGGATGGTCGCTGCGTTCGGTCAGCGACTCGCCTTCGCCATCACGCTCGGGATCTTCATCGTCGGGACGATGTTCAGCGGATTCGCGCCGAACATGGACGTCCTGATATTCGGGCGGATCCTCCAGGGCTGCGCCGCGGGGATCATCCAGCCCCTGGTGATGGTCACCATGTTCCAGGTCTTCCCGGCAGACAGGCGCGGCCTCGCCATGGGCATCTACGGCACCGGCGTGGTGATCGCTCCAGCCATCGGTCCGGCCATCGGCGGCATCGCCATCGACGTGTTCAGCTGGAGGCACATCTTCTTCATGCCTCTGCCGTTCTGCTTCGTCGCCTTGTTCCTCGGCTCGATCTTCATGCCCGCCAAGGGGCGCAGCTCGGACCCGCTGCCGAGGTTCGACTGGATCGGCTATGCGCTCCTGTGCACCGCTCTGGTGCTGCTTCTGTCGGCCTCCGCCAACGGGCCACGCTACGGCTGGACATCCGACCGGATCCTCGGCATGGCGGTACTTGGCACGCTCGCCGCGGCCGCGTTCGTGGTGACGCAACTCCGAGGCCGGGCACCGCTGCTCGACATGACGCTGTTCCGCAACCCGCGCTTCGCGGCCGCCCTGCTGGTCGCTTTCGTGTTCGGCGCGGGCAACTTCGCCTCCAGCTACGTCATTCCGGTGTTCGTGCAAGCCGTCCAGGGCTACACGGCAACCAAGGCCGGGTTGGTGCTCATGCCCGCCGGCCTTCTGCTCGTGCTGTCTCTCCCATTGACGGGCCGTCTTTCCGACCATGTCCCGGATCA
>JAJUGE010000152.1 GCA_029268305.1 Alphaproteobacteria bacterium
CGATGACCGGAGCGGCCGCCTGGGCGCTGATGCCGCTCGTCTCGGCCGAACTTCTCCAGCGTGGCTCAGCCGTTTACGGGCTCCTGCTCGGCGCGCTCGGCCTCGGAGCGGTGATCGGTGCCGCGACCGCTACGGAGTTCCGCCGCCGCTTCTCGGCCGAGGCAATCACCCGCGCAGCCGGCGTGACTTACGGCCTCGCCTGCGTGCTCGTGGCACTGCAGCCGGGCTTGGCCGCAATGCTCTTGCTCCTGATGGTCGCCGGTGCCGGATGGGTGCAGGCCCTGTCGGGCTTCTCGGTGGCGGGCCAGCTATGGTCGCCGCGCGATCTGGTCGGCCGCATCACCGCGATGGTCAGCAGCCTCACCTTCGGCGGCATCGCGCTCGGAAGCTGGCTCTGGGGTCACTTCGCGGAACGCTACGGCGTGGACGGCGCGCTCCTCGCCTCGGGCACGGCGATGATCGTCCTGCCGCTGCTCGGCCTCGTCTTCCGCATGCCGGCGCACGAGGCTCCGGCGAGTTAGAGCTCGGCCCTTAATCCAGCCCCGCCGCCTTCAGTAGCCCCTCGGTGCTCGCATCGAAGCTCTCGCCGCCGGCATCGATCTTCTTCGCGATCTCCTTGCCCAGCTCTACGCCGAACTGGTCGAACGGGTTGATGCCCATCAGCACGGCGTTGGCGAACGTTCGGTGCTCGTGGAAGGCGATCAGCGCGCCGAGCGTCGCGGCGTCGAGGTCGTCGACGAGGATCGTCGCGCTCGGGCGGTCGCCGGGATAAGCGCGCGCCGGATCGTCGCTCGGCTTGCCGGCCATCAGCGCGGCCCCTTGGGCGAAGCAGTTCATCAGGAGAATGCGATGGTGCGCCGGATCGAGCGCGTCGCCCGGGGCAATGCTGGCGATGAAGTCCACCGGCACGAGGTGCATGCCCTGGTGAAGCAGCTGGAATACCGCGTGCTGCCCATCGGTGCCGACGCCGCCCCAGGTGATCGGCGCGGTGGGGCCGTCGACCGGCTTGCCGTCGGCCGTGACCCGCTTTCCGTTCGACTCCATCTCGAGCTGCTGGAGATAGCTCGGAAGGAGGCGCAGCCGCTCGTCATAGGCGAACACCGCCCGCGTCTGGGCGCCTTTGATCCGGGCGTAGAGCAGATCGGCAAAGGCGGCGCGCAGCGGCAGGTTGGCTCGTCCGTCCGTATCGCGGAAATGCGCGTCCATCGCAGCCGCACCCGCCAGCATGGACTCGAAGTCCTCCCACCCGATCGCAAGAGCGACCGGGAAGCCTATCGAAGACCATAGCGAATAACGCCCGCCGACGCTCTCGGCGAAAGGCAGAATGCGCGTCTCGTCTACACCCCATTCGACCGCCTTCTCCGGCTGCGCGGTCAGCGCGATTACCCGGCCGTGAGGATCGGCAACGCCGTTGTCGCCCAGCCACTTGAGCGCACTGCCTGCGTTGGTCATCGTCTCGATCGTGGTGAATGTCTTGCTGGCGACCGCCACCAGCGTCGTTGCCGGATCGCAAGCGGCAAAAGCCGCTTCCAGCGCCGTTCCATCGACGTTCGAGACGACGTGGACATCGACGCGCGACAGGTCGCGCCCGAGCGCATCGACTGCCAGCGCCGGTCCAAGCGCCGATCCGCCGATGCCGATGTGGATCAAGTGCTTGACCTCGCCGAGCGCGCCTTCGTGGATCGCCTCGACCAGCAGGCGCATCCGTTCGCGCAGCGCGGCGGCTTCTTCGACGCTCGCCTCGTTACCCACCCCGCGCAACGCCGTGTGCTCGGCGGCGCGGCTTTCGGTCGGGTTGACCACCTCGCCGGCGAACAGCTTGCGCCGCGCCTCCGAGAAACCGGCAGCTTCGGTCAATGCCTCGAAATCGGTCAGCAGATCGTCGTCCAGGTGCGTCTTCGACCAATCGAACAGGATCGCGCCCTGCCCTTCTTCCCCCAATTCGAGCCGCGCGGAATACTTCTCGACCCGGCGGGGATCGCGGCGGAACAGTTCGATGAGCGTCGGATCGTTGTGCAGCCCCAGGTTACGCCATGCCGCCGCTCGCGCTTCGCTCACCAGATTCCCCTTTCCTACAGCCTTGCAACCCGGCTAGGCCGTCATGCCATGAATGCAAACCCGGAAAAATCGGCGGTGGCAGCGATGAAGCACGCCGGCCGTGGCGGTCTGGATATTGAGTCCTTGGACACCGTCAACTCCGTCAACCCGGTGTCAACTTATGCCCGACGCGGCTGCTTGCCGGAATGACAGTCGCGATGAACGAATCGACTTCTCCGGACGCCGCTCCGTCGGCTGAAATCGAACCCAAGAAGGAAAAGAAGCAGGACAACTTCTTCGTTTTCCTGATCAAGCTCGTGGTCATCGTCGTGCTGTTCCGCACGCTGCTGTTCACCAGCTTCATGATCCCCAGCGAATCGATGATGCCGCGGCTGCTGGTGGGCGATTACCTGTTCGCCGCGAAATGGCCTTACGGGTACTCGGGCGCCTCGCTGCCGATCGACTGGGACAGCGGCAAGGGCCGGATCTTCGGCAGCGTCCCCGACCGCGGCGACGTCGTGATCTTCAAGCACCCGATCGATCGTAGCGACTACGTCAAGCGCGTGGTCGGCATACCGGGAGACCAGGTGCAGATGGTCGCGGGCGTCCTCCACCTGAACGGGCAGCCGGTCCCGAAGGAGCGGATCGCGGATTTCGTACTGCCGATCCAGGCCAACCAGGGCTGCCGCGAAGTCCGCTTTACCGAGCGTCAACCTGACGGCTCATTCGCCTGTCATTACCCGCAATACCGCGAGACGCTGCCGGGCGGCGTCAGCTACAATGTACTCGACCTGGGGCTGACACCGCAGGACACAACGCCGCCGATCGTCGTTCCGGAGGGTATGCTGTTCCTGATGGGCGACAATCGCGACAACTCGCTCGACAGTCGTTTCCCGCCCGTCGCGCAGCAAGGCATCGGGCTCGTTCCGGTGGAAAACCTCGTCGGCGAAGCGAGCTTCATGTTCTTCTCGACCGATGGCAGCGCTGAATGGCTGAAGCCCTGGACCTGGTTCACTGCGGCGCGGTGGGAACGGATCGGGCGCGGCATTTGAGCAAGCTGGAAGACGCGACCCGCGACTGGCTGGAAGCGCTCGGCTTCAAGGTCGCGGACGAGGGATTGTGGGTAGAAGCACTGACGCACGGCAGCACCGGCGCAGCGCGCGACTATCAGCGGCTCGAGTTCCTGGGCGACCGGGTGCTCGGCCTGTCGATTGCCGAGCAGCTCTATCGCCGCAACGGCGGCGCCGAAGGAGAGCTGGCACAGCGGCTCAACGCCCTGGTCAGCCGCCAGGCTTGCGCCTCCCTTGCTCGCGAGATCGGCGCCGCCGATCACGTCCGTCTCGGCAAGCAGGCGCGCGACGACGGCGCGGCGGACAGCGACAACGTGCTGGGTGACATCATGGAATCGCTGCTCGGCGCCAGCTTTGTCGAAAGCGGATTCGATGCCACGCGCAATGTCGTGGTAAAGCTCTGGCAGCCGGCAATCGAAGGCCGCGCCGGCCGGGCGAAGCATCCCAAGAGCGCGCTTCAGGAATGGGCCGCCGGCAACCGCCGCCGTGCGCCGGAATACGAAGTGATCGAACGCTCGGGTCCGGATCACGCGGCCCGGTTCACCGTTCGGGTCAGTGTCAGGAATGTCGGCGAAGTCGAAGCGACCGCCGGCAGCAAACAGGAAGCGGAAACGGAGGCCGCGCGGTTGTTCATGGAGAAGTTCGGGTGACTCAGTCTCGTTGCGGCCTCGTCGCGGTGATCGGTGCGCCCAATGCGGGCAAGTCGACGCTGGTCAACCAGCTTGTCGGCCAGAAGGTGGCGATCACCAGCGCGAAGGCGCAGACCACCCGCGCCCGGCTGCTCGGCATCGCACTGCATGGCGAGACGCAGATCATCCTGGTCGATACCCCCGGCATCTTCGAACCCAAGCGCCGGCTCGACCGCGCCATGGTCCAGGCGGCCTGGGAAGGCGCGCATAGCGCCGATGCGATCGTTCTGGTGGTCGATCCGGTCAAGCAGCGCCGGCACGAGCTCGAACCGCTCCTGGAAGCGCTCAAGGACCGACCAGAACGCAAGCTGCTCGCGCTCAACAAGGTCGACGCGAGCAAGAAGGAGCCGCTGCTCGCCCTGGCGCAAGAGCTCGCCGGTAAGGTCGATTTCGCCGAAGTGTTCTTCATCTCGGCCCTGACTGGCGACGGTGTGCCCGAGCTGAAAGCGCACCTCGCCGGCTTGATGCCCGAAGGCCCGTGGCACTATCCGGAAGACCAGGTCAGCGACGCAAGCGAGCGCCTGCTGGCGGCCGAAGTCACCCGCGAGCAACTCTACCGCCAGCTCCACGACGAGCTGCCGTACGACAGCGCGGTGCGGCCCGAGAGCTACCAGATGCGCAAGGACGGCAGCATCGAGATCCACCAGCAGATCGTCATCGGCCGCGACAGCCAGAAGCCGATCGTGCTCGGCAAGGGAGGCTCGAGGATCAAGGCGATCGGCGAGGCGGCACGCAAGGAATTGTCCGAGATGCTCGGCGTGCCGGTGCACTTGTTCCTGCACGTCAAAGTGGACGAGCGCTGGGCCGAAAGCCGCGAAATCTACGAGGAAATCGGGCTCGACTGGGTCCGCTAAGCTTCGCGCAGATCGGCCATGGTGGCGCCTGCTCGGGTCACGCTCTTGTAGCGCGCCAAGCTGCAAAGCGCCGCTACCACCGCCAGCGCGCAGGCGACGAACAGCGGCGTCGGGCCCACGCCCATCCCGCCGGCCAGGAGGATGCCGACCACCACGGCGGCGACCGTCTGCCCCAACAGGCGCGAAGTCGAGAGCAGGCCTCCGGCGGCGGCCGCCCGGTCCTTAGGAGCCTGCCCGATCAGAAGCCGCGAGTTGGGAGCGAAGAACAGGCCGAAGCCCAGCGCGGCGAGGCTGAGGCGCCACGCGATAGCGAACTCGCCCGGGTTGTCCGGCATCATCGCCAGCAGGAGCAGCCCGGCGATGGCAATGGTCATTCCGGTAACGCCAAGCTTTGTCGGCGCCACGCGGTCGCTCATCCACCCGGCAAGCGGCGAGATGACAAGCATCGTCAACGGAAACGGCAGCAGCAGCAGCCCAACCTGCTCGGGCGAATAGCCCATCGCTTCCTCGAGCCGGAACGGCAGCGACAGCATCAGCGCGCCCGAGGCGACGAAGCAACTGATCGCCGCCAGCGCCGAGAAGCCGATGACCGGCTTTCCCAGCAGGTCCACGGGCACGACCGGCGCGGTGCGCCGCCGTTCGCGCCGGACCAGCCACACAGCG
>JAJUGE010000153.1 GCA_029268305.1 Alphaproteobacteria bacterium
AGCACCTTCTTCACACCGGGGATCTCCCAGGCTTCCCCGGCCGTGACGTAGACGACCTCGTGCTCCGGATTCTGGCCGAGACGGCCGGCTATGTTCCGGAACTGGGCCGGAAAGTTGTTGTGCATGAAGAGCACGCGCATGACCCACCCCCTGGCGCCCCTTGGTGCGGCTGCCGTCCTTTATGGCTTCGGGTCGCGCACTCTGCAACGCCGCGGGGCGGCGGGATGTGGCAATGCTCACCCGTGGCAGGGGTGGCCGAATCGCTGGATGTGGTGCGGCGTGTGCGCAAGACCGGGGCAGAAGGCGCCGACGACGTTCTCCAGGCTGTGGTAGAGTTCCTTGTTCGGCGCGTTTACCTCGGCGAGGCGGCTGCGGGCCACCTCGACGTCCTGCATCAGCTTGCGCTTGTCGACGCCGACGATCCGGCCGTGGTCGACCACAATCCGGCCGCCGACCATCACCTTGTCGACGCCGGTGCCCTCTTCAGTGTGGACGATCTGGTTGGTGGCGTCGTTGAGCGGCAGCCAGTTGGTGGCACCGAGGTCGAGGAAGACGATGTCGGCCTTGTAGCCGGGCTCGATCCGGCCGAGCTTCTCGAAGCCGAGAGCCCGGGCGCTGCCGACGGTGGCGGCGGTCAGCACTTGCTCCGTCCGGATCCAGTCCTGCCAGTCGGGGCACCGCACCTTGGAGGCGAAGGAGGCGAGGCGCATCGCCTCGTACATGTTCTGATTGTCGGAGCAGCTCGCCCCGTCGGTGCCGATCGCAAGGTTCACACCCAGCTCCAGCATGCGCACGGAATCGGCGATGCCGTTGCCGAGGCGCATGTTGCTGCCGGGATTGTGGGAGACCGAGGCGCCGTGATCGGCCAGGCGCCGCATGTCGTCGTCGTCGAGCCAGACACCGTGTGCCACCACGAAATCCGGGCCGAGCAGACCGAGCTCGTCAAGGTGCGCCGTCGGGCTTTTGCCGTAGCGCTTGATGGCATAGACGGCCTGCACCTTCGACTCCGAGACGTGACTGTGGATGCCGACGCCAAATTCACGAGCGAGGTCGCGGCAGGCGACCATGAATTCGTCGGTGCAATGCATCGGGATGGTCGGCGCGACCGCGAGCCGCACCCGATCCGTGTCGTGTGTCCAGCCTTTCAGGGCGGCGCGCATATTGGCGATGCTCGTCTCGTAGGGTGCGAGCCGCATCGCCGTGACGGCCTCCTGCAGCGAAGGCGGCAGGTAGTCCATTAGCCCGGGAATCGCCTCGTAGAACGTCCTGTCGGCGACCATCGGCGCCACCACGGCACGCATACCGGCGTCCTTGTAACCGCGTGCGACGGCGTCCAGACCCTCGATCGAGGGTGTCGGAAACTCGAAGAAGAGGTCGTAGGCGGCGGTGCAGCCCTTCTCCAGCATCTCGATCGCGCCGATCAGGGTCGAGAGATACTTCTCCTCGAGCTGCCGGTTGCCGCTGATCCAGGGCGCCGCCGCCAGCAGGAGCTCCAGGGTCCAGCGGTCACCCATTCCTTTGGACAGGTTCCCGTGCGAGTGGGTGTGGCCGTTGATCAGCCCGGGATGCATCAGCCGGTCCGAAGCGTCGAGCGCCTCGGCGTCGGCGGGCGCCTCCATGCCGGGTGCGCCGACCGCTTCGATCGTATCGCCGACCACGAGTATGTCGGCCGGTTCCGCCCGATGGCTATCGATGTCGACCAGGCGTCCGGCCCGAATGATCGTCTTGGTGCTCATGAACTTGCCCTTTCAGGTTTCCGGCGGCCTGTTCAGACCACGACCGTCTCCTGGCCTGAAGACCAGGGGAAGAAGACGCGCTCGATCACGACGACGATCTGGAACAGAACGATTCCCATGAGCGAGAGGAGGATCATCGCGCCGAACGCCAGCGGCGTCTTGAAGAACGCGGTGGAGGAAGTGATGAGGTAGCCGAGACCCCGATCTGCCGCCACGAACTCGCCGACCACGGCGCCTACCACCGCGAGGGCGATCGCGACCTTGAGGCCGCTGAAGATGAACGGCACGGCATAGGGCAGGCGGATCCGGTAGAGCTCCTGGAATCGGGAAGCGCGATAGGACCGGCCGAGCTCGATCAGGTCCGACGGTACCGAAAGCAGCCCTGCCGCCATCGAGATCACCAGTGGAAAGAAGGCGACGAGGAACGTCACGACGATGCGCGGCAGCTCGTTGGCGCCCAGCGCGATGACGAGGATGGGCGCCAGCGCAACTTTCGGAATCGACTGGGTGAGGACCAGGAGCGGGTAGACGGCGGTCGAGACGTAAGGCGACGAGGTGATGAGCACCGCGAGCGGGAGGCTGACCGCGATCGAGACGAGGAAGCCGATTAGCACCGTGTTGAGAGTGGCCATGGTGTGTCCCATGACCGTGCTCCAGATCTCTGTCGTCGCCGTCCAGATGGCAGACGGCGCCGGCAGGATGAAGGGCTTGATGTCGAACAGGTGGACCGAGCCTTCCCACATCACGACGAGGAGAACGAGCACCGCCGCCGGCAGGAGGACGTCGCGGCTGGACAGAACGAACCGGCGCAGGCTAAGCGACCGCTGCCGTTCTTCTCGCGCGGTTGCCAAAGATGAGCTCGCGTATGCGGTGGGTGCAGTCTTGGAACTCACTTCGCGCCTCCTGGTCGAAATTCCGGGGCCGGTCGAGCGGCACGTCGATGACGTCCGCTATCTGGCCGGGGCGGGGAGACATCACCACGACCCGGTCGGCGAGCAGGACGGCCTCCGTGATGGAGTGGGTGACGAACAGGATCGTCTTCGGCTGTTCGTTCCAGATGCGGAGCAGCTCGAGGCTCATTTCTTCCCGCGTCAGCGCGTCGAGCGCGCCGAACGGCTCGTCCATGAGGAGCGTCGCGGGCTCGGTGATGAGGGCCCTGCAGATCGCGGCGCGCTGCTGCATGCCGCCGGAGAGCTCCTTCGGATACTTCTCCTCGAAGCCGGAGAGGCCGGCGAGAGCGATGAGATGGCGCGCCTTTTCCCGGCTGCCTTCCGTGATCTGATGCGTCAGCTTCAGCGGGAACAGCACGTTGTCCAGGATCGTGGCCCACGGCAGCAATGTCGGGCTCTGGAAAACCATCCCGATGTCGCGGCGGGGACCGGAGACCGGTTTCCCATCGATCGAGATCGCGCCGGCGGTCGGCGGGAGCAGGCCCGCGACGAGCCGCAGCAGCGTCGACTTTCCGCAACCCGAGGCACCGACCAGCGTGATGAATTCGTGATCGCGCACCGCGAGCGAAATATTCTTCAGTGCGACGACGTCGGCCCCGTCCCGCGACCGGAACGTCTTCGAAAGGCGGTCGATCTCTATCATCGGCCCGCCTCAGGGTAGATGACCGGTATCGACAGCCTGCTTGTAATCCCAGCTCCCGTCGAGTTCCTGCGCCTCGGCGACCACGTCCCAGGTAAACTGCAGGCGCTCGGGGTCGAGCCGGCCGGGGCCGGTCTTCTGCGCATGCTCGTTGAAGACGAAGCCCATCGTCGCCTTCAGGCTTCCCTGACAATCATCTAGGTCGACCTCCGGGTTCTTCTTTACGTGAAGCTCGCACGCCTCCTGCTGATTGTCCTTCGCCCAATCGAACGATCTCCAGGCGCCGGCGAGGAAGCGCTTAACCAGGTCGGGTTTCTCGGCCAGCATCGCGTCGGTCGTGGCGAGAGAGGCAGAATAAATGGCAAATCCCACCGCCTCGAACGGCAGCACGACAATCTCTTCGCCCGCCGATTGGGCAGCCTTGTTCTGATAGTAGTGATGGACCGAATAGAACGGTGCCGCGTCGAGGCGGCCGGCTATCAGCATCGCCGCCATCGCCGAGGCGTCGGTATTCACCCAGACGATCTTCTCGGGATCGGTGCCGGACCTTTCTGCGACCTTCGGGAAGTAGAGCTTGTGGCTGTTACCCGGCGTGATGCCGATCTTCTTCCCCTCGAGTCCCTTGAAGTTCTCGATCCCGGAAGACGCGAGAACGAAGAGCGAATGCGGCGAATGGGTGTAGACCGCGCTGATCGTCTTGACGGGAGCGCCGGTGCGCGCCCGCGCGGTCATCACCGCAGCGATGTCGGCGACGCCGAAGTCGGCGGCACCACCGGCCAGCTTCGCTACCGTGTCGCCCGAGCCGTAGCCGCGCGACACGGTTATGTCGACGCCCTCGTCCGCCCAGAAGCCTTTCTCCCATCCGGCGAAATAGGCGGCGTGCTCGCCGGTCGGGATCCAATCCAGCAGCAAATGGACCGCGTCGGCCGCGTGCACCGGCGTCGACAGGGCGGCCAGCGTTGCGACCGCCATCACTGCCCGCCTCGCGCCTAGCCATGCAAACGCAATGCTGAGTACCTGCCGCCCCGCCATGCTGCTCCCTCCCGCTGAATGTTTGGCGGTCTCGGAAGAGCAATCGCCGTGCCAGCGACATCAGGAGCATCAGAGGGTAGCGGCCGGCAATCCCGCTCCTCGGGGCCTCCGGGGTTGCACAAAAATTATGCGACCAGCTGGACGGACTCCGCAACCGGCAAATCTTGAAGAGGTGAGGAAAAGTGCAGGGGCTTCAGCGCACGGCCGGAGCCGTGGCGACATGAACCTCGACGGCTGCCTTCAGGAAGGGAATGGCCAGCCCGGCCTCGGTTCCGCCGCCGACACTGGAGCCGAAGTCTGTCAAAGGCTGGAGCCCCAGGCGCTCCTGCAGGCGACGCAGACCGCTCCCCGTGCGGGGCAAATGGGCCGCGCGGCAATGGTCGAGAAAATGCCGGTCGACCGCGAAAAGAACTGCCGCCGCCGCCGTTGCCGCGTATCCGCCGAGAACGACCGGTGTCCGCGCCAGTCGCGCGGCGATGACGGCGCCCAGGACGGCGCACATTTCGAAGCCGCCGATGCGGCGCAAGACTTCGAACGGGTCCCCGGCATCGCGATGGAAGGCCGAGATCGCGTCGACGGTCGAGCGGTGATCGGCAGCATCCCCGGCGGCGGGATCTGCGATCCAGTCATGGGCCGTTCCCCCGAAGAGCGCGAGGTTTGCCGCCGCCGCAGCGACGTCGCTGCCGGCACCGACGCTATCCAGGCAGATCAGGTCCAGACCCTGCTCCACTGCCATCATCCCGTAGGCGATGGCGCGTGCGCATTCCTCCTCGGTCGTCGCC
>JAJUGE010000154.1 GCA_029268305.1 Alphaproteobacteria bacterium
GTCTCGCTGTCGCTGAGCGGGCTGGCGGACACGATATCGGGCCTCCTCGTGGATCGGCTCCGACAGTCTAAGCCGCTGCCGAGCCTCCCCACAACGTGGCCGCGTCTCCTGGCTTCGCCTCCGGCCCGGTCAGAGCTTGATCTTCGGTTTCACCGTTTCCGCGACGCTTGCCGCTGCCGCCTGTCCGGCGCGTTCGATGTCGGCGTAGAGCGAGGGATCGCCGAGCGTGGTGATCAACTGCTCCACCTGGCCGTCCGGGTCGGTTCTAAGCACTGCCACCAGCATCTCGCCGCATTGCGGGATCGCCGGCATGTCGGTATCCCCGAAAATATCGAAGAGAGCGACCTGCGCCGCCTCCGCAGGGTCGTTCAGCTCCAGCGAAACCATGATATCCATCGCTCGCCCCTGGATGCCGTGCATGCACGCTCGGATCTCTTCGGCACTGGTGTTGTCGCCGGGCGTCTCGGACAGCCACACCATGTATCGCTCCGCCGCTTCCCGCGGCTCCCCGTACTTGTCGATCAGCAGCTCCTTCACGGAGGCGGCCGGGAAACGGCGATCGGGTCCGAAGGTCACGACCCGGGCAATCCCCGTCAGTTTGCGGGCCACGATCGGCGGTGCGCGATGCAGGACGATCACCTGCGAGCGATCTGCGCTGCGGATACTCGTGATCGTGCGAAAGGCGGACCATGTCGGCACCGGGCTTCCGACGAGCTGAGCGAGCTCTGTGTCGACACGAACCGCGAGCTCGACATCGGATTCCGCTTTGGCAACGGCATCCTCAAAGGAATCTCCAAGGCGAAGCTCGATAATGTCCAGCCTGCCCGGTTCGACCTCGATGGCATCGGTGGAAAGCGTAGTCGTGTCGGCCGGCGCTTCGAGCGGCATTGATGCCGGTGGCACCACTTTCACCGCCGACGCGGCAGGCGCTTCCAGCATGATCTCGTGCACCACGGCTCCCGGATCGTCGAGGGATGCGATCGCATTCTTGGCGAGGAGGTCTACCTCAAGGAGCTCGAGACGGATGCCGCCTCCTCGTGTGCCGACGATTCGGCCGCGCGCACGAGCCGGATAGTACGGATGGTTCGAATTGGCGCTCATCCACGCCTTCGCCGCGTCTGGCGGCATGGCGACGTTCAGCTTCTCGAGGTTGGCGACCTCGAAGCGGATCCGACTCGCGAGTTGCTCCGCTAGGTCGGTCGAAGGTTCCGGCACGGCGCCAAGCGTGAGGCTCGACACGGGGAAGTGCTGAAGCGTGAAGTCATAGGTGCCGAGGGTGATCTTGCCGACGGTCCAGATCGCGCCAGGTTCGGGGGGCGGCGCAGCTTGGGCGCGCTGCAGCAGAGCCGCGGCCTCCTCGCGGATGGTGAACTCGTCGAGGCTCCTGCCGAAGCTGGTCGCTGCCAGCGCCTCGTGCATGCCGGCTTCGTTGGCTTTGCCGTCCAGGCGCGCCTGCTCCAGGACCAGCCATTCCGTGTCGGGGAATGGAATGCGGGGCACGGAACGACCCTCGGCGGTCGGCAGGTGAGCATCGGCGTCGAACGTGCGCTCGCTCTCGTGTCCGCCGGCGAATACCTTCGCCGACAGCGGGACGGCTTCGACAACGAGAACCCTGCGCCCCCGGTCGTCCGCGACGACCTGAGCCCCAGCGATGCGCAAGACGAGCTCGGAATCGAACCGTCTTCCCTCGGCTGTGCCTGCGACAGGCAGGGGAACGGTATAGGAGCTTCGCGGCGCGGGGAGCGCCAGAACGAATATGCGGGCGGCATCCGGCGCCCACCATCGATTGGAGACATTGTTCGCGAGCAGGAAGTCTGGCCGGATCGCGACTGCCGCGGCGACGCTGCGGCCGATGTCGTTATGAGGAGAGATCGCGTCGAGCAGGCGGATGCCCGACTCCCCCGCGAACTCGGGTTCCAGGGTGTGCTGGCCCTTCAGGACGAAGGCGTCGGGGAGTGCTGCCGCCCGCTGCCGCATCCATTCCGCGAAGTCGGCGTAAGGCCCCTCGGGACCCAGAGGGCCCGGATAGTGATTCCACCCGGTTCCCGACCGATCGTTGCCTTGCCGATTCGCCTGCGCGTTCATCATCTTCCGCCAGAGCTCTTCGTCCGGTTCGAGCAGGCCGTGGCGCAACATCAGAAGGGTCAAGGTATCGCCATCGTCGAGACTGAGACGTTGCGGCGCCTGCTCGGCCGGATCCGGAAGGGGGCGGTTCAGGTCGATGCGGCGGACCAGGCTCCAGCTCTCCCCGTCCCGGTAATAGGCGGCTCCGGTGGTCTCGAACGACAGCCGCACGCCGATCCGGCCGCCGCGGTCGGACACGGAAGCGGTCACACCGGTCAGCAGCGCCTCGACGCCGAGAAGAACTTCCCTGTCTCTTCCGTAAGACCTCCGCTTGCCCTCGTCGAGGGACTGCACGAACTGCTCCGCTTCCTCCGCCGGCATCGAGAGGGTCGGCGGCACTCCGGTGAGATCGACCCGCCCCGAGAACTCGGCGATCTTGTTGGTGCCTAATCGGAGGTCGGCGCAGTGTGCCGGGTCGCCGTGCAATCCGAAGCTCTGTCTATCCAGGTTGTACTCGCCCAAGCCCAGTTGGCAGCCGATCAGGACCGGGAGGGGCGTCGCCAATCGTCCTGTCTCCATGGCCGAGGGCAGCACCTGCGTCCGGAGGCGCTCTTCGAGTCGCGCCTCGTCGAATTCGGTGTAGCCGCTCATCTGCAGAAAGGACGCGCCCCCGGAGTAGCTCCAACCGTTCTTCGCGAGAAGATCGAGGGCGGATTTCTGCCGCTGCGAATCCACGTTCTGCAAGACTTCGGCGCGCAGCAGTTCGGCACGTTTTGCCTGCTCGAGCAGGTCGAAAAGCCGCAGTTCGCGCCCCTCCATCAGTTCGCGGGCGTTCTGGAACACCCGCCACAGGGCCGGTGCAGTCAGGTCCACGGCCTGTTCCCGGAGCTGATAGGCGTTGCCCTCCAACAGAACGCGTCCGGCGACGAGGGGCTTTCCCTGGCTGCGCGCCAGAGCCTCGGCGTTGGCGACGGCGGCGGGATCGCCAGGTGGCTCCACGCCGCTCGTGCCGGGCTGTTGCGTCGCGGGGAAGCGGTGGATCTCCCCCTCCAGAGTGCCGTCGGCATAGAGCGCCGCACCGACGGTTCGGAGCTGCAGGATCGCGCCGGGAGCGGCAGGGGCCGGCCGTGCCGTCAGTCCTTCCAGAAGGGCTTCGACGGCGAGCACAACCGTTCTGCTTTGGCCGCTGTGTCTCGCGGGGAGCGACAGGAAGAGCTTCTCGGCCTCGCTCGGCTCGATGCGGAACTCGGGCCGGAAAGCGTCGGTGGGCAGCTCCGCGGTAAGGCCGACGTTGCGAACGAGCGACGGGATCTGCCCGACGCCGCATCCGGCGACTTCCCGATGCAGGTCGAACATCTGCCGTTGCGGATCGTAGTCGCTCAGATGCGCCTCGCAGAGGACCACGACCGGGATCGGAAGCGCCGGTGATTGCGAAACGACTTCCGGCAAGCCGCGGAGCCGGAAGATCTCGGCCAGACGTTCCTGCTCGAACGGCGTGACCCCAAAGTTCGGTAGGTTCTCTGCGGTGACCAACCAGCCCTGCCGTTCGAGCTGCTCGAAGAGGGTGGTGTCGCCTATGTACCGGCCGGGCACCGGGCGATCGCGATGCTGGACGGCGTCGAGATAGATCGCGCGGCGCTCGTGCGGCTCGAGAAGCTTCATCAGGTCGAGAAGCGTGGCGTTCGACTGTTCGATGAGTCCGGGCAGAGACGATGCCATCAGCCTCGCCGTCACGCGCGCGAGGGCATCGGCATCGATCGCGATTTCGCGAGGTGGTCGGTTGCCGACCAGGAGCACGCGGTCATGCCGTGTGGTGAGCCCCGGCGGAACCGGCGCGGGAGCGATGTTCGCGTCGCTTCCGCCGGGTGTGCCGCCGGGAACGCCAGAACCGAAACCGACCGCGGACGGTGCATCATCGCGAAGGCTCTGCACGAGGGCAGCGCTCGGCTCGCCGGTCGGCGGCAGCCCACGCCCGATCTGGTAGGCGCGGATCGCTTCCCGCGTCCGCGCGCCCATCACGCCGTCGACCGGCCCCGCATCGTAGCCTCGCGCGTTGAGGAGACGCTGAATCTCGGCTGTCTGCGAGCGATCGGCATCGGCCGATTGCCAAGGCTGGATTGGCGAGCCCGCCGATCCGGGTGCGGGCGGGGCGCCCCGCAGCAGACGCCGGGCGATTTCACGGGACGGCTCACCGGTCTGAGGCAAGCCGAAGTCCCGTTCAAACGCGCGGATGGCCTCCCGCGTCCGGGAGCCCATCGCGCCATCGACGGGCCCTGCATCGTAGCCTTGCTCGTTGAGCAGTCGTTGAATCTGAGCCACTTCGGAGGAATCGGGCCTGTTGCTCGGTTCCTGCTGATAGCGGTTTGGTTGACGCGGCGGCTCCCAACGAACCGGAGGCGGTTGGCGATATCGCTCCTGCCGCTGCAGCTCCTCCTGTCGACGCCGTTCCTCTTCTTGTCGATGTCGTTCCTCTTCCTGACGACGGCGCTCTTCCTGCTCGCGCCGGAACTCCAGTTCCTGTTGTTGCTGCAATGCGCGTATGCCGCTGTTCAGCAGCGTTTCCCACTGCGCCTCCACCGGACGCGGGGCAGCGAGGGCGATGCATCCGACCGCGAGCGCAGCCAGCGCCGCGGACGATGCCGGCTTGAATCGATGGTCGGCATTCGCGGGCCGGAAGGCCTCGATTCGAACTCTAGGCAAGTTCATCGCCCGACCCCCCTTAATCGATCAGACGGGTTCTTTTTGCGACAAACTTAACGGTTTCGAAAGCTGACTCCGCCGATTTTACCGATTTTTGACGATAGTCAGTGAAGAATTAGGCCCTGGGTTCCCCCGTCGGCACTAGGCCGCAGCGCCTTCGGGAGGGAGCCGGAAGATTGAAATTTTTCCAGCTTCTGGAAGGTCAGTGTACGAGACGCCTTTGCAGAAAAATGCAGCTAAAATTCGTAGAAACATGACAGCAAATGCTACCAAGTATTGAATCATAGAATATGTTGACTTTTTTTAGTTGTAAAGTGTATCGCCTGAGAAAATCGCGGGCTTGGAA
>JAJUGE010000155.1 GCA_029268305.1 Alphaproteobacteria bacterium
GGTGTTCCAGGGCGACAGCGATCGCTACGGCTTCGGCCGCGGCACCGGCGGATCGCGCGCGCTTCCCGTGGGCGGTTCGGCCGTGCTGCGCGCCTGCGAGAAGGTGATCGAGGTCGGGAAGAAGATCGCGTCGCGTCAGATGGAAGCGGCAGAGGCCGACATCGAGTTCGAGGACGGCACCTTCAGGGTGGCCGGCACCGACAAGGTGCTGTCGATCGTCGACGTGGCGAAGAGCTCCTACATGCCGAACCGGGTCGACATCGGCGAAGTAGACCCCGGCATCGACGAGACGGCTCGTTTCATGCCGGGCGAGGCCACCTATCCCAATGGCTGCCATATCTGCGAGCTGGAGGTCGATCCCGATACCGGAACCGTGCACATCGACCGCTATACCGTCGTCGACGATTTCGGCCGCGTGATGAACCCGCTGCTCCTCGAAGGCCAGGTGCATGGCGGAATCGCCCAGGGAATCGGTCAGGCGCTCCTCGAGCACACGGTTTACGACGAGGAGTCGGGCCAGCTGGTGACCGGCTCGTTCATGGACTATTGCATGCCGAGGGCCCACGACGTGCCACGGATCGACTTCAGCTACAACGAGATCCCCTGCTCGCGAAATCCACTTGGGGTGAAGGGAGCGGGCGAAGCCGGGGCGATCGGGGCACCGCCCGCAGTGATCAATGCGGTGGTTGACGCGCTGAGCGAGCGCGGGGTACGTCACGTCGATATGCCCGCCACGCCCGAACGTCTGTGGCGGGCCGCCAACGAGCCGCAGAAGGCCGCCTGATTCGGGCGGACCCTCGGGTCGAATCTCATCGCGGCCCCTCGCGCGCCGACGAAGAACTGGAGACGACAATGAACAAGTCGGCGCCGGCCGAGCTGCTCGACCGGATCTGCATGATCGCCCGCGAGGCGGGCGAGGTAATCATGCCCTATTTCGAGTCCGATGATCTGATCACGCACCGCAAGAGCGATCGCTCGCAGGTAACGGCGGCAGACCGGGCGGCCGAGACCCTGATCATCGGAGCCCTTTCGAAGCTGACGCCGGGCACTCCCATCGTCGCCGAGGAAGCGGTCGAGGCGGGACACGTGCCCGATGTCGCCGGGAAGAGCTTCTGGCTCGTCGATCCGTTGGATGGGACAAAGGAGTTCATCCAACGGATCCCGGAGTTCACCGTCAACATCGCCCTGGTCGAGAACGGCCAGCCAGTGCTGGGCGTCGTCTACGCGCCGGCGAGCGACCTTCTCTATGGCGGCATGGTGCCCGGCGGCGCATTCGTCGAGGAGCACGGCGAACGACGCGCGATTTCCGCCCGCCGCGTCGACCCGGACGGCATTACCGTGGCACTCAGCCGCACCTATGGCTCCGGCGTCGAGCTCGACCGCTTCCTGCAGCATTATCGCGTGACGAAACAGGTCCTCGCCGGAAGCTCGATCAAATTCTGCCTCGTCGCCCGGGGCGAGGCCGACGTCTACCCACGCTACGGCGGCTCGATGGAATGGGACACCGCCGCGGGGCACGCCGTCGTCTCCGCAGCCGGAGGCAGCGTGCGGGAGATCGAGGACGGTCCTCCGCTGGTCTACGGCAAACCCGGCTTTCGGAATCCGAACTTCATCGTCTGGGGTCGCACCGATTGAGGCGTCGCGGTATTCCGCCTTCCTCGACTCGCAGTAGAATTCCCGCGCAACCGTGACGGAGTGCGCGCGATGACGAACACCGATAGCAATGTCGCAATGTTGCAGGAGACCTATAAGCGCTACGCCAAGGAAGGTATCGGGCCGGTTCTCGATCACCTTACCGACGACGTCGTCTGGAACTCGTACGGTCCGTGTGACCTTCCCTGGTGCGGGCAGCATATCGGCCGCGACGGGGTCAGCAGCTTCTACGAGCGGCTGGAAGGGGTTCTGTCGATCGTGAAGTACGACGTCCATCAGGTGATCGCCCAGGGGGACTGGGTGGTGGCACTCGCCACCGTGACGGCGCAGTCCAGAGCGAGCGGCCGGACTGAGAGTTTCGAAAAGGCCGACGTATTCCGCATGCGCGACGGGCAGATATCGGAGTTTCGCGAATACTACGATTCTGCCAGGGCATTGGAGTTGCTGCGGGAGCAGCCGGCCTCCGAACCGGCGGCGGGTTGACGGCTCCGCCTCCCGACACGCGGGTGCGCCCGGCTACCGAGGAGAACATCCGGGAAGCGGCCCGGATCCTCCGGTCGGGCGGACTCGTGGCCTTTCCCACCGAGACCGTCTATGGGCTCGGCGCCGACGCGTGCAACGATGCCGCCGTGGCTCGCGTTTTCGAGGCGAAGGGTCGACCGCGCTTCAACCCGCTGATCGTACACGTGCCCCGGCCCGGGGATGCCGGGGAGCTGGTCGTGTTCGACGAGCGCGCCAGTCGTGCGGCGGAAGCCTTCTGGCCCGGTCCTCTGACCATGGTCCTGCGGCGCACAGCTCACTGCCCAGTCTCGCTGCTGGCGAGCGCGGGCCTCGACACCCTCGCCATTCGCGTCCCGGCAAGCCCGGTTGCCCGAGAGTTTCTCGCCGCAACGGCACGGCCGGTCGTGGCACCGAGCGCGAACCGCTCGACTGCAGTCAGCCCGACGACTGCGGAACACGTCCTGCAGTCGCTCGGCAGCGCGGTCGACCTGATCCTGGACGGGGGTCCGTGCGAAGTCGGCATCGAGTCGACCGTGATCGACCTGACTGCGGACCCCCCTCTTTTGCTTCGGCCCGGAGGCCTGGAGCGTAGCGCCATCGAGGGTGTTCTCGGCGACCTGGAAAGTCCCGGCCGCATGAACGAGACCGAATTGCGCTCGCCCGGAATGCTGGCGCGCCACTATGCGCCGGAGCGGCCGATTCGCCTCGAGGCGCTCGAGGTTCGGGAGGACGAAGCTCTGTTGGCGTTCGGACCTGAACCGCTCCCCGGTGCAGCCATTACCCGCAACTTGAGCGAGAAGGCCGATCTGCGCGAAGCGGCCGCGAATCTGTTCCGAATGATGCGGGAACTGGACGATCCGCGTGTTCGCAGTATCGCCGTCATGCCGATTCCGCGACACGGCCTCGGCGAAGCTATCAACGATCGCCTCCGGCGCGCGGCGACTCCCGGCTGAGAGCCGCCGCGCCCGGTACAGTCCCCTCAGGCCGCCTTCATCATGTTCCGCAGGACGTACGGCAGGATGCCGCCGTTGCGGTAGTACTCCACCTCATCGAGGGTATCGATCCGGCAGAGCAGAGGGATCTCCTCGGTGGAGCCGTTGGCGCGGTGGAGCCGACAAGTCACGTCCATCCGCGGCTTGATGCCCTGCGCGATTCCGACCAGATCGAACGTCTCGGTCCCGTCGAGATTGAGATCCTTACGGCCCATGCCGTCCTTGAACTCGAGCGGCAGCACGCCCATTCCGACCAGGTTCGATCGGTGGATACGCTCGAAGCTCTCGGCAATGACGGCCCTGACGCCGAGAAGGCGGGTCCCTTTCGCCGCCCAGTCGCGCGAGGAGCCGGTGCCGTACTCCTTGCCGGCGATGACGATCAGCGGTGTGCCTTCCGCCTGATACTTCATGGCCGCATCGTAGATCGGCATGATCTGGCCGCTCGGGATGTGTTTGGTCACCCCGCCCTCGGTGCCGGGAGCCAGCTCGTTGCGGATGCGGATGTTGGCGAAGGTGCCCCGCATCATCACCTCGTGGTTTCCCCGACGCGAGCCGTAGGAATTGAACTCCGCCGGCCGCACCTGATGTTCGATCAGGTACTCGCCCGCCGGGCTATCGCGCTTGATGCTGCCCGCCGGCGAGATGTGATCCGTGGTGATGCTGTCGCCGAGCAGCGCGAGGTTGCGCGCCCCGAACACGTCGGTCACCTCCCCCGGCTCCGGCTGCATATCCTCGAAGTAAGGCGGACGCTTGACGTACGTGCTGCCGGCGGACCAACGGTAGGTCTCGCTGCCGCCGGTGCGGAGCTCCCGCCATTCCTCCGGCCCTTCGAAGACGTTGCCGTAGCGACTCCGGAACATCTCCGGCGTTACGCTCTTCCGAATCGTGTCGTTGATCTCCTGGTTGGACGGCCAGATGTCCTTCAGGTAAACCGGATTTCCGTCCCTGTCGTTGCCCAGCGGCTCCTTGAGGAGGTTCACTTTCAACGAGCCGGCCAGGGCATAGGCGACGACCAGTGGCGGCGAGGCCAGGTAGTTGGCCCGCACCTGCGGATGCACCCGCCCTTCGAAGTTGCGGTTGCCCGACAGCACGGCGCCCACGGTCAGGTTCTCACGGTCGATCGCGTCGGCGATCGGGTCTTCGAGCGGCCCGGAGTTGCCGATGCACGTCGTGCAGCCGTACCCCACCAGGTGGAAGCCGAGCGCATCGAGATCGTCCTGCAGCCCTGCGGCCTCGAAATAGTCGGAGACCACCTGGCTGCCCGGCGCGAGCGAGGTCTTAACCCACGGCTTCACTTGCAGCCCCTTGGCCACCGCGTTCCGGGCCAACAGGCCGGCTGCCAACATCACCCCGGGATTCGAAGTATTGGTGCAGCTGGTTATCGCCGCGATCACCACGTCACCGGCGTCCAGCGTGTAGTCGGCGCCCTCGACCTGGACCGACTTGCCGGCGTCGCCTTCTTCGGCCAGGGTCGCCTCGATGCTCGCCGGCACGTTGCCGAGCGACACCCGGTCCTGCGGCCGCTTCGGACCGGCGAGCGAGGGCTCGACCGTGCCGATGTCCAGCTCGAGCGTGTCGGTGAACACCGGCTCCGGCGTCGAAGCCTCGCGCCACATGCCCTGCGCCTTCGCGTAGGCCTCGACCAGTGCGACTCGATCGTCGTCGCGTCCGGTAAAGCGGAGATAGTTCAGAGTCTCGGAGTCGATCGGGAAGAATCCGCAGGTAGCGCCGTACTCTGGCGCCATGTTCGCAATGGTCGCGCGATCGGAGATCGTCAGATTGTCGAGCCCGGTGCCGTAGAACTCGACGAACTTGCCGACGACACCCTTCTTGCGAAGCATCTCGACGACGCGAAGCACGAGGTCGGTCGCCGTCGTGCCTTCCTTCAGCTGGCCTGTCAGCTTGAACCCGATA
>JAJUGE010000156.1 GCA_029268305.1 Alphaproteobacteria bacterium
ACGCGAACCAGAATCCGGCAGCCGCCAGGATCGCGCCGCCGAGGAGTGTCCACAACACCGGGCCGTATCCGCCACCGAGCGTCCAGATGAAGGCCGCGCCGAACGGCGCCACCGCCTTGGCGGCGTTGGCCGGCAGCGACAAGGCACCGTTGATGGCACCGTACCCTTCGCGCCACATCAGATCCGGAACCGCCGTGCCGCGCACGATAGTGACCACGCCGTTCGCCGAGCCGTAGAGAAATGCGAAAGCGAAGGCCCCCGCCGCCGACTCGGGGAACAGGATCAGCGGCAAGATCGAGACAACGAACAACCCCGTCGCACACCGCCCGGACACGGCGGCGGAGACGCCACCGCGAAACGCCATCAGAACTGTCCGGCCAGCAACCTGCGCCGGACCAATGACAGCCACGGCGGCGAGGATCTGCCCCATCGAGAGACCACGTTCCACAAGGAGGGGCACGATGTGGAAGACCAGTGCCGACATGGTCGTGTAGTACGCCGTGAACGAGATCGCGAGCCCCCAGAAAACCGGATGACGGAACGCCCGTCGCACGGCACCGCTTTCGTCGACTGTCGGCTCGGCCAGGGCCGCAGCGCGCTCGGCTCCGCCACCTTCGTGACGAAGCAGAAAAGCGTGCACCGGCACACACAGAATGAGATTGCAGGCCGCCAGCGCCACGAGCGCATCGCGCCAGCCCAGCCACTCGATGAAGAGTTGAGTGAGGGGAATGAACAAGGTGCTGGCGAAGCCGCCGATCAGCGTCAGTGCCGTGATTCGGGTCCGGTAGCTCTTCGGGAACGTGCGGGTGACAACGGCGAACACCGGCTCATAGAGCGTGGCCGCGAGCGCGAGACCGAGACCCAGCCAAACCAGATAGAAGAGCGGAAGGCTGGAGATCTGGGACCAGGCGTAGAGCAGAACCGTCGCCAGGACCGAGCCCGCCGTCATGACGGTTCGGCCGCCCCGCCGATCGATCCAGCGACCCACCGGGTAAGCGCCGATGCCAGACACGAAGAGGCCGAGTGAGAGAGCGCCGTTGATCCAAGTGCGGTCCCAGCCGAGTTCGGCTTCCATCGGTAGAACGAACAGCGAAAAGGAATAATAGACGGAGCCCCAGGATACGAGTTGCGCGCAGGCGAGCGCGACGACGAGGCCCCATCCGTTCTTCATGATTCGCTACTCCACGGCAGTCGGAATTCTCGCCCACCGAAATATCTCTGCAAGTCCCTTTGCTTCGAAGCGACTGGAACCGCGAGTCCGCGGCCGCACGGCGCAGGATGCCGGCCCGCGCGGAGCCGGCCGGAATTCACCCTTAGCATTAACCTATCAGTCTCCCGGCTTGCACCTTCTTCCTGCCCTGAACGGGGTCGTTGCTTCCGGCACTATCAAGGTCCTGCAGCTCTTTGGGGGAGCTTGGCCGGCGATGTAGGTAGTGAAGTGATTCTGGGAGGAGTTGAAGGCAATGTTCAAAACCAAGCGCATATTGATCGTCTTGAGTTTAGCGGCCGTTCCCCTCCTCGGACCGGTTGGTTCGGGAAGCACAGCACTTGCAGCGGATCCGCCCGGACTGAAGAAGGTCGTCACAACCGTCGTGAAGCGTCTCCCGGTCGTGGCGAAGAAGCCAAACAAAAGGAACCCTAGAGAAGCACCCGCCCCGCTTCTCGGCGTGGGTTTGCCGGCGTTCGCAATGGCAGGAGCCGCTTTCGCAGGGTTCCGCGCCTGGCGTCGGCGGCGCTCACAGGCCTGATCACGGCTGGTCAGGTCGCCTGTAAGTCCATTCCATGACGGGTTTCGCGGACGCCAGGCCCAATACGCCTCGATCGAAAGGATCAGCCGGCCCGATCGAGGCGAACGCCTGGAGGGCCTCAGGCGTCGCCGCCCTTTACTCGATAGCCGTCCTGAACGGCTTCGCCGCGGATATCGTGGAAGCGATTCGGGCGCAGCCCTTCTGGGCGGCGCTGATGTCGACCTTCGGGATCAGTGTCGTGTCGGTCGCGGCCGTGGCATGCGGGATCATGTTGGTATTGCGATCTGCCGGGAGAGCGGCCAGCCGGGGCGATGTGGTGATCGCCCTGCTGGTCGCCGCTCTTCTTCTCGTGCCGCATCGCGCCGGCAGTTGGGCGGCCCTCACGGTTCTGGCCCTGTTCGAGATCACCCGCTCTCGCGCGACCGACGGCGATCGCATAGCAGCTGCGATCTTCTTGGCCCTGGCGGCGAGCGAGTTCTGGGCGCGCATCGCTCTGCAGTCGCTCGGAAACGTGATGTTGTCCTGGGATGCCGCGCTGGTCGCGGGTCTCCTGTCCCACTTCGTGACTGGCGAAATCGTTCGTTCCGGCAATCTGATCGAGCTTCCAGACGGCACTTCACTTGCGCTCATCGTCGGATGCGACTCTCTCACCAACATTGCCTATGGAATTCTCTGCTGGCTCGTTATCGCGAAAGGCATGCGGCCGCACTGGATCAGCTTCGATGTATTCGCCATCGTTGCCGTGGCGGTCGGCGTCGTCTCGCTCAATTCAGTACGGGTCGCACTGATGGCAGGCGACCCTCAAAGCTATGAACTCGTGCATGGAGCCGTCGGCGCGGATGCGTTCAATCTTATCCTACTCGCCCTCTCCGGAGCGATCGCCCTCTGGACGGTTCGGAATACGCCGCAGCCTCTGGGCGACCGCAGCCCTGCTGCTGGCGATCTTCAGCATCGGCGGTAAGGTTGCCTATTATGGGCTGCCCGAGGTGGCCGCGGAGACGGCAGCCGAAGCTCGGCTCGCGACCTTTCTCGAAAGTATCGGCTGGGAAGTGCTCGCCGAGGATGAACTGGTATCCGGCCGGCGCGTGCTGATCGTTCTGGCGCCCGGTTGCGACGCCGCATCGGAGGCGACGTTGATGGCGCCGAACGGCGAGTTGCTCGCCGTGCTGGACTCGTCGACCGCACAAGGCTACCGGGTCTCCTACGTCGAGCGAGGTGTATTGAAGGACAGGCCGTCACCTACCGCCTATCTGCAAACTCGCCTGCGCGCCGCTGCGGCGAGCTTCGGTCTCATGCGCGCGGGCTCTCCGATCGTGGCCATCATGGAGCCGCCTGGATGCGATGCCGCCGCACGCGCACCATGGGCGGAATTCGACGACTCCTGATCCTCGAAGGCACCGCCTACCCCTTTCGGCCGAGTACCGGCAGCTTTCCGGCCGGACACCTAGCTTACCCGGCGGGGTGGTCGCCCGAAGGTGTGACGAATCCCGATACGATGCCCGAATGTCCGCACTCCGGAGGCGCCGCCTAAAGTCTCGAGTGCGGGGGGCCACGTCGTTCGGGGCAAATGCAGCGGTGACCCGTTACCCGCCCGCCATGCGAGCGATGCTCGCCGGATCGAATGACGATGGTGTCGTAATGAGAGCGGCGTTTTTCGTGTTTCCTCACGTCGGCGGGACATTTCAGGTTTTTCGCCAGTTGCGCGAGGGAATGCGGCCGCTGGGCATCGACGTGCAATGGATCGGGGTCGGCGATGGAGCGCATCGATCACTGGCCGAAGCACGCTGGAACGGCGAGCGGTCGACCGGCCTGCTCGTAGGGAGACCCGGAGATTCCGAACCCAGCCTGGCGCGCCAACTGTTTGCGGCGTTGACGGAAGGCGGCTTCGGGGCGGTGTTCGTGAACGTGCTGGCCGATGCGGTGCAGACAAACTTGGTGCGTTATCTGCCGCCTCACATCCTGCGCATCATGATCGTACACAACATCACTCCGGGCACCTATGCCGCTGCGCGCGCCGTTCGAGACCATGTTCACGCGACGGTCGCGATCTCTCCGCGGGTAAGAGACGACCTGCTGCGCCGGCACGGCTTCGCCGCCGAGCGGGTCACGCTCATTCCCCATGCCGTCGACCTGCCGGAGGTCAGCGCGCGCGAGGGATCGGATACGGACCGGGATTTGCGAGTTCTGTTCCTCGGCCGGATCGAGGACACCTCGAAGGGCGTACTGTCCCTGGTGGATATCATGAAGCGCCTTCCGCCCGAAATAACTCTCACGGTGGCTGGTGAGGGACCCGATCTCGGGAAGCTTGTAGAGCGCAGCCGCGAATTGGGCGACCGGATCAGCTTTTTGGGGTCGGTGCCGTACCGGGCCAGCGCCGAGCTCTTGGCCCGACACGATGTGATGATCATGCCCTCCCGTTTCGAAGGCTTCGGTCTCACGCTCGTCGAAGCAATGGCCGCCGGGTGCGTGCCCGTAGTCTCCCGAATCAAGGGGGTCACCGACTGGATCGTCGAGGATGGGCGTAATGGGCTCTTATTTCCGATCGACAATCCTGCCGCGGCCGCAGCGCAGATCCGATCTCTTCACGGCGATCGTCGACGATTGCGTGCGATAGCGGCGGCCGCACGCGAAAAGGTGAGGCGAGATTTCCGCCGTGACGTGATGGCCAGCCGTTACGCACACCTGCTCCAAACGGTCCGAGCAGCGCCACCCCCACTACCAGCTCCCCTCGAGCTCGATCGGTGGGAGCTGCCGCGTGGCCTCCGGCGAAGCTTGCGATCGAGTATGCCGCCGCCCCTGAAGAACTTGTTACGGCGTCTCAATGAAAGGTTCGTGGCGTGAAGAGCGGCGAAGGTGGCATGTCGGGACCAAAACCTCGACCATTATCCACGCTCGAGATCGGCAAGCTCGAGGGTGAGGTGCGTAGATGAGTTGGGCCCTCCTGTTCGTCCTGGCGATCCTGACATTGAGCATGATCGTGTACGGCCTGGCCGAGCGTGGACGCTTCCTCCAGTACCCGTTCCTGGCAGCGATCATCTTCTTGACATTCGTCCTGCCTCAGGTCCCTGGCTTGGCGAACAGCCGGTTCGTCCCGCAAGATGCCCTCGCCAAGACGTTGTTCTTCTCGATCCTGTGTCTCGGGATGTGTGCCGTCGGGTGGCGCGTCGGTACCCGGTGGCGGGG
>JAJUGE010000157.1 GCA_029268305.1 Alphaproteobacteria bacterium
CGAACCGGTTCGGAACCCAATCGCCCGGCTCGCGGCTGTAGTCGAGGTACAGCATCGATGCGACCGCATCCACGCGGAGTGCGTCGACATGGTACTGGTCCAGCCAGAAAAGGCCGTTGGCGATCAGGAAGTTGGTGACCTCGGTGCGGCCGTAATTGTAGATCAGCGTGTTCCAGTCCCGGTGAAACCCCTGGCGCGGATCGGCGTGCTCATAGAGGTGCGTTCCGTCGAAACGGGCCAGCCCGTGGGCGTCAGTCGGGAAGTGGCCGGGCACCCAGTCGATGATGACGCCGATTCCCTCCCGGTGGCAGCGGTCGACGAACGCCGCGAACTGTTCGGGAGTTCCGAAGCGGCTGGTGGGGGCGAACAGCCCGATCGGCTGATAGCCCCAGGAGCCGTCGAACGGGAACTCGGAGACGGGGAGCAGCTCGAGGTGGGTGAAGCCCATCTCCTTCACATACGGCACCAGTCGTTCGGCCAACTCGTCGTAGGTCAGATACCGGTTGCCGTCGCCCCGCATCCACGAGCCTAGATGGCATTCATAAACCGAGATCGGCGCGTCGCGCCCGCTCGTGCCCGCGCGCCGCCTCAGCCAGCCTGCATCCTGCCATTCCCGCCGCGGCAGGCCGTGGGTGATCGAAGCGGTGGCCGGCGGTCGTTCTGAACGAAGCGCGACGGGGTCAGCCTTGAGCGGCAGCAGCTCCCCCTGCGGCCCTTTGATCTCGAATTTGTAGGGTTCGCCGGCACCGACGCCGGGCAGGAACAGCTCCCAGACGCCGCATTCGATACGCTTGCGCATCGGGTGGCGCCGTCCGTCCCAACCGTTGAAGCTGCCCACGACGCTGACGGAGCGGGCGCTCGGCGCCCAAACCGCGAAGCTCGTACCTTCGACGCCTTCGTGCGTCGAAGGATGCGCCCCCAGCTTCTCGTAGAGGCGAAGATGGCGGCCTTCGGCCAGCAGGTAGACGTCGACCTCGCCGAGGATCGGCGGGAACCGGTAGGGATCTTCGATCTCTGCTGCATCGTGGTCACCCTCGACGCGAAGCCGGTAGGAGAAAGGCCACTCGCGAGGGACGGTCCCTTCGAACAGATCGGAACCGGGCCTCCGATCGAGCCGGGCGAGCACCTCGCCGGATACAGGGTCGACGACGCTCACACTTCTCGCGCCCGGCTGGTATGCCCTAATGGAGGTACGCTGTCCGTCGGGATGCGGCCCCAGTACGGCAAACGGATCGCCGTGCTCCGCTCGCGCCAGTGCCGCGGCGTGGCCCGCCAACGGATCCGGTCCGCCGGTCCCGGCCGAAAGCTTCGTCCTATCTGCCGTCATTGTCGCCGTCTCCTGTCTCTTCGAGACGATCGAGAACCGCGAGCACGCCTCTGATCGGGATGCCGAGCCACGAGGGCCGGTTCGCGGCCTCGTAGCAGATTTCGTAACAGGCCTTCTCGATGACGAAGAGCTCGATCGCGCGTTTCACTTCGTCCCGATCCTCGGGCCAGCCGGGCCCCCCGGCGGCGGTCTCTTCGTAGCCGGCGAGGAAGGTTTCGGCAGCTTCGCGGCGCCAGGCCTCGGCCCAGGGGCCGGCGGCTTCGGTCGTCTCAGGTGCATGCTCCGCCAGGCGGGCTACCGACGCCCAGGCCGCGTAGTCGAACGAGCGCAGCATCCCGGCGACGTCCTTCAACGGGGATGTCTTCTCGCGCCGCTCCTCGAGAGGCCGCGCCGGCTCGCCCTCGAAGTCGAGGATGTAGAAGTCGTCCTTCACCACGAGCACCTGGCCCAGATGGTAGTCGCCGTGCAGACGCGTCTTCGCGGCAGCGATCGGGGTTTCCGTGAGGCTCCGGATGTGGTTGTCGATCTCCTCTCGGCGGGACAGGAAGCTTTCGGCGAGAGGACGTGTATTGTCGGGTAGGGCGTCCAAACGATGCTCGACGACTTCGAATGCCGATCGCGCCTGACGCCGGATGCGCGACTGCCACCGCTGCATGTCCGATTTCGAGATCGGCTCCGGTCGAAAGTCCGGATCGTCCGTGTCGATAGCCAGGGCGCGGTGCATCTCGCCGGTGCGTCGCCCTAGCGTCGCCACCTGAGCCATGTACATGCCGTGGTCCCGCTCCTCCTGCTCCGCGTCGGCGTGCAGGCGCTGCTCGTCGAACCATCGGTCGAGGTAGTTCAGCGTGTAAGCCCAGCCGTCCCCCTGATTGAGAACGAAGCCCTGGAGAATGGCGAGCGCCGTCGTCGTCCCGTCGGCCTCGACCCGCTCCACGGCGCCGAAAAACGGCGGGGTGTTGCGGAAGCCGGCCACCGTGGTCAGGAACCGGCTGATCTCGATCTCGGGGTGGGTCCCGGGCACCAGCCTCCGGTACACCTTGAACACGGCAACATCACCGATGACCGCCGACGAATTGCTCTGTTCGACGCCGAGCCGCCGCGTCGTGATGTCGGCCGGAAGCTCGACCGAGTGGAGTGCATCCGTCCCGGTGAAACGGATTTCGGCAGACGGGCCTTCGAGCACGGTGCCGGCACGCATCGCCTCGGCGACGGCCAGAGGAAAGCTCTCGTCTGCCATCGCGTCGTAGACGGGTCCGATCGATCGCACCCGGCGTGCCTTGGCGATGGTGAGCGGCAAGAGCGGAGAGGTCGTCGCCACCGCCGACTCGTCCCACTCGACCGCAAGCGGCATCAGGTATCGCTGGCGTTGCCCGTCGTGGAGCTCCACCTCGACTTCGATGAGGACGTATTCGCCATGGCTGGAGTTCAGCGTCGCCGCGTGGACGATCCGCGTTGCCGCGATCGTCGTGTCCTTGGCTGCGAACCACCGCTGTTTCGGCATGAAGTAGGGCAGGACATCGCTTTCCAGCACCTGACGTTCCCGCCCGGAGACGATGTCGGAAATGCTCCGCCGCACGACGAGGGTGACGAACTCCGGCAGCGGCTCCGGCAGCTCCTCGTGCCAGCGCGGAACCAGCGCTTCTTCCTCGAGGATGAACCAGTAGAAGCCGTAGCTGGCGAGCGTCAGCAGATAGGGCAGATCGCCGATCGGCGGAAAACGGCTGCGGCCGAGCAGCTCGACCGGCACCCGGCCGCGGTATCGCGACAGGTCGAGCTCGACCGCCTCGGCGGAGCGCGACAGGTTGACGACGCAGAGGATCGTCTCGCCGTCGTGCTCCCGCAGATAGGCCAGCACCTTGCGATTGCCGGGATAGAGGAAGTTGAGCGTGCCCCGCCCGAACGACTTGTGGAGTTGGCGCACGTTGATCATGCGCTGCATCCAGTTCAGGAGCGACGACGCGCTGCGCTGCTGCGCCTCGACGTTGACCGCTTCGAACCCGTAGATCGGGTCCATGATGGCGGGCAGGTACAATCTCGCCGGGTCTGCTCTGGAGAAACCGCCATTGCGGTCCGGCGACCACTGCATGGGCGTGCGCACCCCGTCGCGGTCTCCGAGATAGATGTTGTCGCCCATGCCGATCTCGTCGCCGTAATAGAGGATCGGCGTGCCGGGCATCGAGAGCAGAAGGCTGTTCATCAGCTCGATCTTCCGCCGGTCGTTGCCGAGGAGCGGTGCGAGCCGCCGGCGGATGCCGAGGTTGATCCGCATGCGCCGGTCGGCGGCGTAGAAGTTCCAGAGGTAATCGCGCTCGCGGTCGCTGACCATCTCGAGCGTCAGCTCGTCATGGTTGCGGAGGAAGATGGCCCACTGGCACTGATCCGGGATGTCCGGCGTCTGGCGCATGATGTCGGTGATCGGATGCCGGTCCTCCTGCGCGATCGCCATATACATCCGCGGCATCAGCGGGAAGTGGAATGCCATGTGGCATTCGTCGCCGTCCCCGAAATATTCCTGCGTGTCCTCGGGCCACTGGTTCGCTTCCGCCAGTAGCATCCGATCGGGGTAATGCGCGTCCATCTCTGCCCGGATCTTCTTAAGGATCGCATGGGTCTCGGGCAGGTTCTCGTTGTTCGTTCCTTCGCGCTCCACCAGATAGGGCACGGCGTCCAGCCGCATTCCGTCGACGCCCATGTCGAGCCAGAACCGCAGCACGGCCATGATCTCCTGGAGAACGCGCGGGTTGTCGTAGTTCAGGTCAGGCTGATGCGAGTAGAAGCGGTGCCAGTAATAGGCTTTCGCCACCGGATCCCACGTCCAGTTCGAGGTCTCGGTATCGAGAAAAATGATGCGCGTGCCTTCGTACTTTTCGTCAGTGTCGCTCCAGACGTAGTAGTCGCGCCATTTCGATCCCGGCTTCGCGTGTCGCGCGCGCTGAAACCAGCGGTGCTGATCGGAGGTATGGTTCACCACCAGCTCGGTGATCACCCGCAGCCCGCGGTCGTGCGCTGCCTTGACGAAGCGCCTGAAGTCCCCGAGCCGACCATAGGAGGCATTGACGTCGCGATAGTCAGAGATGTCGTAGCCGTCGTCGCGCAACGGTGACGGGTAGAAGGGCAGTACCCAGATCGCGGTGACGCCGAGGCTCTTGACGTAATCCAGCTTCTCGATGAGCCCGGCGAAGTCGCCGATGCCGTCGTTGTTCGCGTCGAAGAATGCCTTGATGTGAAGCTGGTAGATTACCGCGTCCTTGAACCAGAGCGGATCGCTCCGATCGATCATCCGGATGCTCCCTTCGTCTTTTTCTCGCTGCCGGTGCGGATCAGAGCCCCGGCGGAACGATGCGCCAGATCGCGCATGGGTTCGTTCGAGGATCGAGCCAGACCTGCTGCACCTTGCCGTCCCATACGAAGCGATGGCCGCGGAGCAGGTCCTCCACCTGCACCCGGCCGTTGTCCGGAAGACCGAGCTCCCAGAGCGGCACTTCGAACGCCGCTTCCTGAGCATGGTCGGGGTCGAGGTTGACCGCGATCAGGATCACGTTGTCCTTGGACGGCGTCATCTTGCCGTAGACG
>JAJUGE010000158.1 GCA_029268305.1 Alphaproteobacteria bacterium
CGTTACCGCCGAGGCTGCCGCCGCCGTGATCCCTTCGCGCGCCAACGTCGCAATGGGGATGGCGGTGGGAGCTCCGCCTGCGCTGCTCACCGCGCTTGCCGCCCGTGCCGGTGCGAACGAGATCGAAGAACTGAAGCTGTGGTATTTCCATTCGCTCGAGCATGCTGCCAAGACGGTTCTGCGTTACGACCTGCTCGACCGGGTGCGGCCGCACTGCATGTTTCTGAGCTCGGTCGAGCGCGCGCTGATCAAGCGCGGTGAGGCCGACGGGCGCCAGGTTATCGAATTCGTGCCCGTGGCGTTCAGCGACTCATCGCGAATGCTGGCCGAACGCGTGGCGCTCGACGCCTTCATCATCACCGTCTCGCCGATGGACCGGCACGGCTGGTTTACCTTCGGCACCAACAACGACTATGCGACGACCGCCGCACGGGCCGCTAAGCGGCTGATCGTCGAGGTAAATCCCAACATGCCGCGCGTGTTCGGAGAATCGCTGCTCCACATCTCGGAAGTGGATGCGGTCGTTGAGCACGAGGCGTCGCTCCACGAGCTGGAGCCCTGCGCGCCGGACGAGGACGACCTCAAGATCGCCGCCACCATCGCCGGCATGATCGACGATCACGCTTGTCTCCAAATGGGCATCGGAACGCTGCCGACGGCCGTTTGCGGGCTGCTGACGGACAGGAAGGATCTTGGCATCCACACCGAGCTGCTGACGCCGGGACTTGCAGGCTTGATCGAATGCGGGGCGGTGACCAACCGGCGCAAGACGACCTATCGCGGCCGCAGCGTCTTCACCTTCGCCATGGGCAACCGCACCTTCTACGACCTGCTCGACGACAATCCGTCAATGTACAGCGCCCCGGTCGAGATCGTCAATGATCCGCGCCACATTTCGAAGAACGACAATGTCGTGTCGGTGAACGCCACGCTTCAGGTGGACCTAAGCGGCGCCTGCAACTCCGAGCATCTGCTCGGTCGCCAGTATAGCGGCTCGGGCGGGCAGCTCGATTTCGTGCGTGGCGCGCAGGCATCCAAGGGCGGCAAGTCGATCATCGCTTGCCACTCGACCGCCAAAGGCGGGACCATCTCCCGGATCGTGCCGAAACTCCACGGGCCGGTCACGACGCCTCGCAACGACACGCAGATCGTCGTCACCGAGCGGGGCTGGGTCGATCTGAAGGGCAAGTCGTTGCGCGAGCGGGCCGAAGCGCTGATCGGGATCGCCCATCCGCGGTTTCATGAAGAGCTGGCGAGCTCTCTCCGTTGAGAAGGCGAGCGGCGCATACACGTGAGTGAGAAGGAGTGATTTTCCGATGAATGAAGTTCGCGCCGAAAAAGTAGCTCTCGTGACCGGCGGCTCGTCCGGGATTGGCAAGGCGACAGCCATCGCCTTTTCTGAAGCCGGCTGGTCGGTCGCGGTGGCCGATGTGAATGAAGAACTCGGCGCCCAGGTCGCGCAGGAAATTGAGGCGAACGGCGCGCAGGCCATGTTCGTTCGCTGCGACGTCGCCGACGCCGATCAGGTGAAGGCCATGGTGGAGCGAACGGTGGAGCGCTTCGGCCGGCTTGATGCAGCGTTCAACAATGCCGGGATCGAAGGCCAGCCCAGCGAAACCGCCGAATGCACCCCGGAGAATTGGGACCGCCTGCTGGCGGTAAACCTCACCGGCGTCTGGCAGTGCATGGTCCACGAGATACGGCAGATGCTGCGCCAGGGCGGCGGCTCGATCGTCAACTGCTCCTCTGTCGCGGGATTGAGGGGGATCGCGGCGATGCCCGCTTATGTTGCCTCCAAGCACGGCGTCGTGGGTCTCACCAAGACGGCGGCGCTCGACTATGCCAGGCGGGGCATTCGCGTGAATGCGGTCTGCCCCGGCGCGATCGTGACGCCGATGCTGGAGCGTTTCATGGGAGACAGCGACGAAGGTCATCAATCGATGGAAGCCAGCGAGCCCATCGGTCGCCTCGGGCGAGCGGAGGAGATTGCCAGCGCCGTGCTCTGGCTGTGCAGCGAAGGCGCCGCATTCACGACTGGGCAGGCGATCGCCGTCGATGGTGGCTGGACGGCGCGCTAGCGTCTTCGCGGGTGTCGCGCGGCCCGTTCGCCATTTTGACGCTCCTCTAGTCGCCGTGTAGGCGTTCTTTCGATGGGATCTCAGCAAGGGCGTGAAATCGAAAGTGCCGAAGACGGCGCACCTCAGGGCGCAGGCAGCGATCGCGTCTGGCATTCCCTCCCCATCGAGGATATTCTGCAAGCGCTCGATACCTCCCCGGGCGGCCTTTCGAGCACCCAGGCCGCCGCCGCGCTGCTCCGCTACGGCCCTAACGCGCTTCCCAAAGCCGGACGACGCAGCGCGCTGCGTCGTTTCCTCGCGCAATTCAACAATACGCTGATCTTCGTTCTGCTCGCCGGGGCGGCGGCGGCGGCCCTGCTCGACCATGTGGTTGACGCCGTGGTCATCCTTGCGGTGGTCATCGTGAATGCCGTCATCGGCTTCATCCAGGAGGGCCGGGCGGAGGAGGCGCTGGAGTCGCTCAGCAGCCTGATCTCACCGCAGGCGAGCGTGCTGCGGGACGGCAAGCGCACCACCGTGCCGGTCGCGGAGATCGTGCCCGGCGATATCGTGCTGATCGACGCGGGGGATCGCGTGCCCGCCGACCTCAGGCTGCTGCGGTCGCGCCGGCTACTCATCGATGAAGCCTTGCTGACGGGGGAATCGGTCGCCGCCGAGAAGCACGAAAGCGTGCTTGGCGCCGATGCATTGCTGGGCGACCGCTCGAACATGGCCTTTTCCGGCACGATCGTCGCCGCCGGACAGGCGAGCGGGATCGTTGTCGAAACCGGCGCGAGCACGCAGATCGGGCGGATCAGCAGCATGCTCAGCGGGGTCACCGTTCTTGCGACGCCGCTGCTCCAACAGATCGACCGCTTCGCGCGGCGCTTCACCTGGCTGGTGCTCGCCAGCGCCGTCGCCTTGTTCGCCTTCGCCGTGCTGGTGCGCGATTACGATTGGGTCGAAGCGCTGATCGCCGTCGTGGCACTGGCGGTCGGCATCGTGCCGGAAGGCCTTCCCGCCGTCATCACCATCACCCTGGCGATCGGCGTGCGCCGGATGGCCCTGCGAAATGCCGTCATCCGCAAGCTGCCGGCGGTGGAAACACTGGGGGCGACCTCGGTCATCTGCACGGACAAAACCGGAACGCTGACCCGCAATGAGATGACCGCGCGAAGGATCGTCACCGCGCAAGGCAGCTGGATCGCCACCGGATCCGGCTATGAGCCCGAAGGGCGGATCGACGGTGCGCCGGGCGTCGAGGCCGAACCCTCGGCGGCTGCGGCGGACCTCCTGCTCTGCGGCCAATTGTGCAACGATTCCGCGCTCGTCAAGGCGGAGGAGCAGTGGCGCGTCGAGGGCGACCCGATGGAGGGCGCGCTGCTCGTCCTCGCGATGAAGGCAGGTCTGAAGCCGGACCAACTCCGCAACGGATGGCCCCGGGTCGATGAGATCCCGTTCGATGCGGCGCATCGGTTCATGGCGACGCTGCATTCAAGTCCGCAAGGCGAACCGATCGTATTCGTCAAGGGCGCGCCGGAGACGCTGTTCGACAGGGCGGCGGCGCCGTTCGACCGCTCCTTCTGGGAAAGGACAATTGCCGAGGCGGGAGAGGCAGGCGAGCGGGTGCTCGGCTTCGGCATAAAGCGGCTGCCGCCGGGAACAAGCTCGCTGTCCTTCGAAGCCCTCGCCGAAGGGGTCGAGTTCCTCGGCCTGATCGGCTTCATTGACCCGCCAAGGGCGGAAGCGGCGGCTGCGATCGCTGAAGCACGCTCAGCGGGCATCGACGTCAAGATGATCACCGGTGACCATGCCGCGACCGCGCTAGCCATCGCTCGCCAGCTGAAGCTGGCCGACGATCCGAAGGTCATCACCGGCGCAGAACTTGAAACGATGCCGGACCGGGCGCTGGAGGAGCAGGTCGATCGCACAGCGGTGTTCGCCCGCACCAGCCCCGAGCACAAGCTGCGCATCGTGCGCGCGCTTCAGGCGAACGGCCTCACCGTCGCCATGACGGGTGACGGAGTCAACGACGCGCCCTCGCTTAAGCAGGCCGACGTCGGCGTCGCCATGGGCATCAAGGGCACCGAGGCCTCCAAGGAGGCTGCCGAGATGGTGCTGCTCGACGACAATTTCGCCTCGATCGTCAGCGCGGTGCGCGAAGGCCGGACGGTCTACGACAATATCCGCAAGGTCGTCTCCTGGACGATCCCCACCAATTGCGGTGAGACGCTGGCTGTGGTGATGGCGATTTTCGTTGGCTTCGCGCTGCCGATGTCCGCCACTCAGATACTATGGGTAAACCTCGTCCTGTCAGGTACGCTAGGCCTCGCCCTCGCTTTCGAGCCGACTGAGCCGGGTGTCATGAGTCGAAGGCCTCGGCGGCGGAACGCGCCGCTACTCTCGCCTTTCCTGCTGTGGCGCGTCGGCGTTGTCGCGATGCTGCTGACGGTCGCGGCGCTAGGCGTCTTTTTCTATGCGCTGGACCAGGGGCGTGGCCTTGAGGTGGCGCGCACCATGGTCGTCAACATGTTGATCGTCGGGGAAATCTTCTATCTGTTCAACGTCCGCTACCTGCACATCCGGTCCTTTACTTGGCAGGGCGCGCTCGGGACACCGCCGGTCCTGCTGTCGATCGCCGCGATAGTGATCCTGCAGCTGCTCTTTACCTATGCGCCGTTCATGCACGCGTTGTTCGACAGCCGGCCGCTTATGATAACCGAACGCTTCCAGATCAACG
>JAJUGE010000159.1 GCA_029268305.1 Alphaproteobacteria bacterium
AAGCTTGATCTCACCCAGGAGCAGCTCGCCGAGCGGCTCGGGGTCTCGTTCGCCACGGTCAACCGCTGGGAAGGCGGTGGCAGCAAGCCGCAACGCGCGGCGCAGGAGGCCATTCTGGCGCTCGCCCGCGAGGCCGGGGTGGAGGAGGCTGCCGAGGATGCCCCGGAAGCAGCCGTCCAGGTCTCGCGTCGTCGCAGTCGGCGAACCGCCGCCGCGACGCCTACCACCAAGCCCATGGAGCAGATGCTCTGGGATGCGGCCTGCTCGATCCGGGGCGAGAAGGACGCGGCGAAGTTCAAGGACTACCTGCTGCCGCTGCTGTTCCTCAAGCGCCTGTCGGACGTGTTCGATGACGAGATCGAGCGCCTCGCCGAAGAGTACGGCGATCGCGCCACGGCACTCGAGATCGCCGAGTCCGACCACTCGCTGCTGCGGTTTTATCTGCCCCCCGAAGCCCGTTGGGCGGTGATCAGCGGGCGCGAGCAATACGACTGGCCGCTCGACGACAAGAAGCGCAGCACCGCGCCGAAGGACATCGGCGAGCACCTGACCAAGGCCGTGCGCGCGGTGGTCAAGCAGAACCCCTCGCTCTCGGGCGTCATCGACGTGGTGGATTTCGCCGCCGAGCGCAACGGCGAGCGCGACATCAACCCGGCCAAGCTGCGCGGCGTGGTGGAGACCTTCTCCGATCCGCGCTATCGGCTGGGGCTGGCGGACGTGCAGCCGGATTTCCTCGGACGGGCCTACGAGTACCTGCTGCGCAAGTTCGCCGAAGGCTCGGGCCAAAGCGCGGGCGAGTTCTTCACGCCGACCGAGGTCGGCTTCCTGATGGCCCATATCATGCGGCCGAGGCCGGGTGAGGCCTGTCACGACTATGCCTGCGGCTCGGCAGGCCTGCTGATCAAGCTCCAGCTCGTCGCCCGTGAGCTGGACCCGACCAGCAAGGTGCCGCTCAAGCTCTCCGGTCAGGAACTCCAGGCCGAGAGCTACGCCGTGGCGCAGATGAACGCGATCATCCACGACATGGAGGTGGAGCTGGCGCGTGGCGACACGATGATCAATCCCAAATTCCGCAACGCGGACGGGACCATCAAGCAGCACGACATCGTCGTCGCCAATCCCATGTGGAACCAGCCGTTTGCCACGGACATCTTCGCCAACGATCCGTTCGACCGCTTCCGCACGGCCGGCGGCATCACTACCGGCAGGGGCGACTGGGCTTGGCTGCAGCATACCCTGGCGTGCATGGACGACGACGGCCGCGCCGCCGTGGTGCTCGACACAGGTGCCGTCACGCGCGGCTCCGGCTCGAAGAACGAAGACAAGGAACGCAACATCCGCAAGTGGTTCGTCGACCGCGACCTGATCGACGGCGTGATCCTGCTGCCGGAGAACCTCTTCTACAACACCACCGCCGCCGGCGTCATCGTCGTGCTCTCCAAGCGCAAGCCCGCCGCGCGCAAGGGCAAGATCGTCCTGCTCAACGCCAGCCGCCGCTTCAAGAAGGGCCGGCCCAAGAACTACCTGCCAGAGGAGGACATCCGGCCGCTGGCGGCGATGTACCTCAAGGGCGAGCCGGTCGAGGGCGAGGTGGCGGTGATCACCACCGAGCAGGCGCGGGAGGCGGACTACAACTTGAGTCCGAGTCGGTGGGTAAACGGCTCCTCTGGTGCTGAATCGGCGGATCTCGGCGCGCTACTACGCCGATTCGAAGCTTTACTGGATGCCGAGAAAAAACTCGAGGGCGATCTGGCTGGTGCCCTTGCGCAACTGGGCAAGCTGGCATGAACGGCACGGAAACTGGAAGCGCGACTCTAGCCGAGCTATGCGACCTGATATCTGAGCAGGTCCATCCGGCAGACGTGCCTGAGGCACTTTACGTCGGTCTGGAACATGTCACTCCTGGACGGCTACGCCGCTCGGGAGGCGGTATCGCGGCCGATGTCCAGAGCCACAAGTACGCGTTTCGCCGGAACGACATCCTTTACGGAAAGCTGCGACCATATCTCGACAAGGCCATCTTGGCGGATACGGATGGGGTCTGCACGACTGAGCTGCTGGTCCTGCGAGCCAAGCCCGGAGTCGATCCCAGATTCCTTGCGTGCCTCGTGCATGATCCCGACTTTGTCGAGCATGCACTTACGGGGGTCACTGGGGCCCACCACCCACGTACGTCTTGGGCTCACATTGCTCAGTTTGAACGTCCACGATTCTCGTTCGAGGAGCAGCGAACCATCGCGGGCTTGCTGTGGCGTACTCAAGACCTCCTGCGTGTCTGTGAGGATACGATTGAAGCAGCTCAGAAGCTCAAGCTCGTTGCCATGCGCGAACTGTTCACGCGCGGCCTGCGGGGCGAGCCGCAGAAGGAGACAGAGATCGGGCCGGTGCCGGAGAGTTGGAATGTCGTACCTCTCGGCTCGCTGGGAAGAATCGGCAACGGTTCGACGCCGAAGAAATCGGTCCATGATTACTGGGAGGGCGGCACTTTCCCGTGGCTGACAAGCGCTAAAGTCTACGATCGGGACATCGAAGCGGCTGACCAGTTCGTCACGAAGACTGCACTAGACGAATGCCATCTCCCCATCGTAAAGCCCGGTGCCGTACTCATAGCGATTACCGGTCAGGGCAAAACGCTGGGGCATTGTGCCGTTCTGAGAATCGAGGCGACGATCAATCAGCACGTGGCCTACCTCCAAACCGACACATCCAAGGCCGACCCCGGATTCATCCGTGGGTACCTCGAAACACAGTACGACTATCTGCGGCAGGTGGCCGCCGGGGGCGGCAGCACGAAAGGTGCGCTGACCTGCTCATTCTTGCGTAGCCTGCCGCTTCCCTTGCCGGAAATGGCGGAACAACGCGAGATCGTCGCCATCCTCGATGCCATCGACCGCAAGATCGATTTGCACCGCAAGAAGCGGGCGGTACTGGAAGAACTGTTCAAGGCTCTGCTGCACAAGCTGATGACGGGCGAGATCCGGGTCGATGAACTGGACCTGTCGGCGCTGGACCGTGTCGAGTCCGAAGCCGAGGAGGCCGTGGCATGAGTACCCTCAAGATCAGCGAGGCTGGCAGCGTACAGTTCCCCATGGTCAAGCACGCCGAGGAGATCGGCTGGGAGCCGCTCACGCCCTTCGAAGCATTGACGCGGCGCGGCGACGAATCCTCCAACCTGTTCCGCGGCGTCTTGGAGCGGAAGATCCTCGAATTCAACCCGTGGGTCTCAAAAGATGCGGCGCGCTCCATCGTCGAGACACTGGATGCCCTGCCGGCTACCATCGACGGCAACCGCGAGTTGCTGGCGTGGCTGCGCGGCGAGCGGCAGTGGTACGACGAGACCGAGAAACGTCATCGCCGCGTCCAGCTCATCGACTTCGAGCACGTCGAGACGAACGCCTTCCATGTCACCTGGGAGTGGAAGATCAAGCCGCCGGCGCGCAAGGGCAACCGCGCGGACGTGATGTTCGTGATCAACGGCGTGCCGGTGTGCATCGTCGAGCACAAGAACCCCAAGGACGGCGACGCCATCGAGCGGGGGATCAAGCAACTGCGGCGCTACGAGTTGGAGACGCCGGAGCTGCTGGCCGCGCCGCAGCTCTTCAACGTGACCCACCTGCTCGATTACTGGTACGGCGTGACCTGGAACGTGAACCGGCGCGACATGGCGCGCTGGAAGCAGATACCGGAGGAGAGCTACCGCTTCGCCGTGCAGTCGTTCTTCGAGCGCACCGATTTCCTGCGCACGTTGGAGCACTGGATCCTGTTCTACGTGCAAGACGGCGAGACGCGCAAATCGGTCCTGCGCCAGCACCAGCGGCGCGCCATCGACGCCATCCTCGGCCGCTGCCTGGACACCGGCAAGACCCGCGGGCTGATCTGGCACACACAAGGCTCGGGCAAGACCTTCACGCTGCTGACGGCCGCGCGGCAAATCCTTGAAGACAAGACCCGGTTCTCCAACGCGACGGTCATCCTGGTGGTGGACCGGACGGAGCTGGAAGGCCAACTCAAGGGCTGGGTCGAGCGCCTGCTCGGCGAGATGCAACAGCAGGACATCGCAGTCCGGCGGGCCAACAACAAGGCCGAACTGCAGGCCCTGCTGGATGCCGACTTCCGGGGGCTGATCATCTCGATGATCCACAAGTTCGAGGCGATTCGAAAAGACAGCTGCACTCGGGACAACGTCTACGTCTTCATCGACGAAGCACACCGTTCGGTGGCCAAGGATCTGGGCACCTACCTGATGGCCGCCGTGCCGAAGGCCACCATCATCGGCTTCACCGGCACGCCAATCGCCCGGACCTCCCAGGGCGAGGGGACGTTCAAGATTTTCGGCGCCCAGGACGAACTGGGCTACCTCGACAAGTACTCGATCGCAGAAAGCATCGCCGACGAGACCACCCTGCCCATCAAGCACGTGATGGCACCCTCCACGATGACGGTGTCCGCGGATCGACTCGACAAGGAGTTCTTTGCCCTGGCTGACAGCGAAGGCGTCACCGATGTCGAGGAGCTCAACAAGGTGCTGGACCGCGCGGTGGGACTGCGCACCTTCCTGACGGCGGACGACCGCATCGAGAAGGTGGCCGCCTTCGTCGCGGAGCACTTCAAGGAAAGCGTCCTGCCGTTGGGCTACAAGGCCTTCCTCGTCGCCGTCAACCGCGAGGCCTGCGCGAAATACAAGAGGGCG
>JAJUGE010000160.1 GCA_029268305.1 Alphaproteobacteria bacterium
ACGGAGGGATGCTCGACCAGCCGCTTCACCATGGTCGGCGCGGCGAAGAAGGCGGTGCCGGGATGGTGCGGCAGCAGGTCGAAAATCTCCGCGGGATCGAAATGTCCGCCTTCCGGCACCACCTGCTTCGCGGCCTTGGCGACGTGCGGAATGTTGTAGACGCCGGAGCCATGCGACATCGGGGCGGCGTGGAGGATGCAGTCGGTCTCGGCGATCGGATCGACGTCGGCGAAATAGGTGAGGGCGGTCGCGAGCAGGCAACGGTGGCTCAGCACTGCGCCCTTCGGACGGCCTGTGGTGCCGCTGGTATAGAAGATCCAGGCGGGGTCCTCCGGTAGCCGGTCGGTCAGCCCGATGCCGTCGCCGTCGGCGGCTGCATATTCGCTGGAGCCGGTCACGATCACCCGTTGCATCGCGCTCGAGTCGTTTGCCGCCTGCGCAACCGACTCAGCGAGATCGGGAGTGGCGAAGCAGAGACGGGCCCCGGAGTTCTCGAAGATGTAGGCGAATTCGGTCGGGTGGAGCTTGGCGTTGATCGGGACGGCGACCAGTCCCGCGTGCCAAGCCCCGTACATGACCTCGAGGAACTCCGCGGAGTTCGTCATCGTGATCGCCACGCGCTCGCCCGGCTGCAGGCCCGCCTCCTCGCGCAGCCAGCCGGCGAGGCCGGAGACGCGGCGGGCGAGTTGGCGATAGGTCGACCGCGTCCGCGGCCCGACCGCGATCGCAGCATTGTCCGGTCGCGAGCGGCCCGCGCGGGCCATCAGGGCAGCGAGATTCATCGTGTCTTCTCTCCGTCCGCGGTGCCGATGCCGTTGATGCCGTGCCCCGAATCTCCCACGAGCAGGGCGGAGACTCCATACCGTCCGGCGCCGGTCGGAAGAAACAGGCGACCGGACCGGCGAGCCGAGCAGTCGGAGTGAGAGCGGTGCCGGCGCCAAAGGTAGTAACGCGGGAAGTATGTGGAGAAACCCACAGTCCGCTCTGGTATCTTGTTCTTAAAAAGGCGCAAATCGTAATCCGGAAGGGGCACCGGTATGGGACGACTTGCAATCATCGAAATGCTTTCCTGCCTTCCGCCGGAGGAACTCGCGCTTGCCGAGCAGAATTGCCGCTGGCGACGGTATGCCAAAGGCGAGCGCATCGTCGAGCGGGCGAGCGACGACCGCGACGTCTATTTCGTGGTCGAAGGAACCGTCGAGGTCGTCAACTTCTCGCTCTCGGGGCGGGCGGTGGCATACGCGGATCTGTCGGCGGGGCACTTCTTCGGTGAACTCGCAGCGATCGATGGCGAACCGCGCTCGGCGACCGTGGAGGCCAAGACGGCCTGTCTGATCGGGGCGATGTCGCCGGGTCATTTCATCAAGCTGATGCAACGCCACCCGGAGATATCCCTCTACGTCATGCGGCGGCTGGCGGCGATCGTCCGCGCGTGCGACGAGAGGATCATGGATCTCTCCACGCTCGGGGCCATGCAGCGCATCCTGGTCGAGCTGCTCAACGCGGCGAAGCCCGATCCGATCACGCCGGGGTCGTGGATGATCTATCCGAGCCCGCCGCAGCGGGAGACGGCGGTGCGCGCAGCCACGACGCGCGAGACGGTGGCGCGGGTCTTTACGCAGCTTCAGGATGCGGGGCTGATCCGTCGAAAGGGCAGAACGCTCTATCTGCGCGACCGGGCCGAGTTGGAGCGCCTCGCGGAACGGCTGGCGCCGAAGCCGCCCTCGCCTTACAAACAGCCGCCGGAGAATATGCGCTACCAGGAAGCTCAGCCCGCATGAGGTCATGAAAGTCGACGCGTTCGACTTCCACCTGCCGCCGTCCTTGATCGCCCAGCGTCCGGCCGTGCCGCGCGATGCCGCGCGGCTGCTCGACGTACGGGATGATTTCCGCGACCTCTCCGTCCGGAATCTGCCCGAACTCCTGCAGCCGGGTGACGTGCTGGTCTTCAACGACACGCGAGTGATCCCCGCGCGCCTTCGCGGCACGCGCGGCGCCGGCCGCGTCGAAGTCACCCTGCACAAGGCTTCCGGACCGGGCCGCTGGCTCGCTTTCGCCCGGCCGGCACGGCGTCTCCGGCCCGGTGACGAGATCGCGTTCGCGCCGGAGCTGAAGGCGCAGGTCGTCGAAAAGCACGCCGGCGGAGAGGTCGAGCTCGACTTTGACATGTCGGATGCCGAGCTGCTGAGAGAGCTCGACCGTCATGGCGAGATGCCGCTGCCGCCCTATATCCGCCGCGAATCCGGCTCGGACGCGCGCGACAGCGAGGATTATCAGACCATCTTCGCAGCCAGACCCGGTGCGGTCGCTGCGCCGACCGCGGCGCTTCATTTCACGCCAGACCTGTTGGAGGCCCTGGACCGGTGCGGTGTGAGCCGGGAGCTCGTCACGCTCCATGTCGGCGCGGGCACGTTCCTGCCGGTGAAGGTTGAAGACACCGCCGACCATCGAATGCACGCCGAATTCGGGATCGTCACGCCGGAAACCGCCGCCGCGATCAACGAAGCACGGGCGCGGGGCGGGCGAGTCGTCGCCGTGGGCACCACCAGCCTCCGGCTGCTGGAGAGTGCCGCACGGGCGGACGGCATCCTCGAGCCATTCACGGGAGAGACAGACATCTTCATAACCCCCGGCTATCGGTTCCGGATCGTGGACCTGCTGCTGACAAACTTCCACCTGCCGCGTTCGACATTGTTCATGCTGGTCAGCGCTTTCGCCGGGCTCGAGCGGATGCGCGCGGCCTATGAGCATGCGATCCGGGAGGGATACCGGTTCTATTCCTACGGGGATTGTTGCCTGCTGCACCGGGTCGAGGAATGAGCGGCGGCCCGTTCCGCTTCGAGGTGGCGGCGACCGACGGCGCCGCGCGGCGCGGCCGTCTGCACACGACGCACGGCACCGTCGACACGCCGGCCTTCATGCCGGTCGGCACGGCTGCCACCGTGAAGGCGATGACACCGGATGCGGTGAGGGAGACCGGCGCGCAGATCGTCCTCGGCAACACCTATCACCTGATGCTGCGCCCGGGAGCGGAACGGATCGAGCGCCTCGGCGGCCTGCACCGCTTCATGAATTGGGCAGGCCCGATCCTCACCGATTCCGGCGGCTTCCAGGTGATGTCGCTGACCGACCTCCGGAAGCTGGACGAGGACGGGGTGACGTTCCGTTCCCATGTCGATGGCAGCTATCACCGTCTGACGCCAGAACGGTCGGTCGAGATACAGCGATGCCTGGATGCCGACATCACCATGGCGTTCGACGAGTGCACGCGCTTCCCCTGCACCGAGGAGGAGGCCGCCAGCTCGATGCGCCTGTCGATGCGCTGGGCGGCGCGCTGCAGAGAAGCGTTCGTCGAGCGCCCCGGCTATGGCCTGTTCGGCATCGTGCAGGGAAGTGTCTTTCCCGATTTGCGACGGGAATCGGCGGAGGCGCTGATCGCCATCGGCTTCGACGGATATGCCGTCGGCGGCCTCGCCGTCGGCGAGGGGCAGGAGGCGATGTTCTCGACGCTGGATGCGACCGTGCCGGCGCTGCCCGACGACCGGCCCCGGTACCTGATGGGCGTGGGCAAGCCCTCCGACATCGTCGGCTCGGTGCTGCGCGGGATCGACATGTTCGACTGCGTGCTGCCGACGCGCTCCGGCCGTACCGGGCAGGCCTGGACCTGGGGCGGGCCGGTCAATCTCCGCAATGCCCGTCATGCGGACGACCCGCGGCCGCTCGACCCGGAGTGCCGCTGCCCCGCCTGCCGCGACTTCAGCCGCGCATATCTGCATCACTTGACCCGGGCCGGCGAGATCCTGGGGGTGATGCTGCTGACCTGGCACAACCTCACCTTCTACCAGGATCTGATGCGCAGCCTGCGCAAGGCGATCACCGACGGGACGGTTCACAATCTGGCTGCTGCGTTGGCCGAGCGGGAGGCCAAAGGCGACATCGAGCCCTTGTAGCCTCTGATTCCCGCTTCGGGCGCGGAAGATCCGGCGGTGGCTGTTCGGTGCATGCAACGGGGGATACCCTTCCGATGCGTGTACGGCCTGCGGCAGTCGGAAGGAGACGGACATGACGGTTGTCGAGGAGCGATACCGGCGCGACGGCTTTTTCTTTCCGCTCGACGTGCTGGCTCCGGAAGAGGCGCATGCTCTTCGCGCCGATCTGGAAGCGGGCGAGGCCGAGCTCGCGGACGACCCGGAGCGGCGCTCGATCCTGCGCAGCTATCCCGATCGCCTGCTCCCTTCGTTCGATCGGCTGATCCGGCACCCGCGCCTGGTGGACGCCGTCTCGCAGATCCTCGGTCCCGATCTGATGGTTTGGGGCAGCGGCCTCTTCATCAAGGAGGCCAACACGCCGAGCTATGTGAGCTGGCATCAGGACCTCACCTACTGGGGCCTCGACGACATGCAGGAGGTGACCGCCTGGGTGGCGCTGTCGCCCGCGAGCAAGGCGAGCGGCTGCATGCGCTTTGTCCCCGGCAGCCACAAGGAACGCATCGTCCCGCATGTGGATTCGTTCGCCGACGACAATCTGCTCTCGCGCGGCCAGGAGCTGGCGGTAGAGGTCGACGAGAGCCAGGCGGTGGACATCGTGCTGGCGCCGGGTCAGGCGTCGCTGCACCACGGGCACCTGTTTCATGCGTCGGGGGC
>JAJUGE010000161.1 GCA_029268305.1 Alphaproteobacteria bacterium
CGGCACCTTCTTCGAGATGGCGCGCGCCTACGGCCGCGGTCAGATTACGGGGCTCGCCCGGTTGAATGGATCGACTGTCGGGATCTTCGCCAATGACTGCAACTACCTCGCAGGGGCGATGACGGCCGACGGCGCACGAAAGGCACGCCGGTTCATCGATTTCTGCGACACCTTTCACATCCCCATCGTCGCCTTCGTCGATGAGCCCGGGTTCATGATCGGACCTGATGCCGAGAGGGCCGGCACGATCAGGGAGGGGACGTCGACGGTTCTCGCCGCCGCGACCTGCTCGGTTCCTTGGGCGTCGGTGATCGTCCGCAAGTCCTATGGCGTCGCGGGCGCGGCTCATTACGGACCGGGCGCCTTCATACTGGCCTGGCCGTCCGCGGAGATGGGCGCGCTGCCGGTTGAAGGCGGCGTCGCGGTCGCCTTCGGCCGCGAGATCGCCGCCGCGGAGGATCCCGACGCGAAGCGTGAGGAGCTGGAGCGGATGATGAGCGCTCGCGTCTCACCCAATGCGCGCGCCGAATCGTTCTCGCTCCACGAGCTGATCGATCCGCGCGAGACGCGGCCTGCGCTGTGCGACTGGCTCGATTGGGTTGGTCCGCAGATGCCGGCCCTCCTCGGTCCTCGCAGCTTCGGCTTCCGGCCATGAGCCGCCTGCTCCAGTTTCTGCCAGGGCTGATCGGCGCAGTGGTCGCGTTCATCGCCCTCCTGATCATGGGGTGGCTGCAGATCGAATCGACATGGGCGCGCTTCGTGCTGTTTCTGCTTGTCTATGCCATCACGGCCATCAGTCTCGACCGCGCGCTGATCGCCTACGGCAGAAGACAATGACGCGATCCCGCGCGAGCCAGAGGAGGGGAATGCCATGCAGATCGGAGTCCATCTTCCGCACGTAGGCCGCAAAGCCGGCCCCGAGGCGATACGTCGCGCCGCCGTTCAGGCGGAAGAGCTCGGGCTGGCCGACGTCTGGGTCAGCGAGCACATCATCCTCCCGAAAGGCGCCCCCTACCCGCCCTCGGCACTCTTCTACGAGCCGATCATGTCCCTCACCTGGGCCGCTGCTTTCACGAGTCGCATCCGGCTGGGTACGAGCGTTCTGGTCCTGCCGATGCGCCATCCGGTGCCGCTCGCGAAGGAGCTGGCCACACTTCAGGGGCTCTCCGGAGGGCGCCTGATCCTCGGCGCGGGCGTCGGATGGCTGCAGGAGGAGTACGCGGCGCTCGGCGTGCCCTTCCAAGAGCGCGGCCGCCGGATGGACGAAGGCATCGCGTTGATGCGGCGCCTCTGGTCGGACGATCCGGTCTCCTTCGAGACGAAGCATATCGATGCGGTGATCTCGGAGATGCGGATGCTCCCTCACCCGGACCCGTCGATCCCGATCTGGATCGGCGGCATCTCCGAAGCCGCGCTGCAACGTGCGATCCGGGTCGGCGACGGCTGGCACGGTACCCGCCTGGCGCCCGCGGAAGCGGCGCCTGTCGTCGCCCGCCTACGGGCAGAACGGCCGGATCTCGCGACTTCCATGCGCTTCGGCTGGGACGGCCGCGACGACGGAGAACTGGAGTCGGCCCTTTCCGACTACCGGCAAGCCGGGGTCGATCATGTGATGGTAGAGCCACGCGAGCGCGGGCTGGAGGAGTGGCTGGCCGTGGTCGAGCGCGTGGCGAAGATTGGCGAGAAGCTGCGGTAACGGGCGGCCCCGGCCGCGCACGTTGTGTGACGTTCGCGGAGCCGCATGACGGAGAGCCGCCTGTCGCTCTATGCTTCGGCGTGATCTCGATTTCAACGACACAACGGGAGGGAGCGTATGCTTTACGAATTGCGGGTTTATCACTGCGTGCCCGGTAGACTACCGGCCCTGCTGAAGCGGTTCGACACGATCACCCTGAAGCTGTGGGAGAAGCACGGTATCCGGCAGGCCGGCTTCTGGACCGTAGCGATCGGGGACTCCAACCAGGACCTATATTACCTGCTCGCCTGGGACTCGCTGGCCGACCGGGAAAAGAAGTGGAACGCATTCCAGAGCGACCCGGAATGGATCGAGAAGCGTGCCGAAACCGAACGCGACGGAGCGATCGTCGCCTCGGTCTCAAACTCGATCCTGCAGCCGACGAGCTTCTCGGCGGTTAAGTAACCACCAGTCAGGCCGCCGATCTCATTGCTTCCTTCGAGCGAATCAGGTCGGCGGCCTTCTCGGCGATCATGATCGCCGGGGCATTCGTGTTCCCGGACGTCAGCGTGGGCATGATCGAGGCATCGACCACCCGGAGCCCGGCGATGCCGTGAACACGAAGCTGATCGTCCACGACCGCCATCGGGTCCGAGCCCATCTTGCACGTTCCGATCGGATGGTAGACCGTCTGCCCGTTCATCCGCGCGAAGTCCAGCCATTGCTCATCCGTCTGAACCTGCTCGCCCGGGTTCATCTCATAGGCGCGGTACTTGTCCATCGCCGGGCTCTCGATGATGTGCCGGGCTATCTTCATACCGGCGATCAGCGTCTCACGGTCGATCTCCTCGGCGAGGAAGTTCGGACGGATCGCCGGTGCCGCTGCCGGGTCGGGTGACTTGATGTGGATGGAACCCTTCGACTCGGGCCGAAGCTGACAAACGGCCACGGTCATACCCGGCTCCTTGTCGAAACGCCGGTCGGCGGCCGAGGCGTAGCTCGCGTGCGCAAAGTGATACTGCACGTCCGGCCCTGCGACCTCCGGCCGGGTCTTCACGAATCCGAAGCCGATACCCCCCGTGAACGTGAGAATCCCGCGCCTGGAGACGAAATATTTGAGCAGCTCGCGCGCGAAGGGGAACCCGCGGGTCATCTCGTTCAGCGTAATCGGCAGCTTGACCCGCCAGTTCATGCGGGTGGCATAGTGGTCGCGGTAATTCTCGCCGACCCCCGGAAGCTCGTGCACCACTTCGATGCCGTGTGCCTTCAGCACCTCCGGCCGACCTATGCCCGATAGCTCCAGCAGTTGCGGCGACTGAACGGCGCCGGCAGAGAGAATCACTTCCCGCATTGCCCGCGCCTCGCGCATCTCACCACGCTGACGGTAGGCAACGCCGACGGCGCGCTTGTTCTCCAGCAGCAATCCGGTCGCATGAGCCTCGGTCTCGACCGTCAGATTCGGCCGCTGGCGCACGGGATCCAGGAACGCTCGCGCCGTGCTCCAGCGCCGTCCGTCCTTAAGCGTGCACTGATAATAGCCGAACCCCTCCTGATCGCCGCTGTTGTAGTCGGGATTGCGGCGATAGCCACGGTCTTCCGCCGCGGCGACGAAGGCATCGATCAACTCGTGCCGCTCGTACATCTCGACGACGTTCAGCGGGCCGCCGGCGCCCCGCACTTCGGTGCCACCCATCTCGCAGTTCTCGGACTTTCGGAAATAGGGCAGCACCGATTCGTACGACCAGCCACGATTGCCCAATTGCGCCCAGGTGTCGTAGTCGAGCGGCTGGCCTCGCACATAAAGCATGCCGTTGATCGAGCTGGAGCCGCCAAGCGTCTTCCCACGGGGGATCGGGATCCGGCGCCCGTTGCAGTTCTCCTCCGGCTCGGTCTCGAAGCACCAGTTGTATTTCTTGTGGTTCAGCAGCTTGGCGAACCCGACCGGCACATTGATGAGAAAGCCCTTATCGGGGCCACCCGCCTCGAGCAGCAGCACCCGCACCGCAGGGTCTTCGCTCAGCCGGTTCGCAAGGACGCATCCCGCGGAGCCCGCGCCTACGATGATGTAGTCGTACTGAGCCATCGATCGTTCCTCCCACCGGCAGCGCTTCTTTCGCTCTTCTCATTCCGATTGTAATGCAAGCAGACCCGCGTGCCACCCGCCGCGTCGTCAAGACGCTTCCGTGCTCGGCCAGACCCGGCTTACGATCCTCGCTAACGGTCCAGTGACGGCCGCTCGACACGAATTCAAAGAAGAGGAAGCCCAAATGGTCGACTACAGCATCTACAAGGACGTCATCGTCGAGAAGAAGAACAAGGTGATGACGATCACCCTGAACGCGCCGGAGTCACTCAACTCTTTCACCGCAGGCATGCACACGACCATGTCGAAGATCTGGGACGACGTGAACGACGACCCGGAGGTGCACGTGGTCGTCCTGACCGGCGCCGGCCGCGCCTTCTCCGCCGGCGGGAACGTCGTCAACATGCAGAAGAAGATCGACGATCCCGACCTGTGGGATGCCGGCATGCCGGAGGCGAAGCGCATCGTCTTCCGGATGCTGGAGTGCGACAAGCCGATCATCGCCCGGTTGAACGGCCACGCGGTCGGTCTCGGCGCGACGGTGGCGCTTCTCTGCGATGTGATCATTGCCGCCGAGCACGTGAAGATCGGCGACCCGCACGTGAACGCCGGGCTCGTGGCCGGCGACGGCGGTGCGGTGATCTGGCCCCAGCTCGTCGGCTTCGCCCGTGCCAAGGAATACCTGCTGACGGGCGACCTCATGTCGGCGACGGAGGCGGAGCGCATCGGCCTCATCAACCACGTCGTGCCGGCCGACCAGCTCGACGAAAAGGTCTACGGCCTCGCCAACCGTCTCGCCGCGGGCGCAATGAAGTCGATCCGCTGGACGAAGCAGACCATCAATATTCCGCTACGCCAGCTCGCACA
>JAJUGE010000162.1 GCA_029268305.1 Alphaproteobacteria bacterium
AGCCGGTTGCGACGCGCCTGAACCTTGAACCTCAGCTGCTCGTCGTGCTTGTACTTGTTCTCGAAGTCGCGTTCGCGCTGATCGAATGCCGGCATATCCCTTCTCCCGACGACCGGTGCCGACCTTGAGGCCGGTGCAATATTGCCTGAGCGCCCCCATCTGGTGACGTCCCTGTGTGGGGCAGGTTATAACGAGCCACGGGTGTGCCGAACACCGTTTCTTTCCGGATAGATGATCGCGATGTGTACGGTCGTGCTGTTACGCCGCCCCGGCCACCGATGGCCGTTGCTTCTCGGCGCCAACCGTGACGAGCAGGTGGATCGCTCCTGGCGGGCGCCCGCCCGGCATTGGCCCGACCGGCCCGAAGTCGTCGCCGGCTTCGACGAGGAAGCGAATGGCTCCTGGTTGGGAATTAATGACGCCGGGGTAGTCGCCGCCGTGCTCAACCGGCGCCATTCGCTGGGACCGGCCGCCGGCAAGCGGAGCCGGGGCGAGCTGGTGCTCGAGGCGCTCGACCATACAGACGCGGCTTCCGCGGCAAACGCGCTCGGCGCGCTGGACGCGAAGGCGTATCGCCCGTTCAACCTGATCATAGCCGACAATCGCGACGCCTGGTGGTTGAAAGGGCTGGGCGATGGCGGCGATGGAACGGTGGGCGTTACCGAGGTCGACGAGGGGATTTCGCTCTTCACCGCGTGGGACATGAACGACACGGAGAACTCGGATCGAACAGCCCACTACCTGCCGCGGTTCGAGGCGGCGCCGCCGCCGGAACCGGACCAGGACGATTGGGGTGTCTGGGAGGCATTGCTGGCCAGTCGGAAGCGCGGGGGTGCGGGTGGCGATCCGAATGGGGCAATGGAGGTGGTCACCTCATGGGGATTCGCGACCGTCTCGTCCTCACTGATCGCGCTGCCTGCGCCTTCGGTAGCGGCAACGGCGCCGCGGTGGCGCTTCGCGAAGGTGTGGCCGCGCCGGGAACCGTACCGGGAAGTTCTCCTCAGGCGGTGAGCGTGCACGGGGTGGCGACGTTGTGTTGGCGGTGCGCCATTGCTATATGGGAAGTCCCGCACGAAGCCGGGTGCCTCGCGCGGCCGGTTCCCTTTTCCGGGTGACCAAGATGTCTCGACGCAGACGAATATACGAAGGCAAGGCAAAGGTTCTTTTCGAGGGGCCGGAGCCGGGCACACTGATCCAGTATTTCAAGGACGACGCGACCGCATTCAACAACCAGAAGCACGGGATCATCACGGGCAAGGGGGTTCTGAACAACCGGATCTCCGAATACCTCATGGTCCGCCTCGAGGAGATGGGAATCCCGACCCACTTTGTTCGCCGCCTCAACATGCGCGAGCAATTGGTCAGGCAGGTCGAGATCATCCCGGTCGAAGTGGTTGTCCGCAACGTCGCCGCCGGTTCATTCGCCAAACGCTTCGACGTCGCCGAAGGAACCGCACTGCCGCGGTCGATCGTCGAGTACTATTACAAGTCGGACAAGCTCGGCGATCCGATGGTCACCGAGGAGCACATCACCGCCTTCGGTTGGGCGTCGCCGCAGGATCTGGACGACATGTTCAACCTGGCGCTCCGCATCAACGACTATCTGAGCGGTCTCTTTCTCGGTGCGGGCATCCGGCTCGTCGACTTCAAGGTCGAGTTCGGCCGCTACTATACCGACGACGACGTTCGCATCGTGCTGGCCGACGAGATCAGCCCCGACAGTTGCCGTCTGTGGGACATCAAGACCAACGAGATCATGGACAAGGACCGTTTCCGGCGCGACATGGGCGGCGTCGAGGAAGCCTATCAGGAAGTGGCGCGTCGGCTCGGCATCCTGCCCGAGAGCGCCAGTCGTGAGACGAAGAAGCCGAAGCTCACGGCGTAACGCAGATGAAGGCAAAGATCCACGTGACGCTGAAGCGGGGCGTGCTCGATCCGCAGGGAAAGGCGATCGGCAGTGCACTCGATCACCTCGGGTTCGAAGGGGTGGAGGAAGTTCGGCAGGGCAAGTACATCGAGATCGACCTGCGGGAGCGCGATCCTACCCGGGCGCGTGAGCAAGTCGATGCCATGTGCAGGCAACTCCTGGCGAATCTCGTCATCGAGGACTATTCGGTCGAGCTCGAGGGTTGAGAATGGTGGAGGCCGCGCCGCTGCTGACCGAGCGGCGGGTCCGAGGATAGGTGCGTGAAGGCCGCTGTCGTCGTTTTCCCGGGATCGAACTGCGAGCGAGACGTGCGCGTCGCCCTCGCGAAATCCTCGGGCCGCGATCCTCACATGGTGTGGCACACCGAGACCGAACTTCCGGATGTGGACCTCATCGTGATTCCGGGCGGGTTCGCCTACGGAGACTATCTTCGCGCCGGGGCGATGGCCGCACGCTCTCCGGTGATGCGCGCAGTGGTCGACGAGGCGAAGCGCGGCACTGCAGTGCTCGGGATCTGCAACGGCTTTCAGGTGCTGACCGAAAGCGGCCTCTTACCCGGAGCGCTCATGCGGAATGCGGGGCTTCGCTACGTCTGTCGCTTCGTGCACCTGCGTGTCGAGACGGAGCATCCGCTGTTCACGCGACGCTACCGGGTCGGCGAGACCATCCGCATACCGGTGGCCCATCATGACGGCAATTACTTCGCCGACCCCGAGACGCTTCGGCGCCTCGATGGCGAAGGTCGGATCGCGTTTCGATACTGTCACTCCGACGGTGCGCGAGGCGAGAGCGCGAACCCGAACGGATCGGCGGACGATATCGCTGGCACCTACAACGAGGAGCGCAATGTTCTCGGCCTGATGCCGCACCCCGAGCGCGCGGCGGACCCGCTTCTGGGGGGCAACGACGGCAGGCCCTTCTTCGACGGCCTGGCGGAGGCGCTCGGATGAGCGGGAAAGGTAAGTCGCAACGGGTGAACGAGCCCCAGATCTCGGAAGAGGTGGTGGCACAGCACGGCCTCAGCCCGGAGGAGTATCGCCGGGTCCTGGACATCCTCGGGCGCGAGCCAAACCTGACCGAGCTCGGCATCTTCTCGGTGATGTGGAGCGAGCACTGCTCCTACAAGTCGTCGAAGCGATGGCTGAAGACGTTGCCGACCACCGCCCCCTGGGTGATCTGCGGCCCGGGAGAGAACGCCGGCGTGATCGATATCGGCGACGGACTTGCCGCCATCTTCAAGATGGAAAGCCATAACCACCCATCGTTCATCGAGCCCTATCAGGGGGCGGCGACGGGCGTCGGCGGCATCCTTCGGGACGTGTTCACGATGGGCGCGAGGCCGGTCGCGAACCTCAACGCACTTCGTTTCGGCGCGCCGGATCACCAGAGGACGCGGCATTTAGTCTCCGGCGTCGTCGCCGGCATCGCCGGGTACGGCAACTGCGTTGGCGTCCCCACCGTCGGCGGCGAATGCGAATTCGACCCGTCTTACAACGGAAACATCCTCGTCAATGCGATGACGGTCGGCATCGCGCCTGCCGACCGGATCTTCTATTCGGCCGCTGCCGGTATCGGCAATCCGGTCGTCTATGTGGGCTCGAAGACCGGGCGCGACGGTATCCATGGGGCCACGATGGCCTCCGCGGAATTCGACGATGCTTCGGAGGAGCGGCGCCCCACAGTCCAGGTCGGCGATCCGTTCACCGAGAAGCTCCTGATCGAGGCGTGCCTCGAGCTGATGGGGACGGACGCGATCGTCGCCATTCAGGACATGGGGGCCGCCGGCCTCACCAGTTCCTCGTTCGAGATGGCCTCGAAGGGCGGAACCGGCGTCGAGCTCGACCTCGACGCGGTGCCGACGCGCGAGACAGGCATGACCCCTTACGAGATCATGCTGTCGGAGAGCCAGGAGCGGATGCTCATGGTGCTGCGGCCGGGCCGGGAGGAGATTGCGCGTCGCATTTTCGAGAAATGGGAGCTCGATTTCGCCGTCGTCGGGCGGCTGACCGACACCGGCCGGATGGTGCTCCGCGCTGGAGGCGCAACGGTCGCTGATCTGCCGATCCGGCCGTTGGCGGAAGGGTCGCCGGAATACGATCGGCCTTGGGTGCGGACGCCGCCGCCGCCGGTCGTGGATCCGTCCGACGTCCCGGCGCCGGGTGATCCGTCTCAGGTGCTGCTGCGCCTGATGGGAGGGTCGCGTCTTTCGAGCCGGCGCTGGATCTGGGAACAATACGACCACATGGTCATGGCCGACACGGTGCAGGGACCGGGCGGGGACGCTGCCGTTGTCCGAATCCATGGCACCAACCGAGGTCTGGCGCTGACCAGCGACTGCACCCCGCGATATTGCGCTGCCGATCCTGTGACGGGAGGGAGGCAGGCCGTTGCCGAGGCGTGGCGGAATCTTACGGCCGTAGGTGCGCGGCCGCTGGCGATCACGGACAACATGAACTTCGGCAACCCCGAGCGGCCAGAGACAATGGGGCAGTTCGTCGGCTGCGTCGAAGGGATGCGGGCCGCCTGTCTGGCGCTCGACGTCCCGGTAGTGTCCGGCAACGTGTCCCTTTACAACGAGACGAACGGACGCGCGATAAAGCCCACCCCCGTCATAGGCGGCGTAGGCGTCATCGACGATCTCGAGCGCACGGTGGGCATC
>JAJUGE010000163.1 GCA_029268305.1 Alphaproteobacteria bacterium
GATCAGCGTCGTCATCATCGCGAAGAAGAACGTCGCCCCGAGGGCGAGCAGGGCCGCCTTCAGCGGCGCGGGCGCATCCGCCAGTGCCGCCAGCAGCTCAGGCGGCCGCCGCACGATTCTCGGTCGCAGATTCCGGCGCCGGCACTGCCGGCTTCTTCAGCCGCGCCTCTCGATAGGAGATGTACGTGCCGGAAGCGAAGATGATCACGGCGCCCACCCAGACCCATATGGAGGGAATCTCTTCATAGATCAGGAACGCCAGCAAGGCGACCACCGGGAGCTTTGCGAACTCCAGCGGCTGCAGCGCCGCGACCTCCTGCATGCTGCAGGCCCGAACGTGGCACATGTGCCCGAACGTCGCGATCCCGGAGAGCAGACAGAGCCATAGGAACGCCTCGAGCGTCGGCCACTGCCAGACCAGGAGCGCCGGCGGCAGCGACAGGATCGCCATCATCAGCGCCTGCCATATGACGATGGTCGACGACTCTTCCGTCCGGGTCAGGACCCGGATCACGATCGTCGTCATCGCCCACGTCGCCGACGAAAGCAGCACCAGCAGCGCCCCCATGTTCATGTCCGAAAAGCCGGGCCGCAGGATGATCAGCGCGCCGAGAAAGCCGATCGCCGTGGCGGACCAGCGCCGGGCGCGCACGACCTCATGCAGGACCAGCGCCGCGAACAGCGTCGCCCAGAGCGGCGCCGTGAAGCTGAGCGCCGTCAGATCCGCGAGCGGCATCATCGTCACCGCCGTGAACCAAGCGAGCATGGAGGTCACGTTGAAGGCGCCCCGCAAGGTGAACAGGCCGAGACGCCGGGTCCGCAGCATCCGCGTCCCGCCCGCCTTCACGATCCAGGGCAGCAGGATGATCAGGCCGAGGAAACTGCGGAAGAACGCGACCTCGAACGGATGAACGTCCTGCGTCACATGGCGGAGGATGATGCTCATCGACGCGAACGCGGTCATCGCCGCAAGCATGAGCGCCGCCGCCGCGAGAGGTCTCGTCGTTTGTCGGGAGGCGGAGGGTTCCGCGGAAGGAGAAGCCATTTGTGCGAGGCTACGGCATACCGCGGCGCGAAACCACGTCTCGAAGAGCAACACAGTCCCGCACGCAACGCCGGGCTGGCGCCACTCGCGCCGGCACACCCGCGAAGGGGCTGACGCCGCACCGCAGGACGGTTAACCTGTGTGTAACGACAAGCGTCGAGGCGGCCGCGGACTGCGACAAGGCTTCGCCCATGGAGGAAATCGATGGATTTCGGAACGTTCCTGCTGCTCCAGTCCCCAAAAGCCAGGCCATCCGAAGAGGTGTTCGCCCGCGGTGTCCGCCTCGCACAGACCGCGGACGAACTGGGTTTCGAAAGCATCTGGTGCGCAGAGCACCATTTCTCGACCTACGGATATCTCTCGCGTCCGCTGATGCTGGCTACGCATATCGCGAGCCAGACGAAGCGTATCCGTGTCGGCAGTGCCGTGGTCGTGCTCCCGCTGCACCATCCCCTGATCGTCGCCGAAGAGATCGCGACCGCGGACCTTCTGAGCGGGGGCCGGCTCGATGTCGGCCTCGGGCGCGGCTATCAGACCTACGAGTTCGAGCGCCTCGGTTTTACCTTGGGCGAGAGCCGCGCGCGCTTCGAGGAGGGCGTCGACATTCTCCTGAAGGCGTTCGAGGGAAAGCCGTTCAGCTATGACGGCAAGTACTACAAGTTCGGCGAAACCACGGTTTTCCCGACTCCGGTGCAGAAGCCGCACCCGCCGATCTGGGTGGTCGGACAGAGCGAGGAGTCGATCGTCGCCACGGCACGGCGCGGCTTCAACCTGATCTCAGGCGGGTTCGGCGTGCCGATGGAGCGGCTGCGCGCCTTCCGCCAGGGCCTCGATGCGATGGATATCGACCCGGCCGTGAAGGCGAAGATGCGCGTCAGCACGCAGCGGCCGGTCTACGTGACCCGCGACGAGTCGGAGCTAGCTGCCATCGTCGAGGAGGCGCGCTGGAACATGCGCGTGACGCTGAGCCTGCGCCAGGGGCTGGAGCGGGTCGAGAAGGGTCACGCGATCGCCGTGCCCTTCGAGAACGAGCCCGACGCCGACGACCTGCTCGACCGCTATTTCGTGATGGGCACGCCCGAGCGTTGCATCGCCAAGCTCCACGAGTTGCGCGAGGCGATGAAGATCGACCACTTCAATGCCAGCTTCTGGTTCGGCGACCTGCCGGAAGACAAGGTGCTGCGCTCGATGAAGCTCTTCGCCGAGGAGGTCATGCCCGCGTTCAAGTGAATGGCGCAGCAGGGGTCGAGCCGCGATCGCGAAGACGCATCCACCCGTTCGGCGAAGGTGACTGGACATGGGGAGCCGACACTGCCTGCTCGTGACCGGCGGGGGCCGAGGAATAGGGGCCGCGATCGTCCGCCTGGCGGCCGCCAGAGGCTGGGACGTCTGCTTCAGCTATCTCAGCGATGACGCAGCCGCCGAGCGCCTGATCGCCCAGACGGGCAGCGAGGGCGGTCGTGTTCGATCCCTGCGCGGCGACGTGGCGGAAGAAGGCTTCGCCGCCCGTTTCTTCGCGTTCGCCGAAGATGAGCTCGGGCCAGTCACGATGCTGGTCAACAACGCGGGGATTACGGGACCGATCGGGCCCTTCCGCGATACCAGCATCGAAACGATGCGCCGCACGATCGACACCAATCTGCTCGGGCCGATGATGCTCGCCCGCGAGGCGGTCCGCCGCTGGGAAGCGAACGATGTCCCGGGACGGATGGTCAACATCTCCTCGATCGCATCGACCCTGGGCGCGCCGCACGAATATGTGCACTACGCGGCGACCAAAGCCGCCGTGGAAGCGCTGACGATCGGGCTCGGCAAGGAAGTGGCCGCGAAGAGCATGCGCATCAACGCCGTCGCACCCGGGACGACGTTCACGGACATCCACGCCGCGGCGGGGGAACCCGACCGGCCGTCACGCGTGGTTGCAAACGTGCCTATGGGCCGAATCGGCGATCCCACCGAGATCGCCGAGGCCGTGATGTGGCTGCTGTCCGACGAGGCGTCGTACGTCACCGCCACCGTCCTCCGCGTCTCGGGAGGGCTTTGAGCCGGAGCGGACGTTCTGCCCGCCCACGTCAGCCCCCGAGGTAAGCGCGCCTGACCCGCTCACGGCATGTAGACGCCGCCGTTGACGTGAATGGTTTGCCCGGTCGTGTAGCTTCCCTCGGGCAGGCAGAGTAGGCGGATTATCGCGGCGATCTCCTCCGGACGGCCCATGCGCTTCAGCGGTATGTGGTCGTGGGACATGTTGCCGGGCCGCGCGCCGGCAGCGGCGCCGCGGACGGTGTCGATCGAGCCGGGTGCGACGCAGTTCACGGTAATGCCGTACTCCGCCAGCTCCTGCGCGAGGCCTCGGGTCAAGCCTTCGAGCCCCGCCTTCGCGGCGCAGACGTGTACGCGATTCTTGGTGCCGATATGGGTCGAGACGCCGCCCAGGGTCACGATCGCTCCGCCGCCGGCCCGGACCATGTGCGGCACGCACGCCCGCGCGGTGACGAAGGCGCCGTCGAGGGCCACCGCCAGGATTTCGCGCCACTCGGCATAGCTCATCTCGACGAACGGCGTCTGACGGCGCAGTGCCGCGTTGCTGACCAGGATGTCCATGCGGCCGAACTCTTTCACCGCGGCGTCCACCATGTCGGCCACAGCCTTCTCGTCCGTGACGTCCGCCAGGTGCGCCAGTGCGCGGCCGCCTGCCTTCTCGATCTCGGCAACCGTCTCGTCGACGCCTTCCCGGTCGCTCCGGGCGTTGACGACGATCGCCGCCCCCTCCGCCGCCAGCGTCGTCGCGATGCAGCGACCGATGTTGCGCGCAGCCCCGGTCACCAGCGCGACCTTGCCTTCGAGCGGCTTATCCACTGCCATATTGCGCTTCCTCCCCATTGCGGTCCGAATCTTCGGGTCAATTGAGCAGGACCGGCACAGCGGAGCAAGTGCGCAAAAAAAGAGAAGCCCGGCTGCGACTAGGGCCGGGCTTCCCGCGCGCACCTGATGGAAAGGTAGCCGTGTTCGCTCTGAGGGGTTGGAGTGCGATCCGGCATTTTCAGGCGTATTGCACGCGGGGCTAATATGGAGCGAACCGGAGGCGATGTGAAGGGATGACGCTGACAGCAAGCCCCTGGAAGGCGGTTCCTCTCGTTCTTTTAATGTTCTACGTGCTGCCGGTTGCGGTCAGCGGCGCGAGGGTTGCAATGTCGGGCGCCCTCGCCGCCAACTGGTGGGAGGCGAGCCGCGCGGCTACCGGGCTCTCCCCGGACCCGCATGATACCCCCGAGGCCGTGGTCCAGGTCTTCGCCGCCCCCGCCTTCAACTGGCGCGGCA
>JAJUGE010000164.1 GCA_029268305.1 Alphaproteobacteria bacterium
CATCATCGGCTCGGGCTTCTCGATCCTGGCAATGGGCTGCCTCTACTTGGCCGCGGCGACGACGCCGGCAGGCGGCAAGATCGGCCTGTTCTGGCCGGTCATGTTCCACGTCCTCAACTCGATCGGGTTCGCGCACATGCTGCCCGTCAGCCTGGCGCTGTTCGCGCGGCTGGCGCCCAAGCAGATCAACGCCACGGTGATCGGCCTCTATTACCTCGCCTTCTTCGCCGGCAACTCGCTGGTCGGCTGGGTCGGCGGCTGGTTCGAGACGATGCCGGTCACGCAGTTCTGGCTCGTCCACATGGCCTTCGCCGCCACGGCCGGCGCCGTGTTCGTCGCCTTCAAGCTACTGCTCGCGCCGCGCCTGATGGGACGCGCCGAACCTGCCGACGTGGCGCTCGCCTAGTCGAGCAACGCCGGCTCAAGATCGACGCGTTGGAAATCGCCTAGCACCGCATCGGCGAGCAGCGAACGGTGGCAGCCCGCAGGATCGCGCTCGTAGCACAGCAGCGCGACGCGCTTCTCCTCGGCCATCGCCCGCAGCTCCGCCATCTGCGCCAGAGCCTCGGGCAATTCGAGCTGCCCGGCATAGACCCGCGCCAGCTCCGCATGGTCTCCGCGCTTGGCCGCCGCGCGGCCCTCGGCAGGCGTGCCCAGGTGCTTGAAGTGCCGATAGCCGATCCCGGCCTCCTCGACCGCCGCCTTGAGCGAACTCTTCGAAAACCCCGCCCGGCGCGACAGCGGCAGGTAGCGGATGTCCGCCAGCACCTCGACCCCGGCCTCGCTGAGCGCCGAGACCACCGCCGCCTGCGTCGCCTGCTCGTAGCCGATGGTAAAGATTTTTGGAGTCTGCATCCTACCGTTCTTCGACGACGGAGGACGAAGGCAGGCGAGACTTCACCTCGTCGAAGAAAAACACGCGAGGATATTTCGACATTCCCACACGAACTTTCCGAGGCTTCGCACCGTAGCGGTGTATCTCAGTAACCTGATCCCCAACGAGGATCTTTTCGATCTCGCCGAGCGGAATGGCCTCGTGAGGAAAGGCCCAAATGCGCAAGTCCCGAGCGTGGATCTCGATGAGGGGTTTCCCTGTGAGAATATTGAACATGTGCGGAGCTGAGAGTGCGAGGACGAAGAGGCTAGCCAAGAAAGCCAGCCATCCACGAATAGTAAGCCCATCGGCGGTCTTCAAAACGTAGCGACTCTGATTGAAGTCCTCGCCAAACCAAAGCCAAACGCACATCGCCAAAACCAAGACCAAACCAAGGCCGACGAGGCCGACGAGGCCGCGCTTGTACTCCAACCGTCTCATAGCGGCAGATTATCGTGCTTCTTCCGCGGGTTCTTCAACCGCTTGTTGCGCAGCTTCCGCAGCCCCAGCGCAATCCGCCTCCGCGTCGAATGCGGGTAGATGACCTCGTCGATATACCCGCGTGAAGCCGCCACGAACGGGTTGGCGAACCGTTCCTCGTACTCGCGCGTCTTCTCGGCGATCTCCTCGGGCGAGAGGCCGCGGAAGATGATCTCGACCGCGCCCTTGGCCCCCATCACCGCGATCTCGGCGGTCGGCCAGGCGTAGTTGAGATCGCCGCGCAAGTGCTTGCTGGCCATGACGTCGTAGGCGCCGCCGTAGGCCTTGCGGGTGATCACGGTGATCTTGGGCACGGTCGCCTCGGCATAGGCGAACAGCAGCTTGGCGCCGTGCTTGATGATGCCGTTGTGCTCCTGCGCGGTTCCGGGGAGGAAGCCGGGGACGTCGACGAAGGTAACGATCGGGATCTCGAAGGCATCGCAGAACCGGACGAACCGCGCGGCCTTGCGGCTGGCATTGATGTCGAGCACGCCGGCCAGCACCATCGGCTGGTTGGCAACCACACCAACCGTGCGGCCTTCGATGCGGCCGAAGCCGCAGACGATGTTGGCGCCGTGGTTCGGAGCGATCTCGAAGAACTCGCCTTCGTCGAGCACCTTCCGGATCAGCTCGTGCATGTCGTAAGGTTGATTGGCGCTCGCCGGAATCAGTGTGTCGAGGCTGGGCTCGATGCGGTCCCACAGGTCCTCCGAGGGAAGCTCCGGCACGCCGCTGCGGTTGCTGGAGGGCAGCAGCGTGATGAAGTCGCGCGCGGCCATCAGCGCTTCGATGTCGTTCTCGAACGCCACGTCGGCGACGCCGGTGCGGGTGCTGTGAGTGACCGCCCCGCCCAGTTCCTCCTGCGTCACGACTTCGTTGGTGACCGTTTTCACGACGTCCGGCCCGGTGACGAACATGTATGAGCTGTCTTTCACCATGAAGATGAAGTCGGTCATCGCCGGCGAATAGACCGCCCCGCCGGCACAGGGCCCCATGATCAGTGAAAGCTGCGGAATGACCCCGCTCGCCAGCACGTTGCGCTGGAACACTTCGGCGTAGCCGGCGAGACTGGCGACGCCTTCCTGGATGCGCGCCCCGCCGCTGTCGTTGAGCCCGATGACCGGCGCGCCGACTTTCATCGCCGTGTCCATGATCTTGCAGATCTTCTGCGCATGGCGTTCGGAGAGCGAGCCGCCGAACACGGTGAAGTCCTGGCTGAACACGAACACGAGGCGGCCGTTGATCGTGCCGCTGCCGGCGACGACGCCGTCGCCGGGGATGCGCTGCGTCTCCATCCCGAAGTCGGTGCAGTTGTGCTCGACGTGAGCGTCGAGTTCCTCGAACGAGCCCTTGTCGAGCAGCACCTCGAGCCGTTCGCGCGCCGTGAGCTTCCCTTTTGCGTGCTGCGCGGCGATCCGCTTCTCGCCTCCGCCCAGCTCAGCCGCGGCGCGGCGGCGCTCGAGTTCCTCGATGTTCGCGGACATGCGCTCTCCGTGCTGCGTGGGAAGGCTATAGCGAAGGAAAGGCCCCTCATCCAACTCCGGCTAGGCAGCAAGCTGCCAAGCCTGCGTATCCTTCTCCCGACACGGGAGAAGCTTGGCACCTCGTCGCTTCTTCTCCCCGGCCGGGAGAAGGATACGGAGACTTAGGCCCCGTAGGGCCTTAATCGAGTTGGATGAGGGGCCCTGCCCTTACCGCATCAAGACCAGCTCTTCGGCCATGGTCGGGTGGATCGCCACGGTCGCGTCGAAGTCGGCCTTGGTCAGCCCAGCCTTTACCGCCACTGCCGCCGCCTGGAGGATTTCCGGCGCATCGGGTCCCAGGAGGTGGATGCCGACGACCTTGTCCGTCTCGTCGCAGACCATCTTGAAGAGGCTGCGCTCGTTGCGGCCGGCCAGCACGTTCTTCATCGGCCGGAAGTCCGAGGTGTAGACTTTCACCACCCCCAGGGTGTTCTTGGCCTCGCCCTCGGTCAGGCCGACACCGCACAAGGGCGGGTGGCTGAACACGGCGCTGGGGACGCAGTTGTAGTCGACCGTGGTCGGCTTGTTGCCGAACACGCTGTCGGCGAAAGCCTGACCTTCGCGGATCGCCACCGGGGTAAGCTGGATCCGGTCGGTCACGTCGCCGACCGCATAGATGCTGTCGACATTGGTCTTGCTGAAGCGATCGACCTTGATCGCGCCGCGCTCGCCCAATTCCACGCCGACGCTCTCAAGCCCCAGACTCTCGCTGTTGGGCAGGCGGCCTGTGGCGTACATCACGCAATCGACTTCCATGTCGTCGTGATTGGTCATCGAAACCTTCAGCGCGCCGCTCTCCAGCTTCTCGATGCCGCGGAACTCGGCGTTGAACCGGAACTCGATGCCCTTCACGAGCGAGATCTGCAGCAAGCGATCGCGGAGCTGCTCGTCATAGCCGCGCAGGATCTTGTCCGAGCGGTTCATGATCGTGACCTGGCTGCCGAGATCGTTGAAGATGCCGGCGAACTCGTTGGCGATATAGCCGCCGCCCGCAATCAGCACCCGCTTCGGCAGCTCGTCGAGATGGAACGCCTCGTTGCTGGTGATGCCGAGTTCGTTGCCGGGGCAATCCGGGACATGCGGCCGGGCGCCGACGGCGAGAAGAATGTACTTAGCGGTGACCGTCGTGCCGTCTGCCAGCGTCACTTCGTTCGGCCCGCTGATCATCGCGCGCTGGTTGATGATCTCGACTTTGTGGTTCTCGAGAGTCTGGGTGTAGAGGCCGTTGAGGCGATCGACATCGCGCAAGACGTTGTCGCGCAAGGTCTTCCAGTCGAACGTCGGGTTCTCCACCGTCCAGCCGAACGCCTTGGCGTCTTGCAGGTCCTCGGCAAAGTGCGCGCCGTAAACGAGCATCTTCTTCGGCACGCAGCCCCGGATCACGCAGGTGCCGCCGACACGGTACTCCTCGGCCACCGCCACTTTCGCGCCATGCGCCGCGGCCACCCGGCTCGCGCGCACGCCTCC
>JAJUGE010000165.1 GCA_029268305.1 Alphaproteobacteria bacterium
CCGCGCTCGCCAGCCTCCGGGCAGCACTCGCCAGCACGGGCCTCGCGGCGCGAGTCCAGCTTCATGGGGAGGTGTCGCCGGAGACGCTTGACCGGCTCTATTCGAGGGCCGACCTGTTCGTGCTCGCGTCGCGGCACGAGGGCTACGGCATGGCCCTGGCCGAGGCGATGAGCTACGGAATCCCGGTCGTGAGAACCTGCGCCGGCGCAATTCCGCACACGGTGCCCGAGGGGGCCGGCATCCTCGTGCCGCCCGGCGACATCGGTGCCATCGCGGACGCCTTACGCCAGCTGATGAACGATACGGCGAAACGACATGCGATGGGCCGAGCCGCGCGGGCCATCCGCCGACACAGCTGGCCGGAGGCGGCGCAGCGGTTTCTCGAGGCGATCGGGTCAATCGGAGGTCGAGCTGGATGACAGGTCTCAGCGCGGCGCAATTCAGCCCGGACTGGCTGGCACTGCGCTCCGAACACGACGAGCGGTCGCGTGCGGAGAGACTGGTGGCACCGTTCGCCGAATCGCTGAGCCGGCGAGACGGACCGGTCCGCTTCACCGACCTCGCGACCGGCACCGCCTCGAACTTTCTGTATCTGGCGCCGCGCCTCGCTCGGCTCTCGATCGTCGACCAGGTCTGGCGGTTGGTCGATCGCGACCCTGTCGTCCTCCACCGCGCGAGACGCCGGATCGCCGAACATGCCGGGGCATCGGGGTGGACCCTCGAGTCGGATGACGGGGGAATGGTGCTGGATGCGGGTACGTGGCGCTGCACGGTCGCGTTCGGTCGGCTGGATCTTGCCCGCGATCTGGAATCGCTGGTGCTCGCAGACGGTGAGGCGGTCGTCGTCTCGGCGCTGCTCGATCTGGTTTCACCGGCCTGGCTGCAACGACTGGTCCGCTGGGCCGAAGCGGCACGATCGCCGATGCTGGCGACGCTCACCTACGACGGATCGATCGGCTGGGAGCCCGAAGATCGGGACGACGGGCGCATACGCGCCCTCTTTAACGACCATCAGCGGCGAGACAAAGGGTTCGGACCGGCGCTCGGCCCCGCAGCCCCGAGTTGGATCGCGGCGCGCTTGATCGCAGGCGGCTATGCCGTCGATCAGATCCCGAGCCCCTGGCGGCTGGGCACGGACGAAGTCACGATGTTGAATGCCCTGATCGAGACCGCTTCCGAGAGCGCCGCGGAGCAGGACCCGCAGGCGCGGCGTCTCGCCGCCGCGTGGGCGAGCCGACGCAGGGCCCAGGCGTCGACCGGGATCCTCTCGGCGACGATAGGTCATATCGACATTCTGGGGCGGCCCTGAATCCGGAGCAGCAGAATGAAGGTCTACGGCGAGTACACGCAGGATCAGCTGGACGCCCAATACAACCTGCGAGCCCGGCACCCCGACCACCCCGAGCATTTCGCCCGCTGGTCACGCGCGAGCGCCGACGCACGAAGCTCGGTGCCTTGCCAATCGGACATCCGGTACGGCGATGGCGACAAGCAGTCCCTGGATCTTTTCCGAGCAACGGCGAGTTCGGGACCGCGCCCGCTGCTGGCCTTCATCCATGGCGGCTATTGGCAGGCGATGGACAAATCCGACTTCGGATTCCTCGCCCCGTCCTTCACCAGGAAGGGCATCACGCTGGCGGTGCTCAACTACGGGCTGGCACCCCATGCGACGATCCACGAGATCGTCGACGACGTGAGAGCTGCGCTGATCTGGCTCTGGCGGAACGCCGCCGGCCTCGGCGCCGACCCGGCCCGGCTCTTCGTCTCCGGCCATTCCGCCGGCGGTCACCTGACGGCGATGATGCTGGCAACCGACTGGGCGGCGCTCGGCGCAGATCTGCCGCGTGACCTGGTGAAGGGCGGCTGCTCCATCAGCGGCCTCTACGATCTCGAGCCGATCCGTCTCTGCTTTCTCAACGAGGCGCTTGCCATGACCGCGTCGGACGCACGCCGGGCGAGCCCGGTTCATCTTTCGGCACCAACGGCGCCGCTCCTGCTCGCGGTCGGCGGCGAGGAGACGGAGGAGTTTCATCGCCAACAAGCGGAGCTCGTGCGCGCCTGGCGCTCCGACAAGCTTCGAGAGATCGACATGCCGGGGCACGATCACTTCAGCATCATGGGCTCGCTCGCCGACGAGGCGAGCCCGTTGCACCGCGCCGTCGTCGAACTGGTTGCCGACACAGCGGAATAGCCGCCGCCTCCTGTGATAAAATCGCCCTGCTTCCCCACGCGGCGATGGCTGCCTGGAAGGGTGAGAGGCAATGACGGCGACGCGCAAGATCCTGCTGGTCGACGATGACGTGACGCTCCGCACGTCGCTCGGCGAGCAGCTTCGCCTGGACAAGGAATTCGAGACCCGCGAGGCCGCGACCGCCACCGAGGCGATAGCGGCGACGGAGGCCGAGCGCTTCGACGCGATCCTGCTCGACATGGACCTGCCCGACATGGACGGCCGAGAGGCCTGTCGTGTGCTGCGCCGGAACGGCGTCACCGTTCCGATCGTCATGCTGGCGACCGCGGATGGCGATGCGGAGACGATCCTCGGATCCGAAACGGGCGCGAACGATTACGTGACGAAGCCCTTCCGGATCGGCGTGCTGCTGGCGCGGCTGAGGGCGCATCTGCGTCAGCACGAGCAGAGCGAGGACGCCGTGTTCACGATCGGGCCCTACAGCTTCAAGCCGAGCGCCAAGCTGCTGGTGGATCCGGAGACGCAGTGCAAGGTGCGCCTGACCGAGAAGGAAGCCGCGATCCTGAAGTATCTCTACCGGGCCGGGCGCAAGGCGATCGGCCGCGACACGCTCCTGCACGAAGTCTGGGGCTACAATTCCAGGGTCACCACGCACACGCTCGAGACGCACGTCTATCGGCTGCGACAGAAGATCGAACGCAACCCCTCGAGAGCCGAGATCCTGGTGACCGAGCCCGGCGGCTACCGGCTCATGCCCTGAGCGGCGGCCCCATCCTCTTCAGCTCGACCCCGAGCCAGGCGGCGATCGCCGCGGTCAGCAGCCCGATCACGCCGAAGATCGGCGCGGTCGCCGACCATGATCCGAGCCAGACGAACGCCTGCGCCATCAGCAGCGGCCCCGTGAGCACACCGAGCGAGCGCCCCATGTGCAGGAGGCCGAACGCGCCGCTGCCGGCGCGGGAGGTGCCGAGGATCGTGGCCGGCGCTGCGTAGAGGCAAGTCGGGGTCATACCGGCGGCGAGGCCGAACGCCAGCATCGCGGCGGCGCCGAGCGGGCCTGCACTGGCGTACGGGATGTAGAGCCAGACCGTGCTCTGCACGAGCAGCACGATCGTGAGGAGGCGGGCGAGTGGAACACCGCTGCGAAGGACCACGCCGCCGGCGAGATTCCCGATGAAGATCAGGAAGACGGGGAGGCTGTAGACGAGGATCGCAGCGGCCGGCGCGAAGGCATATTCGTCGACGAGGAATTGCGGCGTCCAGGTGAGGAAGGCGAACATCTGCGTCGACCAGAGCGTGAAGGCGATCGTGGTGAGGCGCAGCCCGTTTCGCTCCAGAGTCGAGGTGACTGTCGCGCCCATCGTCCCTTCCCCTCCGTCCACGGGCTCGACCGCCAGGCTCAGGTCGACACCGCTGGAAGCCCGCGAGAGGCGCAGTGTCCAGAGGGCAGTGACGGCGGTGAAGCCCAGCCCGATCCACCAGACTGGCTCCCACACCTCGGCTGCGACGAACGCCGGCGCGATCGCGTTCGCCAGGAGCTGGCCGAGCGGGATCCACGCGGCCACCAGGGCCGCTACGACCGGAAGATGCCGCGCGCTCGCGTTCAGATTCGCGAGCGCAGAGCATGCCAGTGCCAGAATGATGAAGCCGATCCCCTCCAGCGCCCGGCCGGCGAGAACGAGAAGCCCGCTCTCCGGCCATGCCAGGGTGGCGAGCAGTCCCGTTGCGAACAGGAGCAGCGCACCGGCGATGAACCGGGTTCCGCCATATCGCTGCATCAGCCCGCCGAGCTTCAAGGCGAGAATCAGACCGGCGAGCGCGTAGACGGACATGAAACCGCCTGCCAGCGTGTGGCCGTAATCGTAGCGATCGAGGAGGAGCGGCAGCGTCGCCGGAACCTTGAACTGCTGGAACGCGGCGAAGATGCCGAGCCAGACCCCGAAAAGCACGCCTGGCCAGTTCGTCGTCTGCCGCATTTCCGAGCCTTCCCGTCGCCGAGACGCCATCTACGAGAGCCGCGGCATTTTTAGAGCGGATTCTCGAAGGCGCTTTACA
>JAJUGE010000166.1 GCA_029268305.1 Alphaproteobacteria bacterium
ATGGGCTTCTATCCTGAGCAGTTCGGCGCTCCGGTGCGCAACAATTCGGAGATCTACAACTACTACGAATGGAACACGAAAAACCGTGCAAACGCCGCAGCGCACGTAAAGAGTGACACGCGTGAGCAACCCAAGCCGCAGGGGCCAATCGGCTACCAATCACTGCGCTATTTGCCGCCGCCGGGCGCCATCATCGCTTTCTCCGGGGCGCAGTTGCATGAGACCGTGCCGAACTCGACTGACCTTGCCAGGTACAGCATCGATTTTCGGACCGTGAACATCGATGATCTGATCAATCGGCAAGGCGCGGCGAATGTCGACTCCAAGTGTACCGGTACGACGATACGGGACTATATTCGCGCGACCGAATGCCAGCTCCTGCCGGAGGCAGTGATCGAACTTTACGACGACGGTTCGGCTACCTCAGACAAGATCCTGCGCTTCAGCGATGAGGTCGTCCGGCTCTAAATGCCACACCACTATTGATCGCCGGCTGGTGCTTGCGCATCCAGCCGGCAGTCGGGCTTCGGCGCAAGCATTCGGCGCAAGCAGTTGTTTCGTGCCCCTGATCGACGAAGCTCCCTCCGGATGAGCGAGGTCGGGGCTGCTTTCCCCAGGCTAAGGCTCGTGCACGACTAGTCCCATTTAGCGACCCCGTCCGTCCGAAAGCCAAGCTCTCGCCCGCAGGAGGGGCCGATATCCTCTGCGCTCCAGTTCATGAATCGGTTTTCACCGCGAAGTGCGAGGAGCGGATGGGCTTGCAGCTAGTCGACCTTAATACCCGCGCCACGACAGACGAGACCGCTCACTGTCGCATCTGCGGCGACACGCTCACGCAGACCTTCGTCGATCTCGGCATGTCACCACTGTGCGAGAGCTTCCTCACCCGGGAGCAGCTCGATCAGATGGAGCCCTACTACCCGCTGCATGCACTCGTGTGCGGAACCTGCTTTCTCGTTCAGCTCAAAGAGTATGTGAGCCCCGGCGAGATCTTTACCGAATACGCTTACTTCTCATCCTACTCCACGAGCTGGGTCGAGCACGCGAGGACCTACTGCCACATGATCCAGGCGCGCCTCGGGCTCGGTACCCAGAGCCTCGTGGTGGAGCTCGCGAGCAACGACGGTTATCTCCTGCAGCACTTCCCGCCGCTCGGCGTTCCCGTCCTCGGCATCGAGCCCGCCGCCAATGTCGCGAAGGTCGCCCGCGACAAGGGGATCCCGACCATCGTCGACTTCTTCGGCGTCCGACTTGCCGAGCAGATGGTGAGGGAGGGGCGGCGGGCAGATCTCATCATCGGCAACAACGTCCTGGCCCAGGTGCCGGACATCAACGACTTCACCGCCGGTATGGCACGCCTGCTCGCGCCCGAGGGCGTGATAACGCTGGAGTTCCCCCATCTCGAGCGGTTGATGGCCGAGAACCAGTTCGACACGATCTATCACGAACACTTCTCCTATTTCTCTCTGCTCGCAGTCGATTGTCTCGCGGCGCGCCACGGGCTGAAGCTGATCGACGTCGAGGAGATCCCCACCCATGGCGGATCTTTGAGAGTGTACCTGGCGCACGATCGCTCCACGCGACGGGTCGACGACCGGGTGACGCGCTTGCTCGAGCGGGAGCGGCGCCTCGGCTTCGACAATCTCGCCAGCTACGGCGCGTTCGCCGAGCAGGTCAAGGCGACGAAGCGCGGCCTGCTCTCCTTCCTGATAGAGGCGAAAGAGAGCGGAAAGCGGATCTGCGGCTACGGCGCGCCCGGCAAGGGCAACACGCTGCTGAACTATTGCGGTATCGGGACCGACTTCCTCGACTTCACGGTGGACCGCAGCCTCTACAAGCAGGGCCGCTACACCCCGGGCATGCACATTCCGATACTGCCGGTGGATGCCCTCGACGAAGCCCGCCCGGACTACGTCCTGATCCTGCCGTGGAACATCAAGGACGAGATCGTCCGGGACATGCGTCGGATCGGCCGCTGGGGAGGCCGCTTCGTGGTTCCGATCCCGCGTGTGACGCTGATCGATCCGGAGGGATTGCCGTCATGAAAGTTGTACTCTTCTGCGGCGGGCTCGGTACCCGCATCCGTGAGTATGGAGAGAACACGCCAAAGCCGATGATCCCGGTCGGCAACCAACCTATTCTCTGGCACGTGATGCAGTATTACAGCGGATACGGCCATCGCGACTTCATTCTTTGCCTTGGATACAAGGCGAATGTCATCAAGGAATTCTTCCTCAACTATCGGCCGCACGCCTTCGCGGACTGCGTCGTATCCGGCGGAAAGGTGGAACTGCTGAGCGAGCCTGACGAGGATTGGCGGGTCACGCTCATCGACTCCGGAATCTGGCGGAACATCGGCGAGCGTTTGTGGTCTGTCCGAGACCTGGTGAGGGGCGAAGACATGTTTCTCGCCAACTACAGCGACGGCCTTACAGACGCCAATTTGGATGAGATGGTGGAGCGTTTCCGGAAGAGCGGCAAGATTGCCTGTTTCCTGGCCACGCGCCCGCCGCTCACTTACCACCTTGCCGATATCGCGTCGGACGGCCGCGTGCGTGAGTTTCGCTCTTCGGAGCGTTCGGACATGTGGATCAACGGTGGCTACTTCATCATGCGGCCCGAGATCTTCGACTACATGAACGAGGGCGAGGAACTGGTGCTCGAGCCTTTCAAGCGGTTGATCGATGCGGATCAGCTTCTGGCCTTCAAGCACGATGGTTTCTGGCGGTCCATGGACACGCTCAAGGATCGTCAGTCGCTGGAAGAAATGTTCGAACAGGGCAGAATGCCTTGGCGGCCGCTCCACGCGGTCGAGTCGGCCAAGCGGCTGTCGATCGCCGGATCATGATGCAGCTGCGCCTCCCCCGCGACGGGGAAAGGCTCTCGGTGCTCTGCATTGGTGCTCATTCTGACGACATCGAGATCGGCGTCGGCGGTACGCTCCTCGAATGGATGGCAGCCGGTGCTCGGCTCGAGGTCGACTGGTGCGTGCTGAGCGCGTCGGGCGAGCGTGCCGCGGAGGCGGAGGCGTCGGCAGCGGATTTCCTCGCCGGCGCCGAGGTCAGTCGGGTGAGGCTCGCCACGTTCGCCGATGGGTTGTTTCCATACCAAGGTGCGGCGATCAAGGACTGGCTCGCAGCGGTGAGAGGGCAAGTGCGGCCCGACGTGATCTTCACGCACCAGCGCGGCGACGCGCATCAGGATCATCGCGAGGTCTGCCAGCTCACATGGAACCTGTTCCGCGACCACATGATTCTGGAATACGAAATCCCCAAATGGGATGGCGACCTCTGTCAGCCGAACGTCTATGTGCCGCTTTCGAACCCGATATTCGAGCGCAAGGTGGAGCTGCTACGGATCCATTTCGGCACCCAAAGATCGAAAGACTGGTTCACATCGGACACCTTTCACGCGATTGCCAGACTGCGGGGTGTGGAATGCCGGGCTCCGGAACATCGCGCTGAAGCCTTCATTGCTCGAAAGCTTGTTCTCGGGATGTGATCATCAGCAATAATCGGGGGCGGGGCGTCGGTGATATCGTGCAAGAGGCTCACGCCGACAGCGTCGAAGAGGTGATGATCCAACTGTTCGGAGCGCTTAATGCTGCGGGTCGGGTGGGCGATGTCCGGCAGATCGAGGATTTTCGAATCGCTTGGCTATGAAGGGCAGTCTACTTTCGCGCCGACTGCTCATAAAAGCCTCAGCACCATCTTATGAAGGGTTGAAGGCGAGAAATAATTGTGTAGCTTTCCCCGGGGCTCGTCCTCCAGTGCGGGCAACGCGGTGTGTTTAGGGAGGCGGTCGTGGCTCGGAAGGACGAAGAAGTAGTCGAGCTGGCCGCCGTTCACGGAGGTTGCCCGTTCCTTGGACACATTTCTTGCGATTTCCACGAAGACGTGCGTGAGCACTGCGAGCGTTGCGAGCTCGGCTCGGGCCGATGCCTCGCGGAGCTCGTTCTGTCCGCAGAGAAAGAAGTGACGAAGTAAGGCGTATACTGGACTTCAGCAGTCTTTCGAGGCCAGCCCTCGATTGGTATCCGACGGCTCGCCGAACGCGGAGCGCCCCATCAGGGCGGCTTGAGTCCGGCTCGTCGCGCCGAGGCGACGCATGATGTAGCGCACGTGCACCTTGACCGTATTCTCTTCCAGGTGCAGCGCTCTCGCGATCTCCTTGTTTCTGTATCCGCGGCA
>JAJUGE010000167.1 GCA_029268305.1 Alphaproteobacteria bacterium
CCGCCGGCTTCATCTGTCCCCTGATCGAGGATTGCCCGAACGGCAGTGAGGAGCATCCCGGTATCCGATGCAGCCGGGTTCAGCTGCCGCTGCATTTCATGGCCCAGCAGGAGCATCCCGATGACCTGTGCGATCGCGGTGCTGGTCGTGTTCCGGAACCGTGTCGGGTCGGATTCAGTCACGCTGGCTGCGACCGGCTCCAGCGCAACCCTGAACGCCTCCAGCCGGTCCTCGATCCGCTGCCGAATCGATGCATCGGCGGTCGTGCGCGTCCAGAATCCGAACAGCAGGTCCATCAGCTGCGGTTCGCGATCAAAGAACGCGAGCTGCCGTTCGAGTACCGTCATCAGGCGTTCGCCCACGGGAATCTCGCCGATCTCTCGAGTCTGCGGGATCAGCACGCGCTCCAGGAGCCAATCGAGCAGGGCGGACTGTAGCCCCTCCATCGAGCCGAAGTGATGGAGCACCAGACCGTGGCTCACCCCCGCCTTGGCCGCGACGGCCCGAACCGTTGCGTTCTCCAGACCGTCACGGGTCGCGACCGCCATCGCCGCCTCAATGATCTGCGCTTTCCGTTGCTCTTCCGATAGCCGTGTGCGTCGCACCATGTGGATCCCGCTTCCTTCACGAATCTGTTCTGTTCCTATTATTGACCGTCCGGTCAAGAGGTGCTAGCATCCTTCTTGCGATACTGTCCGGGTGGTCAGTATGATTCGCGATACGCGTGAAGACAGGTGAGTAGATGGTGGAAAATATCTTACGCAGCAAGGTGACCTGGCTCGTTACGCTTGGCGCGGTCCTCATGGCCCTGGCGATGGGCACGAGCTATCTTGGGGCGTTTCTCAGTCCGGAGGATCACATCCACGAGTTCCCGATCGGCCTCGTGAACGAGGACGAGGGCGTCTCGGTGCTTGGGCAGTCCCAGAACCGGGGCGCGGATGCGATCGAGGGGATCACGGCGGACGATCCGGAGCGTGGGGACGCGATCGAATGGATCGTGTACGACTCGCGAGGTGACCTGATCGAGGCGATGCACAGGAACGAGATCTACGGTGGCCTGGTAATCCCGGCCGATTTCACCCGGAATCTTGCCAGCATTGTCCGGCCAGAGATGGCCGATGGGGAGCCGCAGGCGGCGACGATCGAGCTGGTCTACAACGATGGTGGCGGCAGCCTGCCTGGTGCCCAGGGCCGGGAGATCGTCCAGACGGCGGCCGAGCAGATCGACGCCGAAGCCCGCGTCCAGATCCTGCGCACTCTGCAGTCACAGGAGCAGCAGGTCCCGCCCACGATGGTGGCGCTGGTTGCCGATCCTGTCCAGATTCGGGAGACCGACGAGATCCCGGCGGGCGAGAACACCGGGCACGGCATGGGATCGTTCTACATCGCGGTGGTGACCACCGTCGGCGCCTTCCTCGCGGTGGACGTCGTCAGTGTCGGGGTGGACTTCGTCACCGGCCACACGAGCATGGGCCCGCGGCTGACCCGCCTTCGGGGCGAGGCGATACGGTCCACGCTATGGGAGATGTACAAGACAAAACTGATCCTGTTCCTTGCCGTCGCGCTGGCCTCCGCATCGGTGTTGACGTGGTTCATTGTGTCGGTGATGGGCACGCCGGTGTCGAATACCTGGGCCTTCTTCGGCGTCATCCTGCTGGCTATGGTCGCGATCGGGGCGTTGACGCTGCTGCTGATCACGCTGTTCAGCCTGCCCGGGATCCTGATCGGTCTGCTGGTTACCACGATCCTGGGCGTGCCGTCGGCATTCGGCATCTTCCCGAGCGAGATGATGCCGCGCTTCTACCAGGTGCTTGGCGACGTGCTCCCGGTTCGCTACCTCTCGGACGCGGTGCGCTCGCTTCTCTTCTTCGACGGGCGCGGCGACGCGGGCCTGACCCGGGGCGTCTGGGTGCTCGCGATCTACGCGGTCGTTTCCATCGTCCTCGGCACGCTCGCGTCATGGGTGATGTCTCGCCGGCGCGGCGACCAGGTCGAAGCGGCCTGATCCATCGTCATCGGAACGGCACCGACTCACACTCCGGGGCCGACGCCCATTAAACGGGAACCGGAATTTGCCGCCCTCGGCCTGAGGCGACCATCAGGATGCCGGTCATGACCAGAGCGATGCCGCCGATATGGGCCCAGCCGGTGCGTTCGCCGAGGATCAGCCAGGCGCTGAGCACCGCCGTGATCGGGATCATGCCGGTAAACGCGCCGGCGGTGCTGGCCGGGATCCTGCGCAGGCCGACGAACCAGACGACGAAGGCGATGACGGTGACGAAGACGGCCAGATACGCCACGGCCAGCCAGGCGCTCAGGGGGATCGTCCCCGGATCGAGATGTCGCAGATCCCACAGCGCGAATGGCAGGAACATCGCCAGCCCGTAGAACGAGATGTAGGTCGCGATCGAGAGGGGCGAGACCTCCGTCGCCACCTGCCGCCCGAGAATGGTGTAGAGGGCCTCGCCGATCACCGCGAGGAAGATCAGCGTCGCGCCCAGCAGCGGCCTCGAAGCGGCCTGCTCCGACGGTGTCGCCAGCAGATTCACGAGCGCCACGCCGGCGATGGTGAGCGCGACGCCGATCCAGGCGATTCCCGGGAGCCGGTCGCCCCGCGTGAAGGAGATGATCGCGATCATCGCGGGCGTCATGGCGGTGATGATGCCGCTGATCGTCGCCGTGGTCATGTCGACGCCGAGCAGGACCAGGATGTTGAACGCGAACACGCCGAAGAATGACTGGGCGAGCATCACCAGGTGGAGTCGGCCCGGGAGGCGAGGCAGCCCGCCTTCCACCATCCGGATGAGCGCGAGCAGGATCAGGGATGCGATCGCAAAGCGCGCCGCGGAGGCCAGCATGATCGGCATATGGCCGACGATGAACTTGTTGGCGGTCATCGAGGTGCCGACGATCCCCATCCCGGTGGCAAGCGCCATCAGGGCGGGCAGGCGCTCGCTGGCCGCGATCCGATTGTTCATGTCCGAGATGATCCTCCACCCGACAGGGACTGGGGCCATAATGGCACAAGCGGTGTCGATCCGCGACAGTCGGGACATGGAAAGGGCAGGCAGTGTCGTACCGGGCAAAGAAGGCGATCGTGGAGCGGATCGAGGCGATCGCGGCATGGCGCGAGGATCGCGAATTCCAGGACATGCTCGGGCTGGGACCGGAGGCGGCGGCGCGTAGCCGGCAGTCGGCACAGGGCATTCGAGAGCTTGCCTCGCACATCGACCGCCTGCCTGACGACGATGGGCGCATCGACGACCTGGTGCGGCTGGCATTCTCCGGAGAGATCTTCGACCCTGGTGCATCCTTGCTCACGGAGATTGGCCGGTTCCGGTTCCATGATCCCGAGCAGCCCGTCGAACCTTTCGTCGACGTGATGGTCCGTCTCGCAGAGCGCGATCGGGAGGAGATGGGGCAGTGGGGCGGTCCCCAGTTGCCCGGCGACAACCCGTGGGGCGCGAACTGGGTTGTGACGCTGCAAGACCCTGATGACGAAGAGGACGAGTGGTAGGGAGACAGGTTGCGTGTGGACACGTCCGTAGAGCCGGGCCGTGGGGCCGGGGTCGTGTTTGCTGCGAGCCGGCCCCCAGGGCCGGCTCTACGTACGGAGTGCAGATCGCCCGCTAGAACCAGCTCGGGGTGGTGAGCGCGCGGATGCCGCTCGTCGCGGTGTGGATCTCGAAGCGCACGAAGCGCGCGCGTGGGGCTCGTAGCTCTTCGATGGGCCAGCGGAAGATCATGTCCCGCTCGCTGATGGTCGTCGCCGCGAGGCACGTGTGCTCTCCGATGGCGAGCAGGGCATCACCACGGGCTCCCACGACATGGGCCACGATCTCCTCGCCCTCGCGTCGGACATAGAGCTGTGGTCCGGCGGGTGACTCGCTGGTAAAGCACCGCCCGGCGCGGATCGCGTCGAGGATCGAGCGTTCGGTCAGCTCCTCGTCGGTCTGGATCCAGAGTGTCGGGTAACCCATCGTCGCCTGGCTCAGCGGGTTCGCCGCCATACCGGGCTCCCGGTGCTTGTGCGTATCGCTCCCGCCGATCCCGACGTGCCACCGCTCGGGCGTATCGTCGTTCAGGGCGTCGGCCCAGACCATGGTGGACATGTTGTTGAGTCGACCCCACCAGCCGTTCCAGGCCTCGATCGCGTGGAAGCCGGTCACCTCAGGACGCTCC
>JAJUGE010000168.1 GCA_029268305.1 Alphaproteobacteria bacterium
CAGCTCTACATGCGCGATCCGCTCGCCTCGGTGTCGCGCCCGGTCCAGCAGCTGCGCGGCTTCCGCCGCGTGGCGCTCGCCCCGGGAGAGACCCGGCTCGTCAGCTTCACCTTGAGCGCCGAGCATGCCGCCCTGTGGGGCATGCGGGGCCGCTGGGAGATCGAGCCCGGCAAGATCGAGCTGATGGTCGGCAGCGCTTCGGACGCGATGAAGGCGCGTGGAGAGCTGTCGATCGAGGGCAGCGCCACCGGCTCCCGCTCGCCGGCCTCGATCCCGGTTCCGAGCGAGGACCGGCCTGCAGCCGTCCCGATGTAACGCCGTTGTAACGGGGCGATTACCGTAATTAACTGACGTTCCGCAACGACGCTCCCTAACTCGAATTCCCGGGAGCGTTGTTGCGAGGGCTTCGAATGAAGGAAGTTGGACGGTGCGCTTTGCTGGCGGGAGTGGCCGGCGTGGCGATGCTGGGGGCAGCACCTGTTGCTGCGCAGGAAGCGACGGCGGAAGCGACTGACGATCCAATCGTGGTGCTGGGCAACCGACTGGAGGAATCGACGCCGCAGGAACTCGCGCAGTTCGGTTCGCGGTTGGAGATCGTCTCGGGGGAAGCCATTGATCGTGCAGGACACGTCGATACCGCGAGCGCCCTGCGCAACATGGTTCCGGGCCTCTATGTTGCGCCGAAGAGCGGCGCATTCGACTATGTCCAGGTCTCGCTCACCGGTTCGCGCACCAGCGAAGTCCTGTTCCTGGTCGACGGGGTGCGGATCAACAATCGTCTCTATGCCTCGACCTCGCCGCTCGACACGATCCCGGCCAACATGGTCGAGCGGATCGAAGTGCTCAAAGGCGGGCAGGGCCTGTACTATGGCACGCAGGCGGTCGGCGGCATCGTCAACGTGATCACCAACTCCTTCACGTCGCAGCAGGATGCCCGCATCGAGGTTGGCGTCGATACGAACGAGGGATACCACCTCAACGGCTATGTGCGGGACGGGTTCGGCGATCACTACTTCGTCGGTTTCGCCTCGCACGATCAGGCCGAAGGCTTCCAGCCGTTCCGCGATGAGCACTATCAACCTAGCGCGATCGACCGGAAGCGCGGCTACAGCGTCACCACCGTGGGCGGCAAATATGCGTTCGAACCGTCCGACGCTTTCCGCCTCAGCGCTTCGTACCAGCATGTCGCCGGCAAGTTCGACTTCGCCAAGGCGGAAGACATCGTCCGCAACTACAACGCTCGGAATGAAGAGATTGCCTCGCTCAAGATCGATTGGTCGCCGACCAACCGGCTCGACGTCTACCTGAAAGGCTATTGGCACGATTGGGACTCCACCTACCTCGATCTGAGGCCGGCGCTGGTGGACGGCGTTCCCACGTCGAACGTCGTCTCCGTCTACGACGGCGAGGAGTGGGGGTACGAAGACAAGGGCATCAACATCCTCGGTGAGTACCAGGCCACCGACGCGATCGCTCTCGTCGCTGGCTACGACTTCCAGACCTACAGCGGCCGCGACGACGTGTTTCTGATCGAGCCCTCTAACGAGAGAGTGCACGCGCCGTTCGCGCAGGTGAAGTTCGAACGCGGAAACCTCAGCCTCGCGGGGGGTTTGCGTCACAACATGCCGAGCGATGGACAAGCCAAGACGGTATGGAACGTCTCGGGCCGGGTTGGCGGCAACGAGGGCGTCTACGCTCGCGGTCAAGTCGGCACGGCGTTCCGGCTCCCCACCGCCTACGAACTCTATGTGATCGATCCGTGCTGCGAGACCGGCAACCCCAACCTCGTTGGGGAAGAGAGCTTCAACGTTGAAGCCGGGCTCGGTTTCCGGCGCGGCCCGTTCAACGCGGAATTGATCGGCTTTCACCGCCGGGTCGAAGATTTGATCACGATCGACTACAGCCTTCCGGCCTATCCGGACGGCTTCCTCGTCAACTCGGCGGGCGTCGTCAAAGTCTGGGGCGGCGAAGCAATCATCAACACCCGCCTTGGCGACGTGTTCGGAGTGACGCTCGACTATACCCGCACCGAAGCGAAGATGGTGGGAACCGACCAGCAGTTCGTCAACATTCCCAAGGACATGGTCAAGGTGATCCTCGACGCCCGCGCGCCAAGCGGCCGTTTCGGCGGTAGTGCTTCGCTGAACTGGGTCGGCGATGTCTATGCCAACGTTGCCGCGGTGGGCCGGGTCAATCACGGCAACTATGCGGTGCTGGATTTTGCCGCCTGGGCCTATCTCGACAACGACCACCGCCACCGAGTGGGTCTGCGCCTGGAGAATGCGCTCGATGCCGACTACGACACCGCGGTCACCCGGGTGCGCCAGGACGTCACCGACGCGTCCTATGCTGCCGGTTTCCGCGGAACGCCGATGACGCTCCATGCCACCTACAGCATCAGCCTCTAGCGGCGTCGGCCTCTCCCGCGCGCCGCGCGCCGCGTCCCGCTTCTCCGGGTTCACCCGGGCGACGCGCTGGGCGCGGCGCATGGCGTTCCTCGTGCATCGCTGGCTGGGCATCGGTCTGGGGCTGCTGATGGCGATATGGGCGATCAGCGGCATCACGATGATGTATGTCGCCTTTCCCGAGACGACGGCAGAGGAACGCGTCGCCGGGCTCGAACCCCTCGACCTGTCCGGATGCTGCGGCGCGGCCGTCATGCCGCAGGGTACGATCGACCGGGTGCGGATCGAGATGCTCGCGGGGACTCCGGTGCTGCGCTGGAACGGAGAGGATGGGCCGGAGCTGGCCAGCCTGACGGGTTCTCTCGAGACCATCGATACGAACCGCGCCGAGGAAATCGCCGCCACCCACATGCGCCAGACCTTCGGCGCCGAACCGGCGGTGACGGTCGAAACGATCGACCGTGACCAATGGACCGTCTACGGCAGCCTGCGCCGCCACCAGCCGCTCTACAAGGCCAGCTTCGCGGACGATCGCGGCACCGTCCTCTACGTCTCCGGAGTCACCGGCGAGATCGTCCAGGACACCAGCGCGCACGAACGGTTCTGGAACTGGCTCGGCGCGGTGCCGCACTGGCTCTATTTCACCGCGTTCCGCGAGCTGCAGCCGCTGTGGTACAACTTCGTCGTCTATGCCTCACTGCTCGGCACGTTCCTTACCGTCACCGGGCTCTACGTCGGTTTCCGGATGTACGGGAAAGGCCGCCGCAAGTCGCCGTATCGCGGCATCGGGCTGTGGCATCACTGGACCGGCTTGATCTTCGGCATCGCCACGCTGGTCTGGGTGTTCAGCGGCTTCGCTTCGATGCAGCCTTGGGGCTGGCTGGAAAGCCGCGGGCCGGGGTCCGCGGTGCAGAACCTCGCCGGGCGCCAGATCGACGGAGGCGACGCCGCCCTGCTCGCCCGCGCGCTTGCTGCCAGCCCGCAAGAAGGCGTCGTCTCGGCCGAGCTGACCTTGCAGAACGGGACCCCTTTCGCGGTCCTCGTAGGGGCCGACGGAACGCGCACGCGTGCCACTCTGCCCGATCTCGCTCCCGCCGAACCGTCGGTGACCGAGCTCGTCGTCCGGGCGCGCCAGGCGATGCCTGGCGTGCCGCTTAAGTCCGAAGGGGTAATCGAGGAGGGCGACGCCTACCACTACGGCCATAAGACCGACGCGATCCTGCCCGCCTGGCGGGTGATTTACGGCGATGCGGAGGAGACGCGGCTCTACTTCGATCCACGCACGGGCGAGATGATCCGCTTCGTCGATGCCCCGGCCAAGGCCTTCCGCTGGTGGCATTACGGCCTGCACCGGCTCGACTTCGCGGGCCTCAACGCACGCCCTCTGTGGGACGCGATCATGCTACCGCTGATGGCCGGAATTTCGCTGCTTTGCGTGCTCGGCGCGTGGATGGGGTGGAGGCGCCTCAGCCGCCGCCAACCGCGCTCGCGGCCGGCGAAGCGCTGAGCGGGGCGGGGGCGCTGCTGCGGTCGTGGCGGCGGCCGATCGCGTAGCCGAGCAGGCCCCAGACCGCGGCCACCGCCACGCCCGCAATCGCCACCGCGCCGGTCGAGGCGACGAAGACGATGCCGGTGTAGATCCAGCCCGAGATCACGTCGCCGGC
>JAJUGE010000169.1 GCA_029268305.1 Alphaproteobacteria bacterium
CCTGCAACGCTCCCATGTTCTCGCGCATATGATCGACCCGCGACGTGGCCGGGATCGCGCAGGTCACCGCGGATGCGCGATGATGAACTTGAGGAAGAACTGTGCCCAGTTCCCGCAGCCGATCTCGGCGGCCCACGCCGGCAGCGGATGGGCCGCAAACCGATGGAACAGGTCCTTCTGGCGGAACGGCCGGTTGGCGATGACCGCCAGCCCCTGATCCGCGGCCAGCGGCAGGAGGCGCCGTTCCGCCTCGCGGTCGAGGATGTTGTAGGTGAGCTGGACGCAGTCGATCGGCTGGGTCCGCATGATCTTCTCCAGCTCTTCGTGGCGGCGGCCGTGCGAGGTGGTCACGCCGATGTGCCGCACCCGGCCTGCTGCCCTCTCCTCGAGCAGGGTTTCCAGATGCGCTTCCCAGCTCAGCAGATTGTGAACCTGGAGCAGATCGAAAGTGTCGAGGCCCCAGAGGCGGCGCGACTCCTCGATCTGGCCCGGACCGGACATGCCGAGCCATGTCCAGACCTTGGTCGCGGAGAACAGGGGCACCTTGTCCGGCAGCCGCGCGAGACAGTGGCCGACCACCGCCTCCGACGACCCGTACATCGGCGAAGAGTCGACGACGCTGCCGCCCAGCGCGAAGAAGGTGCGCAGCACCTCCGCCCGCTCTGCGCGCAGCTGCGGGTCGTCGCCGACGTTGAAGGTGATCCAGGTGCCCATGCCGACCGCGGGGATTTCCACCCCGGTCTTCGGGATGCGCCGCAGGTGCGGCGTGTCCGCGGCGACTGCGGCACCCGATGGGAGTGCCGCGACGACCGCCGCGGCTGCCGTCGACGCCATGAAAGCGCGCCGCGTGAGCGTCGCCCTGGGCTTCGACATGGCCTCCGGCATGGCCTCCTTCCGGATCCGCCTCCGATGCGGCGGAGTCTGGTCCGCTTCGCGGCCTTGTCGAGTGCCGGACTCGATCAGGGCAGGGCGTTCTGCCAGTCGGGGTTAGGCTCGGCCGGATCGGGGGTGAGGCCGGCCGCCTTCACCCCTTCGATCGCGCAGTACTCGTCCTTGTCCGAGGCGTCGCCGCTGATGCCCACGGCACCGATGATCCGACCCTCGTCCCGGATCAGCACGCCACCCGGCACCGGAACGAAGCGACCGTTCGAGGCCGCGGAGACGGCGCTGACGAAGTTCTGCCGGTCGGCCATGCGATCGCGCAGGGTGCGACTGGAGGTGCCCATGCCGAGCGCCCCCCAGGCCTTACCGATGGCGATGTCCGGGCGAAGGATGCCGGAACCGTCCTCCCGCTGCAGCACGACGAGGTGGCCGCCCGCGTCGAGCACGGCGACGGTGAGCGGCGCCAGCCCGGCATCGCGTCCCCTGGCGAGAGCGGTCACGGCGATCGCGGTCGCCTGTGCGAGGGTCACGGAGGTCATCGCCTTCTCCCTGTGCGGTAGATCATTCTGCCGGGGCACCCCGCCGGCGATCACGGCGCGAAGCTGGAGCGGGACTGGATGCCCCAGTGCCCGTCCAGCTTCGTCACGATGTAGAGCGAGCGGTGCCGGCCGATCAGCGACCCGTCCTCGCGCCACCGGCTGAACTGCACGTCGAGATGCACCTTGTCGGGGCCGGCGCTGATCGGCTCGCGGAAATCCCAGGCGCTGTGGTGCCAGCCTTCGGCCGACGTGCGCTCCTGAAACCCAGCGAAGGTATAGTCGCCGCGCTTCTCGAAGATCGCCACCTTGTTGCTGGCGAAGCGGACATGCGGGAAATTGAAGGCGGCGTTGATGCCCGCTTCGTCGTGGGCGTTGAGGGCGGCGATGAAGTCGTCGAGCGCCTTCATCGCCGCCGCCACCTCCGGCGAGTCGGCGCCGGGGTCCTGCTTCCGTTCCACGTCTGCGCCTCAGCCGAACGCCTGAAGCCCGGTCTGGGCGCGGCCGAGGATCAGGGCGTGGATGTCGTGAGTGCCCTCGTAGGTGTTCACCGCCTCGAGGTTCATGACGTGACGGATGACGTGGAACTCGTCGGCGACGCCGTTGCCGCCGTGCATGTCGCGGGCGGTGCGGGCGATGTCGAGGGCCTTACCGCAATTGTTGCGCTTGATCAGCGAGATCATCTCGGCCGCCGCCTTGCCTTCGTCGAGCAGGCGCCCGACGCGCAGCGCGGCCTGCAGCCCGAGGGTGATCTCCGTCTGCATGTCGGCCAGCTTCTTCTGGATGAGCTGGTTGGCCGCGAGCGGCCGCCCGAAGGCCGTCCGGTCGAGCGTGTATTGCCGCGAAGCGTGCCAGCAGAACTCGGCCGCACCCATCGCCCCCCAGGCGATGCCGTAGCGCGCCTTGTTGAGGCAGCCGAACGGGCCGCCGAGGCCGCTCGCGTTCGGCAGCAGGTTCTCTTCGGGCACGAAACAGTCGGTGAGGACTATCTCGCCGGTCGGGGAGGCGCGCAGCGAAAACTTGCCTTCGATCTTCGGCGTGGCGAAGCCCTCGAAGCCCCGCTCGACGATAAAGCCGCGGATGGTGTCGCTCTCGTCCTTGGCCCAGACCACGGCCACGTCGGCGATCGGCGAGCTGGTGATCCACATCTTAGCGCCGTTGAGGCGGTAGCCGCCGTCCACCTTCTTCGCCCGGGTCTTGAGACCGCCGGCGTCGGAGCCGTGATCGGGCTCGGTGAGGCCGAAGCAGCCGACCCATTCGCCGGAGGCCAGCTTCGGCAGGTACTTTTCCTTCTGCGGCTCCGAGCCGTAGGTGTAGATCGGGTACATCACCAGGCTGGACTGGACGCTCATCGCCGAGCGATAGGCGCTGTCGACCCGCTCGACCTCACGCGCGACCACGCCGTACATGACATGGCTGCCGCCGGGGCAGCCATAGCCCTCGAGACCGACGCCGAGGAAGCCGTTGCGACCCATCGCCTTGTAGATCTCGCGGTCGAAGGTCTCGTTCCGGTGCGCCATCAGCACCCCGGGAAACAGCTCTTCCTGACAATAGCGGCGCGCCGCCTCCATCAGCATCCGCTCGTCGTCGTCGAGCTGATCGGACAGCAGCAACGGATCTTCCCAGTTGAACGGCGCGAGGCGCCCCGGCTTCTTGCCCCCGCTCGCGGGCTTGGTGGCGGCTGTGTCGGCCATCGTCGTCGCTCCTGTAAACCGATCGTCCTGTGACCTTGGTCACGTTAACTATTCCTACATTCCGGCAATCTTATAACGAACAGGTATGGCGAATCATACCGGCCGCGGGAAGAGCCCGGGCCGAAGCGGGAGGGCAGTTTCATGTCCATGCTGCAGCAGACGTCGGGCGACGAATACCTGATCGAGTTCTATCGCCTCGGCAACGCCATGAAGGTTTCGGCCTGCGATCCGCGGACCCTCACCGAGGTCTCGGTCGTCGGTTCGGCACACAGCCCGCACGCGATCCTGGAGCGGGCCGCCGTCAACAAACTGAACATCGCCCTCGGCCGCGCGAGACCCGCCGGCAGGGCCTGATTGCCTGGGGAGGGGGGCGTTCGGCAGCCGCCGATGCTCGATGAGGGCATCGGCGGCGCCGTCCGGCAGCTCCGCCCGGTAGGGCAGTACCTACACGACTACGCGCTCTGGTCCTCGGCGAGGACCGGTCGTCTGTTCCGGACGTACCCGTATCCATAGACGAGCGCAGTGATCAGCACGCCGATCACGTCGGAAAGCGCGCCCGGCACCAGCAGCCCGAGCGCAGCCAGTGCCAGCGGCACGCGGCTCTCCCAGCCGATCCGGCCGATGCCGTAGAGCCAGCCTTCGAACGAGGACGCCATCAGCCAGACGGCGATCGCGGCCGTCGTGACGTTGTGAAGGATCGGCAACGGCTCGCCGATCAGGATCAGCGTCGGGTTCAGCACGAACAGGAAGGGCAGGATGAAGTTGATCGTGCCCATCCGCATCGAGGCGAAGCCGGTGGTGAAGGGATTGCACTTGGCGATCGCCGCCGCCGCCACCGCCGCCAGCGCCACCGGCGGCGTGATGTAGGACAGCATGCCCCAGTACAGGATGAACAG
>JAJUGE010000170.1 GCA_029268305.1 Alphaproteobacteria bacterium
GAATCGAGCGGGATCACGTCGTTGCAGACGGTACAGTCGACCCGCACCTTCCCCTCCGGGTCGGCGAGCACCTTGCCGAGTTGTGAGCAAAGGTCGGAGACGTACTCGTCGAGCGCTATGCGCGCCACGTTCTGCCGCTGATACAGCTTGTCGTGTATGAGGCTGAGCGAACGAATTCGGCCGGCGAGCGCCGACAGTTCTTCGCGAACTGCCGCGTCCTTGTTGCGTGACGCCTGGAGACGGACGAGGCTCGTCACGATCTGCAGGTTGTTCTTGACCCGGTGGTAGACCTCGCGAAGCAAAACCTCCTTCTCGTTCAGGCTCGCTTCCAGCGACTCCGTCGTCTTGTGGAGAGCGGCATTTGCCGCCAGCAGCTCCTCTTCACGCTCTCGCAGGCTTTGCAGACTTTGCAGGAGCTCCCGATTCTGCTGATGAAGTTCCGCAACCGCATTGGCGCCGCCTTCCTCCCGTAGATGCGCGGCCGCCTGCGTGGCCCGCATCGAAAGACTCTGCCCCTGCTTCTCCGGCATTGTTTTGCCGAGCTCGATGGTCGTTCCTTCCGGCCCCGTCATGGCGCGGAAGTGATCGACGAGGCGCTTGGCCCCCTGAATGCCTAGGCCCAGGCCGGTGGTGGAGCGGTATTCTCCCGATACGATCTTCTGAAGATTCTCGATGCCGCGGCCGGCATCTACGACACGTATGATCAGGTGCGGCTTGCCGGAAATCTCATCGGCTCGGACCTCCACGCGCCCCGAGTTCGCATAGACGATGCAGTTGCGAGCTATCTCCGAGACGGCGGTCGCAATGCGCGTCTGATCCTGAGCCGAGAAGCCGAGGCTCGCGGAGACGACCCGAATGCGGCGGCGCACGGCCACGAGGTCCTCGTCCCGCTCCAGCGGGCAGTCGTAAATGGGAATGCTCATCAAGTGAACCGGCGCACCACCACCACCGTGCAATCGTCACGGATTCGTCGGAAGTCGCGGTACAGAACCGCGGCGATCGTGATTGGTTCGCGCGCGACGAGGCCGCGGTAGCGCGACAGATCCCACCGTGTGGCAAGGCCGTCGGTCGCGAAGATCGCCAGAAACGGATCCTCCACCTCATAGGACATTCTGCGGACACGAAAATCACCGCGTCCGATGACGCCTTCGAATGAGACCGTGCGTTGCTCGCGGCTGCCCGAGCGGAGGTATCCGGATATGTTGCCGACCCCCAAGAACTCGACAGAGGGACCGGTCACCGGCAGGGTAGCCAGCGCAATGGCGGCACCTCGTGTGGGCCTCAGCTCCTCGTCGAGCTTGTAGAGCGTGGTTTCGAGATCGGTCGATACGACGGCGGTGAACGCCTGCACCGCCACCTCGGCGGCCTTGGCGGCCTTCGGTCCATGACCGAGGCCGTCGCAAACCATCAATACGTTGGCATCGGCGAGCGCCAGGGATTTCCAACCGTCACCGCACCTCGTTTCCCCCGGCTTCGGTGAGCAGAGCCCTTCTATCTGGTAGGGGCCGTGCTGGCGCGGCTTGCCCACGGTCGCCACTACGACGGTTCCTTTGCCCGGCGTCGAGAAGATGTCGAACCTGTCCGACTGGCGCTGGATCGACCCGAGACCGTGCCCGGCACCGCCCGCGGTCGAGAATCCGTCCTCCAGACACGTGGAGAGGTTCTCGATCCCTGGGCCGTGATCCACCGAGACGAGATCGAGGGCCGGGAACTGCGGATCGGGGTGCGGGATCAGAAGGATCTCTCCGGATACCGCATGGCGTTCCAGATTGGTTGCCGCTTCGGTCGCGATGAGTGCCGCTCGCTCGGCGGCCGCTTCGCCCAAGCCCAAGTCGAGGGCGATCTCGCGCGCCCGCCGCCGGGCATCGGCGGTCTGGCTCCTGTCGCTCATCGAAATACTGATCATCTAAGACCAACGCGGCTTGAGATTCTGACCCTGGTGCCCGCTTCGGCAGAGGACACGAGCTCGAACACCTCACAGAGACGTTTCGCTCCCCCCAATCCCAAGCCGAGTCCGCTGCCGGTTGTGAAGCCGCTGCGAAGTGCCGCTTCCACGTCGGCTATGCCGGGGCCGGCGTCCTCGAAGATCGTCGATATCCGAAAGCCTTTCCTTTCTCGCGTCAGCTCGATCGTCGCCGTACCGCCTCCGCCATGCAGGACCGTATTGCGTGCGAGTTCGCTCGCAGCGGTCACGAACTTTGTCATTTCGGTCGGTTTCGCCGACGCTCGGGTGAGGAGAAGCGTGAGCGCTCGCCTGACGCGCGTGATGTCGTGCTGGGCGCGTAGGACGATGGTTTCGGAGGCGTCATCCTGCATTGACCGGGACAGGTCGGAGGGAGCGTCGGATCAGTTCGAGCCCCCGATCCACATTCAGTGCGGTCTTTACCCCCTCCAGCCGCATCCCCAGCTCGACCAGAGTGATAGCGACCGCCGGCCTCATGCCCACGAGGACGCAATCGGCGTCGAGGAGGCTGGCCATGCGCGCGATGCCGGCAAGCATCCGGCCCGTGAACGTGTCCACGATCTCGAGTGCGGAGATGTCAATCAAGACGCCATGCGCACCGGAGGAGACGATGCGTTGCATCAGCGAATCCTGCAACGCGATAACCATGCCGTCGTCGAGATCGTCCTGGATCGCGATCAGGAGGCAGTCGTGGACGCGGTAGATCTGGATCTCGCGCCGTGGAAGATCGGGATCAGCCACGGCTGCGCGCTCCCGGAGAGAAAGTGACTCCTGTCGCCGACAGCGCATAGGCTAGGGCGCTCTGCAGGTCGGCCTTGGTGATCACGTCGGGGAGATCGACACCCAGATGGACGATCGTCTGCGCGATCTGCGGCCGAATACCGCTAATGATGCAGATGGCGCCCATCAGCTTCGTGGCCGCGGCCGTCTTCAGCAGGTTCTGGGCTACCAACGTATCGACCGTCGGGACGCCGGTGATGTCGATGATGGCGAATTCGGCCTCGCGCTCCACGATCGCCTGGAGGAGGTTCTCCATCACCATCTGGGCACGAACGCTGTCGAGGGTGCCGATCAGCGGGAGCGCGAGGATGCGATCCCAGAGCTGCACGACCGGCGTCGACAGCTCGATCATCTCTCTCTGCTGCCGTTCGATGATCTCCTGGCGCTCCTCCAGGTAGACCTCGCTCGTATAAAGACCGAGCTGGTCGAGCAGCCAGCTGCTCTCCCACGCATCGTTCGCGATCAAGCCCGGGTCATCCTCATATTCATCCCGTAGCCGCTCGAAGATCGGCTGTTTCAGGGCGAGGATGAACATCGCCATCTCTGTAGGGGTGAACCCACGTTCCACCCGCTGGTCGGTGGCGGACTGAAGCAGTGATCGGGTGTCGCTCCAGATCTCGGATTCGAGATCCATACCCCGCACGGACTCGCATTGCCTCAGTGATCTGACGAGCTCCGTCAGGACCGCTCTGGACTGGCGGCGAATCTCGCTCTCGCTCATCAGCTCCGGGCGAAGCAGTCCGGCATCCGCCTGCGCGCGGATCCAGTCGGAAAGAATGCGTTCGAAATGCTTGTCGAGAAGCTGGGCTAACCGCTTGACGGAATTGGCGGGCATGAACCGGCAGTGCTCCGAATGGATATGATAAGCCGTGCCGCCAGAGTTCCGGCGATCGGCGAAGAACGTGGCACTAACGGCGCAAGCGGGCGGGTGGTTCTCTTCGTTGGGAACCGGCGCTCGTCAGGGTCGTAATAGCTTTCGCGGCAGTATGCTGTAATGAGGGGTCTTCACTGAGGTGCCGGATCGCAACGCTTCTGTGGCTTTCGTGCAACAGGTGTGGGCAATCATGCGCGTCCACAACACTGTTCCACGATTCTGGGAGGACAGTAGCAACCTCTTGTTCCATTTCTTGATGCGGGCGGTGGGTCTCAGGGGCAACCGTCGGGGAAGCGACCGTTCGGCTTTGCAGGCGGAGAAGACCCGTAGGATCGCTCTGTGAACTCTATGGAAAGGTAGTGCAATGGGTTGGAAATCGAGATATCTGGC
>JAJUGE010000171.1 GCA_029268305.1 Alphaproteobacteria bacterium
CGATGCCGGTCTCCTCGCGAATGATCCTGCTTGTCCGGATGACCGTCGTCTTCGCTATCTGCACGGTGCTTGGCGCCATCGCCTCGTTCTTCGCCCCGGCGCTCGGCGGCGTCACCGCCCTTTGGCTCTTGCCGATGGTCGCGATCTCGATGCTCGGTCTCGCCGTCGCGACCCTGACCGGACTCCCGGCGCTCGGCGGCGGCGTCGCGCTGCTCGTCTGGAGCGGCATCGTCATGCAGCCGGTGCTGGAAGCACGCCGCGAGGATGCCGCCGCGCCGCTCGATCTCGGCCAAGTTGTCTCGGAATCCGCGCTGATGGACCACGCGCCGCTCTATCTCGCGGCGACCGTTGTCTGCGGCGTGATCGTCATATGGAACAACGGCGCGTTCGGGCGCTCTCAGGAGGATGCACGATGGCACTGGCGGTAAAGACACGGACGGAAAACGCGAACCCCGGCCACATCGGCATCGACCTGCGCGGCGTTGGCCACCGCTACGGCCGCACGACCGTCCTGCAGGACATCGACCTGCAGACCGGCCCTGGCGTCTTCGGCCTCCTCGGCCCGAACGGCGCCGGCAAGACGACGCTCCTTCGCATCCTCGCCACGGTCCTGAAGCCTGCGCACGGCGACGTCGCGCTCCTCGGTCGCTCGACGCGGGACGCCCACGACCTGCGCGAGATTCGCCGTCGCCTCGGCTACCTGCCGCAGCTGTTCGGCTTCTACCCGAACTTCACCGTCTTCGAGTTCATCGAGTACTTCGCGCTCCTGAAGGAGATGCCGCCGAACCGCGTCCGCGCCGCCGTCGCCACCGCGATCGAGCGCGTCGGTCTGGAGGATCGCGCCCGCTCGAAGATGAAGTCACTCTCCGGCGGCATGCTCCGCCGCGTTGGCATCGCCCAGGCCATCGTCAACGAGCCAGAACTGCTCCTGCTCGATGAGCCGACTGTCGGCCTCGACCCCGAGCAGCGCGTCATCTTCCGCACGCTGCTGCGCGAGATGGCGGAGACGAGCGCCGTCTTCGTCAGCACGCACCTGGTGGAGGATGTCGCCGCCGCCTGCTCCGAGGTCATGCTCATGGACGATGGGAGTCTCATCTTCCACGGCACCGCCCACGATCTCGTCGCCCTCGGCCAGAACGACGACCTCCCCGGCGACTCACCCATCGAACGCGGCTACGGCGCCGTCCTCGCCCGCAACCGCCAACGCCGTTGATCGGCCCCCTCCGTACGGGCGGCTGGCTGAAGGCTCGCCGCCCATGCACCGCAGGTGCATATCCGCGCGATGCAGGAGCACGCAATGACCATGCGCATGTCCATCCCGATTCATGAACGCGCACCCGCGCCCTCCCTCGCGGATCGTGCTGCGGCATGGCGGCGTCTCTTCCTCATCGAGATGCGCCGCAGCCCCGCCGTCGTGGGCGCTATCTTCGTGGCCTTGATCACCTTCTTCATCATGTGGGACACCCTGCTCGAAGGTGTCGTCCGCTGGTGGGAGATCAACGGTGCCGCCGTCGAGGTCGCCCCGATCTATGCCTCGGCCGTTGTCAGCGCATTCGCCGCCTACCGCGCCGGCTCGGTTCGCCAGCACCGGATGCTGGAGCAGGTCAGCACGACGACCTATCATCCGGCACTGCAGGACCTCGCTGGCTTCCTTCCGATCGCCGTTTGGAGCGTGGTCGCCTATCTCCTGCCGGTCGCCGGCTTCTATCTCTATGCCGCCGTTCAAGCAACCTGGGGTGGCCCGGACCTGATACGCCCTGCGGTCGGGATCGCGACGCTCATCATGGCGGCCGCGTGCGGCTGGCTGGTCGGCACAGTCGTCCGGCACCGCATCGCGCCGCTGATCGCGATCGTCGCGCTCCTTGTTCTGTCCCTCGCGGATGACTTCACACGAAGCTACCGGACGGAGAGGATCCAGTTCAGCCCATCGTCCTGGGGATACGAGGTGCGCGACGGCTGGTGGCATCACCTGGTCCCCGGCAACGTGCTCACGGCCGATTACGCAGGTCAGGTCGGTCCCCAGGCAATCGGGTGGCTGATCGCGCTCTCTGCATGCCTCTGGCTGGCCAGCGTGATGGTCCGCCATCGGTCGCGTGACGTCTTCGTCTCGTTCCTCGTCACGGTCGCCGTCGCGACCGGCTTCGCGGCGAGTGTCGTCGCGTTCGAGCCGGGCCGTGGCGAGGGTACGAGCCGGGTCGCGATGGACGACATGCGCTGCACCACTCGTCTGGATGACCGCATTACCGTCTGCGTGCATCCGGCGAACGCGACGTTGCTGGACCCGATCGCCGATGCGGTCGAGCCGGTCGCGGCGGCGCTGGCCGATGTGCCGAGCGCGCCGGTGCTGTACGTGGACGGGCGCGGCCCATGGGAAGAGCTGGGCGCTGTGCCGCTCTCCTTCTACGATCTCTCGACAGTCCGCAGCGGCCAGCTCCAGCAGTTCGTCATCAATGACATCGTGTACGCGCATGGTCGGGATCCGGCGAACTGGGCCATGACCTCGCCGCAGCATGTCGTCGCGATCTGGCTGATGACGGAGGGTGGCCAGGACATCAATGCGGCGATGAGGAGCGGCACGCTCGCGCCGGTCCGGGCGCTGTTCGATCACGAGCAGGCAATCCATGAAGGGCTGACTCTGAATGAGTACTATGAGCGGCTGAACGCGGATGTCGCCGCCAGGGATCGTGACGAGGACGCTGTCGAGCAGTTCCAGGCGGACGTTGATGCCGCAGTTGCGCGATTCATCGCCCTGCCGGACGACGAGCGAACCGTATGGTTGAGCGAGAACTGGGATGCGCTGGTCTCCGGGCGCCTCACCCTGGAGGACCTGCCATGAGCGTCGCCATCTCCCGTAGGGGCGGACCCCGGGTCCGCCCGTTGCGCGATCAGGTCAAGCGCGGAGATAGTGCACGGGCTGGATGGCTCCGCATCCTTCGCATCGACCTCAAACGCGGCGGCGGCATCTGGCTCCTCCCGATCGCGGCCCTCTTCGCCTTCCTGATCCTCCGCAACAGCCTCACGTCCGGCGTCGCCCTGTGGCCCGAGATCACCGGCGTGATCGCCGGGCTGGCCCAGCCGCTCATGATCTTTACCGTCGCCATCAGCGCCCTCTTTGCTGGCCGAGAATCTCGCCAGCAGGTCGGCGAGTTGACCTTCGGCACCGCGATGTCCGCCTGGCAGCGCTACCTCTCGCTCGCTGCATCCATGTTCCTCTGGGCGCTCGGGCTCTACGCGGCGTTCGGCGGCCCGCTTCTGGTCTACGGCGCGGCGTTCGCAACCTGGGGCGCGCCGGAGTGGGGCGTCATCGTCGCCCAGATCCCGATCCTCGCACTTGCGGCGGCGTTCGGCGTGCTCGTCGGCCGCCTCTTCCACGACCGCACCGCGGCAGCCATCGCGATCGCCCTCTTCCTGCTCCTCTTCACGATCCCCTTCGTGGCGAGCGATTCGACCCGACCGCTCAACGTGCTCGTGCTGAACGGATGGTTCGAGGCGATCGTCGAGAACGCGCCGGAGCGCCCGATCAGCCTCGCCGCGCAGCTCGCCTGGGGCGCCGGGTTGGCCGGTGTCGTCGTCTGCCTGGGTATCGTCCTGGAGAGGCGGACCGCGTTGCGATCCCTGATGACCGTCGCGTGCATCGCGTTGGCGGTCGCCGGCGGGGCAGGGATCCTCGACAGCGGCTACCGGCAGCCGACCGTCGTCATGTCGCCTGCGAGCCGGATGGATATGGAATCTCCCGCCGGCAGTATCTGTGACGACTCCGGTGCGGTTACGGTCTGCGTGCATCCTGCCTACGAGCGCCTGCTCCCCGACGTGGCGGAGGACGTGAACGCCTATCTCGAGCCGACGGCCGGTCTCAATGGCTCCTACAACGAGATCTACATCTCCAGCGGGAACGGCCGCTCCGCCGGATGGGAGCAGGAGGATGGCCGCGCCTTCTCCTCGATCGATCTCTCCATGGAGAACGACGTCACCGCCCTGATCGCGCG
>JAJUGE010000172.1 GCA_029268305.1 Alphaproteobacteria bacterium
CAGGACGGCCCGTTTCTGCAGAATTCCGTGCACATGGCAAAGCTTCCGATCCTCATCGCCCCCGACCGGCGTCTCAAGACCCGGTGCTCACCCGTCGCGTCGGTCGACGAGCGCGTCCGGCAGTTGATGGATGACATGCTCGAGACGATGTACGACGCGCCGGGCATCGGGCTCGCGGCACCTCAGGTCGGGGTTACCGAGCGGGTCATCGTCGTCGATGTGGCACGGGAGGGAGATCCGCCGTCGCCGATTCAGATGGCGAATCCGGAAATCGTCTGGTCTTCGGACGAGACGGTGGTGATGAACGAGGGCTGTCTGTCGCTCCCGGATATTTATGTGGATGTCGAGCGCCCGGAAAAGGTCGCCATGCGGTGGGTCGATCGCGACAACGCTGTCCGGGAACTCGAAGCGGACGAGCTGCTTGCCCGGTGCCTGCAGCATGAGATCGACCACCTGAACGGCGTCATCCACATCGATTACCTGTCGTCGATCAAGCGGAACATGATCCTGCGCAAGCTGGAGAAGCAGCGCAAGCTGGCGGCGGCCGGATAGCCGATGCAGCGATTGCGCCTCGTCTTCATGGGCACGCCCGAGTTTTCGGTGCCGTCCCTCGAAGCGCTTCTGGAGGCGGGGCACGAGGTCCGCTGCGTCTACACTCAACCTCCGCGCCCGGCGGGGCGGGGCCATGCCGAGCGCCGCTCCCCGGTCCATCGTGTGGCCGAGGAGCGCGGCATCCCGGTCCGAACGCCGCGCACCCTTCGCGACGAAGCGGCGCAGCGCGAGCTTGCGGACCTCGAGCCCGATGCAATCGTCGTGGTCGCCTATGGCCTGATTCTGCCGCAGGCAGTTCTCGACATTCCGCGGCTCGGCTGCGTCAATGTGCATGCTTCGCTCCTGCCACGCTGGCGCGGCGCCGCACCGATCCAACGGGCAATCCTGGCGGGTGATCGCGAGACGGGTGTTACCATCATGATCATGGACGCTGGGCTCGACACCGGCCCGGTCCTTTTGGAGCGGCGGGTGCCGATTACGCGCGACACCACGGCGCAGTCGCTGCACGACGAGCTGTCGAAGGTCGGCGCCGAGCTGCTCGTGCCCGCTCTGGAGGGGTTGGCGCTCGGCTCGCTCAAACCCATTCCTCAGCCGGAGGAGGGGGTGACCTATGCCACGAAGCTGTCGCGGGATGAGGGACGGATCGATTGGACGGCGACGGCGGACGAGATTGACCGGCGCGTGCGTGCGTTCACGCCGTGGCCCGGGACCTGGTTCGATTATGCGGGCGAGCGGGTGAAGGTGCTCGAGGTCGCTCTGGCCGATGATGGACACAATGTCTCTCCGGGGGTCGTCCTGGATTCCGAGGCCAGGATCGCCTGCGGACAGGGGGCGGTACGCCTGATGCGGGTTCAGCGCCCGGGTCGTGCCGCGACCAGTGGCGCCGAATTTCTCCGGGGCTTCAGGCTCAAGGCCGGGGACCGTCTGGTCGACCGGGCGCAGGAATGACCCGCTATCGGATCTCTGTCGAATATTGCGGCAGCGGTCTGGTCGGCTGGCAGCGCCAGGCGAACGGGCCGTCGGTGCAACAGGCTCTCGAAGAAGCGATCCATGCGTTCTGCGGCGCCTCGCCGACGGTGTACGGCGCCGGCCGAACCGATGCGGGTGTACACGCGCTCGGACAGGTGGCTCATTTCGACATCCCCGGCGAACCTCCGCCGGAGACCGTCCGCGACGCGCTGAACTTCCATCTTCGTCCTGCTGCGATTTCAGTCGTGGAAGCGGCGAAAGTCGACGAATCGTTTGACGCGAGGCGGTCGGCGACAGGCCGGCGGTACCTCTACCGGATCTTCAACAGGCGTGCGCCTCCGGCCCTGCTGCGCGGCCGTGTCTGGCACGTGGCGAAGCCGCTGGATGCCGCTGCCATGCACGAAGCCGCGCAGGTCCTGGTCGGTCGTCACGATTTTTCCAGCTTCCGCGCATCCATTTGCCAGGCAAAGTGCCCTGTAAAGACGCTCGACCTCCTCTCGGTAATGCGGAAGGGTGAGGAGATCCACCTCAAGGCGGCTGCTCGCTCCTTCCTCCACAACCAGGTGCGGATTCTGGCAGGAACGCTGAAGCTTGTTGGCGAAGGCAAATGGACCGCGGCGGACTTGTCTGCTGCGCTCGCTGCGAAGGATCGCGCGGCTGCCGGTCCGACCGCGCCACCGGAAGGCCTCTACCTGGCAGAGGTCACATACGAAGCTTCAGCCTTCGATGGCTCCGGCTACACCGGCGACGACAAGGCCGAGCGTCAGATCTAGCAGGACGACGGCAGCCGCCGTTACGCCGCTGATCTCCAACGCTGTGCGGGCGATGAACCACTGGTACGAGATGATCCAGAGGGTCGCCACCAGGCTGAGGAAACCGGCGAGCCCTTCCGGTAGCAACCCGATCCCCTCCAGAGAGGCTATGAGGCCGATCACCGAGAGCTGGATCGCCGTCGCCCAGTTGGTCGCGACGATGAAGGTGATGTAGCGCTCTCGACGATCGAGCATGTCGGTGACGTAGAGCATGGCGAACGGAAAGGCGAACCAGCCCGTGACATAGGCGATCGCCTCTACGAGGAAGAACGCCGAAGCATCGATGCCGACTGAGTCCGTCCGCAGCGCAGTGACGACGACATAGGCGGGAAGGGCCAGCAGGGCCGCGGTGAACGAGCGCCAGAAGCCGTCCAGCGAAGTGTCGAAATGGCCGTAGCCGGAGGTGTCACGCCCGGCGAGCCGCAACGCCCCTGTCAGGCCATTCACCACTTCCTGGGCGCTGATCATGGGTCTGGATCAGCCGGCCAGAACGAAGTCCGCAAGCGTTCTCTGGTAAATCGACGTGAGCATCTCCAGCTCGGCGAGTGACAGGTGCTCATCGACCTTGTGTGCGGTTTCGTTGATCAGCCCGAACTCGACCACGGGGCAATAGTCCTTGATGAAGCGCGCGTCGGAAGTTCCACCGCTCGTGCTCAGCTTCGGGGTCCGGCCTGTCACGCTCTCCACTGCCCGTGAGAGCACCGCGCTGAGCTCTCCGGGTGGCGTGAGGAAAGCCTCTCCCGAGACGTTCGCTTCCAGATCATAGCGGCATCCGAACCTGTCGAGACGGCTACGCATCCAAGCGATGAGCTCTTCCACGGTATGGAGGTCGTTGAAGCGGATGTTGAATCCTGCCGATGCCCGGGCCGGAATCAGATTTGTCGTCGGATTTCCGACATCTACCGTCGTCACCTGCAGGCTGGACGGATCGAAATGCTCCGTGCCGCCATCCAGCGGGGTGCCAGTCAGATCGGCCAGCATGGTCACCAGATGGTGAACCGGGTTTTCCGCTTCGGCAGGATAGGCCACATGGCCCTGAACGCCGTGGACGAGGAGCCGAGCATTGAGGCTACCACGCCGACCGATCTTGATCATCTGGCCAAGGGTGGTCGGATTCGTGGGTTCGCCGACGAGACACCAGTCGATCCGCTCGTGACGGTCGGCGAGCCAATCCAGTACCTTCCGCGTCCCGTTGATCGCCGGGCCTTCCTCGTCGCCCGTGATCAGCATGGAAATCGATCCCGACAGGCTCCGCTTACGCTCCGCCAGAAGACGCGCCGTCGCGGCGACGAACGCCGCGATCGCGCCCTTCATGTCGACCGCGCCCCGTCCATACAGCTTCCCGTCGGCGATGTCGGCCGCGAACGGCCCGTAATGCCAGTCTTCCGGCGCTCCGACCGGTACCACGTCCGTATGGCCAGCGAAGCAGAAATTGGGTTCGCCGTGGCCGAGCCTGGCATAGAGATTGTCCACGTCCGGAGTTCCGGGCGCGCTGAACGTGAGCCGATGGCACGTGAAGCCCAGCGCCTCGAGCGCGCCCGCGAGCACGTCGAGCGCCCCTTCGTCGCGTGGCGTCAC
>JAJUGE010000173.1 GCA_029268305.1 Alphaproteobacteria bacterium
TATCCCGCGGCCGCGAGGGTATCAGCGATGCAATCAACCTGCGCAAGCCGCTCCCACGGGCCCGGAAGTGCCGCCTCGTCTATGAGCCGCTGGTGCTTCTTCATATGCGGGACGTGGGCGTAGCCGAATACCGAGACCCGCTCGGGGGCGAGTTCGAGCAGCTGCACCACGGTCTCTTCGGCAGATCGCACGGTTTGGTGAGGCAGGCCGTATAGGAGGTCCGCGTTCATTCCTCCTATTCCCGCTTGGCGAAGGCGGGTGGCCGCCTTCGCCACCAGGGCGTAGGTCTGCGGACGGTTGATCGCCTTCTGAACCTGCGCGTCGAATGTCTGAACGCCGATGCTCGCTCGATTGACGCCCGAGGCGGCCATTGCTTCGACCAGATCGTCGCGAAGCGTGCGCGGGTCGACTTCGACCGCGATCTCGGCGTCCTCACGAACCTCGAACCGACTCCGGATGCGCTCCATGATCCGGACGAACCGCTTCCCCCTGACGAGCGTCGGACTGCCGCCGCCCCAGTGGATATGCACTACCGGAAGCCGCCCGCCGATCGCGGCTGCCACCAGATCTATCTCCAGCTCGAGCGCGTCGAGATACCGTTCGACCGGCTCCGACTGGAGGGTGGCGCGCGTATGGCATCCGCAGTACCAGCACATGGTTCGGCAAAACGGAACGTGCAGATAGAGCGATGCCGCCATGCCCGGCGGCACCGCCGCCAACCACGAGCGGTAGACGTCGGCATCCACCTCGGATGTGAAGTGCGGCGCGGTCGGATAGCTGGTGTAACGCGGTATCCGCCGGTCGGCGTATGCGAGGATGATTTCGGTTCTGCTCATCATCTTCTGTTTAACGATGACGACGCGACGGGCGTTCGACGTCGACGTGGCAGCTTGGTTTCGGGAGATATCATTTCATTCGTTTTCCGAAACATGCGGCCCTTCGCCGCCCCATCGGCCTGGAGCGTGCAGAAGTGCCCCGGAAAAGGCTTTGCTCGGGAGCAAGTTCGGACGACATAGTCCAGGGTGCGACAGCTTGCTCCCGGCAGCGGAGGAGAGCGAAACATGGATGTGGCGGCGCGAGTGGCCATCTTCGAGCGCGTGCCCCTCTTTGCCGGCCTCACGCCGCAGGACCTGGAGGTGGTCGCCCGGGAGGCGCACGAATACCGGCTGAAGAAGGATCAACAGCCGTTTCAGCAGGGCGAGCCGGCTACGCACCATTATGTGATCGGCTGGGGCCGCGTCCGGCTCGATCAAACCACGCCGGAAGGCCAGAACGTCATCCTCCGCTTTATGGGCCCTGGCGACCTCCTCGGATCGGTCGCAGTCTTGCGCGAGGTTCCCTACCCGGCAACGCCGATCGCCATCGAGGATTCGATGCTGCTGCGCTGGAGTGCCGGCCGCTTCGCCGAGCTGATGCAGCGTTTTCCGCCAATCTCCCTCAACGCTATACGGATCGTCGGCGGCCGCCTTCAGGATCTCCAGGACCGGCTGCGCGAGCTCGCGACACAACGCGTGGAGCGGAGGATCGCCTCGGCCCTGCTCCGGATGGTGAGACAATCCGGTCGCCGGGTGGAACGCGGCGTGGAGATTCCGTTCGTCATCTCCCGCAACGAATTGGCCGAGCTGACCGGGACTACCCTACACACCGTGAGCCGCACCCTCTCCGCCTGGGAACAGGAAGGTATCTTGAGCGGGAAGCGCTCATCCCACCTGATCATCGCCAAGCCACACCGGCTGGTCGAGATCGCTGAACAGGCCTGAGGCCGTCGCGCCAATTTGTGCCCGCGCAATCACGCCGACCCGGGCAGCCGTTATTTTCGCCCCAGTGCAGGCAAGTCCGCGGAGCAGGGCCATGTCACCGACCGAGATGCGCGGCATGATCGTTGCCGACGTGATGGAGCGCTGGCCGGCCACAGTCCAGGTCTTCAACGCCCGCCGGATGGCGTGCCCCGGCTGCGTGATGTCGCCGTTCATGACCGTGGCCGATGCTGCCGCATCCTACAATCTCGACGAAGCCGAGCTGACCGAAGCGTTGATTCGGGCCGTCTCCGCGGCTCCGGCCGGTGCGTCGCGTGAAATCGGGCCCGTCCGATGACTGCCCAAACGACAGAACCATACCGCACCACCGTCGGGCGACGCGCGTTGGCGGATCTGCCGGTGCTCGAGGTGGGGCTGCGTCCGTTCTTCCTCCTGGGCGCTGCCTGGGCGGTGGCCGCTCTTGTGCTGTGGGTGGCAATTCTTGCCGGCCACCTCTCTCTCTCGGGTCCCTACGACCCGCTGGCCTGGCACGGGCACGAGATGGTGTATGGCTTTGCCGGAGCCATCGCTGCCGGCTTCCTTCTGACGGCTGTGCCCACATGGACCGGCCGGGCTGGTGTGGTGGGTACCCCGCTCCTCGGGATGGCCGTGCTGTGGCTCACAGGCCGCACGGCCATGACGGCCGCTGCCATATTCGATGCTTCGGCTGCCGGCTCGGCGCTCGCAGGCGCACTGGACCTGTCGTTCTTCGCCGCACTCCTGATTCTCACGCTGCGGCAGGTGGTGGCGGGGCGAAACTGGCGAAATCTGCCGATCACGATCGCGCCCGGCCTGCTGCTGGCCGGAAGCGCCCTCGTCCATCTGGAGGCACTGGATATCGCCGCCACAGCAGCGCTCGGAAATCGCATCGGGATCGCGGTTTTCGTCCTCCTCGTCACCCTGATCGGCGGACGGATCATCCCGGCCTTCACTCGGAACTGGCTGAAGAACCAAGCAGACGGTGGATCGCTTCCGGTCCAGCCGAACAAGTTCGATCTGGCGGCTGTCGCTGTGGGATTGGTAGCGCTCGTTGCATGGTTGGCGGCGCCGCAAGGCGGAACCGCCGCGATTGCGGGCACTGCCGCGGCAGTCGCGCACACGTTTCGGCTCGCACGCTGGCGCGGGTGGCGGACGCTGAGTGAGCCGCTCGTCTGGATCCTGCACGTCGCCTATGCGTGGGTTCCGGTTGGCTTCGGGTTCATCGCTCTATCGGCAGTTTGGCCGGCTCACGTGCCAGAATCGGCCGGCTTGCACGCGCTGTCAGCCGGTGTGATGACGAGCATGATGCTGGCAATGATGACCCGTGCAGCGCTCGGCCACACCGGGCGCCCACTGCATGCGGATGCGAGGACGGTGCTCGTGTACCTCTGCTCCCTCGGCGCTGCGGTGACGCGCATCGCCGCGTCGCTGCTGCCCGAGATGTTCCTACCGTTGATCGCCCTCTCCGGGACGTTGTGGGTCGCCGCGTTCGGGCTCTACCTCGCGAGCTACGCGCCGAAACTGTGCGGACCGCGAATCGCCGGCTGATTTCGTGCTTCGAACCAAAGTGTGATCTTCGCTACTTCGCCGCCGCCGCCGCATTGCCAGATTCGCCTCCATAGACGGAGGAGATTCTGTCATGCCCCGCGACACGACCGAGGTCCCCGAGACCCTCTCCGCAGCCACCGCGGCTTTGGACACGGTGCCGGCGTGTTATCTCTGCGGCGCGTGGGCCGACGATAAGCGGCGGTGCCGGCACCCCGGATCCACGGCCTGCATCCAGGCGGACACCCGCTTCGCCATTAGGGTGTCGACAAGCCCTCTGCAGAGCCGGTCGAGCCTTGGCTCACACTGACGTAGGACTGCCGGTCGACGCTGAGAACTTCTGATGCCTCGCCTCAGCGTCCGAATACCCGACCGGTCGCTCCCGGGGACGCCATGGCCGCGAGGCTCGGAGAGGACGCGAACCAGAATCCGGCAGCCGCCAGGATCGCGCCGCCGAGGAGTGTCCACAACACCGGGCCGTATCCGCCACCGAGCGTCCAGATGAAGGCCGCGCCGAACGGCGCCACCGCCTTGGCGGCGTTGGCCGGCAGCGACA
>JAJUGE010000174.1 GCA_029268305.1 Alphaproteobacteria bacterium
GACAGCGTGGATGGAAGTGACAGCCCGGCGGAGGACTGATCGGACTCGGAACCTCGCCCCCCACCGGCGCGCGCTCGCGTCCAGACATCTCCAGGTTCGGAATGGTCTCGAACAGGAGGCGGGTGTAGGGGTGGCGCGGGCTTCGGAAGAGCGTGCGCGAAGGTGCCACTTCTACCAGGCGGCCGAGATCCATCACCCCTACGCGATCGGAGATGTGCCGCACCACCGCCAGATTGTGGCTGATGAATAGATAGGTGAGCCCAAGCTGGCTCTGCAGGCGCTTCATCAGATTGAGGATCTGGGCCTGGACCGAGACATCGAGCGCCGAGGTGGGCTCGTCGCAGACGATGAAGTCCGGATTGCCCGATAGCGCCCGGGCGATCGAAATGCGCTGGCGCTGGCCGCCGGAGAACTCGTGCGGATACTTCGCTCCGTCGCTCGGGTTCAGGCCTACCTGGAGGAGAAGCTCCGCAACATGTCGGTCGACGTCCGCGCGGTTTTCCGCCAGCCGGAAAGTACGGATCGGCTCGGCAATGATGTTACGGACCTTCCAGCGGGGATTGAGGCTGGCGTAGGGGTCCTGGAAGATCATCTGCATGCGTCGGCGGAACGGTGACTGCGACGCTCGGGTGTGCAACCGCACCAGGTCGGTACCTTCGAAGCGAATGCTGCCGGCCGTAGGCGGGTACTCCCCGACGATCAGCCGGGCGAGGGTCGACTTTCCGCATCCAGACTCGCCGACGAGCCCGAACGTCTCGCCCCGGCGAATTTCGAAGCTGACGCCATCGACCGCCTTCAGGGTCAGGCGCGGCAGCCGGCCGAGGGTACGCTGCAACCAGGGCGGCGACACGTCGAAATGGCGAGACAGGCCCTCGACGTGGATCAGCGGCTCGTCCGGCGGTGGATGGCCAGTCGGTAGACACTCAGCCATTGGCCGGGGGCTGGTCATAGAGCCAGCAGGCCGCGCGGCTGCCGCCGTTGGTTTCCAGCAGGTCGGGCCGCTCGACACGGCATCGGGCGAACGCATGGGGGCAGCGCGGATGGAAGGCACAGCCTGGCGGGATCGCGTCCAGACTCGGCATCGAGCCGTCGATCTGTGCCAGCTCCTCCACATCGTGGACCAGACTCGGAACCGAGCGCATCAGACCGGCTGTATAGGGATGCCTCGGGTTCTTGATGACGTCGCGCGCGTTGCCGATTTCGGCCATGCGGCCGGCATACATGACGGCGACCCGGTCCGCCGTCTCCGCGATCACGCCCATGTCGTGCGTCACGAGCATCACCGCTGTCCCACAATCGCGGCACATGCGCTTGAGGAGGGCAATGATCTGCGCCTGAATGGAAACGTCGAGCGCAGTAGTCGGCTCGTCTGCAATGATCAATCGCGGGTTCACGGCGATCGCCAGCGCGATGACCACACGTTGCCGCATGCCACCGGAGAAGGTGTGCGGGTAGGAGTCCATCCGCCGTTCCGGCGCCGGGATGCCGACTTCTCGCAGCAAGCTAACTGCCCGCTGCCGGGCCGCCGCGGCGCCGATGTTCTCATGGGTCAGGATCGTCTCCACCAGCTGCTCACCGACGGTGTAGAGCGGGTTCAGGCTGGTCAGCGGATCCTGGAAGATCGCCCCGATCTTCCGGCCGCGGATGCGGCGCATCTCTTCCTCAGGCAGATCGTCGATCCGGCGCCTGTCGAGCCGGATTTCGCCGGCCGCAATCCGGCCCGGCGGCTCGAGCAGACCGATCACGGCGGCGCCCGTGAGGGACTTGCCCGCCCCGGACTCGCCGACGACCCCGAGGATCTCGCCTGCTTCGATCGAGAATGAAACATCGTCCACGGCCACCAGGATGCCGCGGCGGGTGGGAAACTCGACGCGCAGATGATCGACTTCGAGCAAAGCCATTTCGTTATCTGAGCTTGGGGTTCAAGGCGTCGCGGAGCCAGTCGCCGAGGACATTGACCGACAGGACGAGGAAGACCAGTGCGGCAACGGGAAGGAGCGTGATCCACCATTCGCCGGAGAAGAGAAAGTTGTTGCCGACTCTTATCAGGGTGCCGAGCGACGGCGTCGTCGGCGGCACGCCGACGCCGAGAAAGGAGAGTGTCGCCTCGGAGATGATCGCGAGCGCTAACCCGATCGTGGCGAGAACGAGCACCGGCCCGAGCACGTTCGGCAGCACGTGACGCAGCATGATCATGCCGGGATGAACGCCGATAATGCGGGCGGCCGCGACATAGTCCTTGTTCTTCTCGACCAGTGTGCCGCCGCGCGTCACCCGCGCGAAACGGGGCCATTCCGATATGCCGATCGCGAAGATGAGGACGAAGATCGCGAGCTCCGACTGGTAATGCTGGGGAAGGGCGGTTCGGGCGACGCCATTGACCATGAGGGCGACGAGGAAGCTCGGCATGGTGAGTTGGATATCCGCGAGCCGCATCACGATCGTGTCGACCATGCCCCCGACATAACCGCTCAGCACCCCGAATCCGACGCCGAGGACTACCGCGAGCAGAACGGCGAACAGCCCGACCTGCAGGGAGATGCGGGTTCCGTACATGATCACCGACAGAACGTCGCGTCCCTGATCGTCGGTGCCGAGCAGGTAGCGCGACGTCCCGCCCTCGACCCACGCCGGTGGCGTGAAGGCATCGAGCAGCTGGAGTGTCGCGGGATCGAACGGGTCGTGCGGCGCGATCCAGGGTGCGAAACCAGCGGAGAGGAAGCAGGCGGCTGTGATGACGGTCGCGGCGATCGTCAGCGGCGAGCGGCGAAAGCTGTAGAAGAGGTCGCTGTCTGCGGCCCGAGCCAGGAAAGGCGGCCAGGTGGCCTTTGCGCCCGGAGCCGCGACCGCCTCATGTTCGATATTCGTCGTGGGATCTGCCTGGAGCGGACGGCTCATCGTGATCTCGATCCGGTGGCGCTCCGGAGCCGCGGGTCGATCACGAAGTAGAGCAGGTCGACGACCAGGTTGATCGTGACGAACATGACCGCGACGAGCGACAGGTAGGCTGCCAATACCGGCACGTCGGCGAATTGCACCGCCTGAATGAACAGGAAGCCCATGCCGGGCCACTGGAACACCGTTTCGGTGACGATCGAGAACGCGATGAGCGAGCCGATATTGAGGCCGATGATCGTGATCACCGGCACCAGCGTGTTCTTCAGCGCATGCCGGAAGTTGATGCTCCGTTCGGTCAGGCCGCGGGCCCGCGCGAACTTGATGAAGTCGGTGCGCATCACCTCGAGCATCTCGGTCCGGACAAACCGAAGCACGAGCGTCAGTTGGAAGAGGCTGAGGGTTATCGCCGGCATGATGATCGCCTGCCAGCCGGAGGCTGTCAGGAACCCGGTGCGCCAGCCGCCGATATCCACCGTCTCCCCACGGCCGTAGGACGGCAGCCAGCCGAGGCTGACCGAGAATACGTAGATGAGGAGAATGCCGATGACGAACGTGGGCAAGGACACCCCAGCGAGTGACAGAGCGAGGATCGCCCGGCTCACCCAGCTGTCGCGTCGGATTCCGGTATAAACGCCGAGACCCAGGCCGAAAACGATCGCCAGTACGGCCGAGGCCGACACGAGCTCGAGCGTCGCCGGCATCCGCTCGGCGATCAGCGCCGAGACGGGCCGTTGCAGGCGGAGAGAAATGCCGAAGTCACCCCGAAGCGCACCGCCGACGTAACGGGCGAACTGGATGATGATCGGGTCGTCGAGCCCGAGCGTATCCCTCAACGCGTCACGGTCGGCACGGCTCGCCTCCTGCCCGAGCATGTTGTTCATGGGATCGCCCACATAGTTGAACAGCAGGAAGGAGAGCAGGGCGACGATCAGGACCACCGCCATGGCCTGGAGAAGTCGCTGGATGGCGTA
>JAJUGE010000175.1 GCA_029268305.1 Alphaproteobacteria bacterium
CGTCGCCGCGGCGGCTCCGGATGGCTATACCCTGCTGCAGAATGGCTCCGGCCCCGGCCTCAACAACATGCTGACCTTCAAGGACATCACGTACGATCCGATCGAAGATCTCGATCCGATCATCGTGTTCTGCGGCGTGCCAGCGATCATCGCGACACACCCCGGCGCGCCGTTCAAGACGCTGAAGGAGTTCGTTGAGTACGCCAAGGAGCATCCCGACGAGGTCAATCTCGGCGTATCCGGTGCCGGCGCCTTTGGCCATCTCGCGGCCGAAGTGTTTCAGAGCGCGGCCGGGATCAAGCTCAACATGGTACCTTTCAGCGGAACGTCGGAGACTGTCCCCGCCTTAATCGCCGGCACGACGGACGTCAATTTCGATACGCTGACCGCCTACGCCGGTCACATAAAGGCCGGTACGCTGATCGGCCTCGCCGTGACATCCGGCTCGCGGCCGGACGTCCTGCCCGACGTCCCGACCGTCACCGAGGCAGGCTTCCCTGAGACGGAGATGATCGGCTGGTACGGCTTCTCTGCCCCAGCCGGTACGCCGCGGGAAATCATCGACAAGCTGAACGAGGCTGGAAACGAGTTTCTCGAAACCGACGCCGGCAAGAACTTCCTGAGTGCGCAGGGTTTGGTCAAGATCGGCGGCAGTCCGCAGGAAATGGCGGAGTTTCTTCAGGCTCAGATCAGGCTGCTCGAGCCGGTGGTGGAAGCGGCAGGCCTGCGTCAGTGATCGCCGACGGCGACGCACAGCCGCCGGACTTCCTCATGCCGCTTTTCTTACCTGGAGTCTGCGCATCGCGGCGGTGGAGCAGCGGTCGTCCATCTTTGCCGTTACGAAACCACGCCGCTGCGAGTGAACTGCCAAATCCACGTGGCAAGCGACGAACTGCCCGAGGGCCGCAGAGCGTCCCTCGAAGAGGAGACGGCTGAACCACGTCGGGAACGAAGACAGCATAGCGACGGGAGCGGACGACAGCGATGACTCCGGACCATCATCCAGGGACGACGCGTCACGGAGCGACCCGCTGGCGTGAGCTCCCCGGGGCACTCGTTCTGGCGGCACTTGCCGCATTCTTCTTCGCCGGTTCTCTCGACCTTCCGTTCGGTGCGCTGCGGCGACTCGGCCCGGGCTATTTCCCGTTGATGCTGTCCATCCTTCTTGGCGGGCTCTCCGTTGCCATCGTGCTGGCGGAGGCTCGGCCCGAACACGACAGCGACGAGGTGTTCAAGCTGCGACCGTTTCTGGCTGTGCTTGGCGCCATCCTGGTATTTGCCGCAACAATCCGCACCCTCGGGCTCATCCCGGCGATCTTCCTCACAGTCGCCGTCGCCGCCGCCGGGGACCGAAGCTCGCGCCTGTTCCCCGTGCTCGCCCTCGCGGCCGCTGTCAGTGCTGGCATCTGGGCGGTGTTCACGCTCGGCCTCGGGACCTCGGTTCCAGCCTTTGCGATCGGGCGATGATCGATTCCATCCTCTACGGGTTCGGCGTCGCCCTGACACCGACCAACTTGTTCTACTGCTTCGCCGGCGTCTTCTTCGGCACGTTCGTTGGCGTTCTGCCCGGCGTCGGCTCGCTGGCGGCGATCACGCTGCTCCTGCCGCTTACCTATTACGTGGAGCCGACCACAGCGGTCATCATGCTGGCAGGCGTCTACTACGGCGCGGAATATGGCGGCTCGACCGCTTCAATCCTCCTCAACCTGCCCGGCACGCCCTCGAATGCGGTCACGTGCCTCGACGGCCATCCCATGACGAAACAGGGCAGGGCAGGCGTCGCGCTGTTCACCAGCGCGGCAGCGTCCTTCGTCGGCGGCACGCTCGGCATATTGATGCTCACCTTCGCGACGCCGGCAGTCGTCGCACTCACTTTTGCGTTTGCGCCAGCCGAATACTTCGCCCTGATGCTTTGCGCGCTCGTTGCCGCAGGTGCCGTGACGCAGGGTGCGCCCGTTAAAGGACTCGCAATGGTGGTCGTCGGCCTTCTGCTCGGTGTCGTCGGCATCGATCCGAACTCCGGCGCCGTGCGCTTCTCCAGCGGTGTCCTTTACCTCTATGAGGGAATCGGACTGGTCCCCATGGCGATGGGATTGTTCGGCGTGGCCGAAATCATGGCGTCGATCGGCATACCGCGCGGGGAGGGGGCGACTCAGAAGGTCACTCTGCGGTCGATGCTGCCGACCCGTCAGGACGTTACTCAATCAATCGCGCCAGTGCTGCGCGGGACCGGGGTCGGCAGCTTTTTCGGTGCGCTGCCGGGTACAGGCGTCACTGTCGCCTCCTTCGTCAGCTATGCCGTCGAGAAGCGGGTCGCGAAAGATCCTCGCCGTTTCGGCAGGGGAGCGATCGAGGGCGTCGCCGGACCGGAGGCGGCCAACAACGCCGGCGCGCAGACCGCATTCATCCCGACGCTCGCCCTCGGCATCCCGGGGAGCGTCACGATGGCCATCATCCTCGGAGCCTTGATCATCCACGGCATAGTGCCGGGGCCGAAGCTGATCAGCGATCATCCCGAAATCTTCTGGGGGCTGCTGGCGAGCTTCTGGATCGGCAACATCATGCTTCTGATCCTGAACATCCCGATGATCGGGATCTGGGTGCGGATCGTCCAGATCCCGTACAAGCTGCTCTACCCTTCGATCGTCGCCTTGCTGTGCATCGGGGTCTACACGATCGGCAACAGCCTGTTCGATGTCGGCCTGGTCTTTCTGTTCGGCGCGCTCGGCTATCTGATGCGGATCTTCGGCTACCCACCCGCACCGGTACTCATCGGGTTCGTCCTCGGGCCGATGATGGAGGTGAATCTGCGCCGCGCTCTCATCCTTTCGCGCGGCGATCTTATGGTTTTCATCGAACGGCCCGTCTGCGCCGCCTTTCTCGCCATCACCTTCGCGATCCTGGCCTGGACGATCTACTCGGTGATCCGAGAGCGGAGTTTGCGTTCCGCAGCGGGCGCGGCGTGATTGGCTGAAAGATTGCGCAGCCGGTCGACCGCGACCGTGGTCCGCAGGGCGTTCCCGTGAACGGAGCGGACGGAATCCAGCCCTGCCTGTAGGCATCGGTGAACACGAGCCGCTCTTCAGGCGCGACTTCCGGGAAAACGCCGATCCCGTCGGACGCCTCGCCGTCAGGGCCGTGCATGACGATGTGCGAAGCGCCTCCGGCACGTTGAACCAGGACCTTCACTTCGGTAGTTCAGGATGAGGATGAATCCAACGTTCGGGCAACTGCGGCTCCGACCAGCAACGCCGCACCTCCGCGCGCGGCGCCTTCGCCAAGCACTCGAACCGAAGTCGTGCCCTTCGACGTTTCCGGTGTACAGCGGCCTCTTCATCCTGCAATGGCACTTCCAGCTCGTCGGCGTGGTCCGGATAAGCCAACGCCGGGCCCCGAGGCATGGTCGCACGCTGCCGGCGCGGCGCTCGGGTCGTGAGGTACGCTGGATGGCGCAAGCTCGGACGGTCGCCAATTTCCTACCGGCATCATGGACTGCGATCGGCCGGTTTCGGCAGAAAGCGAGCCGACAGGTACGGCGCCGCGACCTAGGTAGCGGCAGCCCGGTCGCCCGTGCTGCCGCCCCTGCTCAGCCTGCTGGCGTCAGGTGATCGGTTCGGTACTGCTCCCAGAATTCCAGCCA
>JAJUGE010000176.1 GCA_029268305.1 Alphaproteobacteria bacterium
ACGCCGCGCGTCGCGCACCAGAGCTTGCGTGCGGTCGAGAGCTCGAGATGTCGGGCGAGGGGGTCGCCGCGCCGCAGCAGCCGGAGCATCTCGTCGGCCATGGCGATGGTCGCTTCGGCCTGAATGCGCAGCCCGCGCGACCGAAGCCCGCGTGCGAGTGGCCGGGCGCAGGTCATCAGGCCTTCAACCCCGTCGAGGGCGCGATCGAGCACGCCGCGAAGTGCCGGCGAAGTGCGGTCGTCGCGGAGCGCCTCCACGCCCGTTCCGGCCTGCTGCAGCCAGCGCTGCGGCAGATAGACCCGGTCGAGCCGCAGGTAGTCGGCCTTGCAGTCCTGAACGTGATTGAGGATCTGGTGGGCATTGCACAAGGCGTCGGAGGCCGGCTTCGCCGATCGGTCCTCGCCATGCAGGTCGAGGAGGAAACGACCGACCGGCGCGGCGGAGAAGTTGCAGTAGAGGAGGAGGTCGCTCCAGGTGTCGTAGCGCGTCTTGGTCGCATCCATCATGAACGCCTGGAGGAGGTGACGGGCGTGATCGACCGGAACTTCGCGCCGGCTCAGATCCTCACGCAGCCGGATCGCGGGCTCGACGGCGGGATGGTCCGGCACGGCCGCCGGCGCCCGCCCCGCCAGCAGCTCGTCCAGCATCGAAAGGAGAGAGAGCTTTTCCTGCGCGCCGAGATCGGGGCTGTCGGCTATGTCGTCGGCGGCGCGGGCGAAGCGATAGAAATGCACGACTGCCGAGCGCGTTTCCCGCGGCAGAAATCGCGAAGCGACCGGGAAGTTCTCGTCTTCCGCGGTTTTGCCGCCCGGCGGCGGTGCGTAATCACCCGCTCTGCGCGTGCGCGGGGCGACGTCTGTCTGGGTGCCGGACAAGAAGACTCCCGAGGCTCTGACCGTGGGACTACATACAGTCTGCGAACGGTATGGGGTACTCAGAATTCCGATGGGTGCAAGAGCCGCAGGCGGAAGAGGCATGGACATGGCGGCAGGCGGGCCGGATTCGCCGCACGACTACTGCGCCGGGCAGGTGGAGCGAATGGACCCCGATCGCTATGCGACGACGATGTTCGCGGCGCCGGCGGATCGTGCCGGGCTGCATGCGCTCTATGCCTTCAATCTCGAGATCGCGCGGACGCGCGAGCGTGTGTCGCAGCCGGTGATCGGGCAGATGCGGCTGCAATGGTGGCGCGATTCGATCGAGGGCATCTACGCCGGCACCCCCCGCCGGCACGAGGTGGTGTCGGCGCTGGCCGGCACGGTCGAAGCGCGCCATCTCGACCGGAAGCTGCTCGACGAGCTCGTCGATGCGCGCGAGGCCGACCTCGACGACCAGGCCCCCGCGACGCTCGACGAGATGACCCGTTATGCCGAGGCGACGTCGGCGCCGTTGGTCGTCCTGGCGCTGCAGGCTCTGGGCGTGCGCAACGATGCGGCGGAGCGGGCGGCGCGCGACGTCGGCATCGCCTGGGCCCTGGTCGGCCTGATCCGTGCGGTCCCCTTCCACGCCGCGGCGCGCCGCCGGACCTTGCCCGACGACATCCTTGCCGCTGCCGGAGCGTCGGCGCGCGACCTGTTGGAGCTCAGGCCGCATCCCGGGTTGAACCGGGCCGTGGCGAGAGTGGCCGATTGTGCGCGGATTCACCTCGACCGGGCCCGGCAGTGGCGGCGGGAGGTGCCGAGACAGGCCTTGCCGGCGCTGATGCCGGCGAAGCTGGCGGACGGCTACCTTCGGCTCGCCCGGCGATGCGACTACGACCCGTTCGACCGCCGGCTGGCTCAGCCGCTGCCCAGCCGCGCCTTGCGCCTCCTGGTCGCGGATCTGACCGGGGCGTACTGAAGGATCCGGCGCTCCGGACGCAGCCCTCCTCTGCCTGAAAGGATTGGACAACGACATGAATGTTGCCGGCCGCCCGGAACCCGAAGCGCCGTTGCGGATCGCCGCCGCCATCCTCGTGGCGCGCGACGGCTACATGATGCAGCTCCGCGACCCGAAGCCGACGATCCGTCTGCCCGACCATTGGGCATGCTTTGGCGGAGGTATCGAACCCGGGGAGAGTGCGGCCGACGCGCTGGTCCGCGAGCTCGGCGAGGAACTGGAGCTGACGCCGCGGACGCTGCGCTGGTTCACGCGTACCGCATGGGTGCTGCCGCGCGTCGAGGCGAGCTCCATGGAGCTCGACTTCTTCGAGGTGGCGATTTCCGCCGAAGAGATCGAGGCGATGGTGCAGCACGAAGGTGCCGGGCGCCGGATCATGACGGTCGAGGAACTGGTGAGAGAGCCGCGGGTCGCGCCCTGGGACCTCGCCGCGGTGATGATGCACGCGCGGCAGAAGGCGCTGTTCGGCTGAGCGCCTAGCGGCTGTCGATCCGGCGGATGAAGTCCCGGAGCACGATCCGGTACAACTCGTCTTTCAGAACGGCGTCTTCCACGCCGCGCTCGATGTTCGGGTTGTCGTTGATCTCGATGACGAACACCCCGTCGGCGTTTTGCTTGAGGTCGACCCCGTACAGCCCGTCGCCGATCAGGTTGGCGGCCTTGACCGCCGTCTCCACCACGTTTTGCGGCGCGTCCGCGACCGCCATCGTTCTGTAAGCACCTTCGACGGTCTTGCCGTCGGCCCGGTGATTGACGACTTGCCAGTGCTTTCGGCTCATGAAGTACTGCGAGACGAAGATCGGCTCGCGGTTGAGCACGCCCACCCGCCAGTCGAACTCGGTGTACATGAACTGCTGCGCGAGGATCAGCTCCGAGCGCTGGAACAGCTTCCGCGAGATCTGGGTGAGGGTGGCCCGGTCCTCGACCTTGAAGACGCCCCGCGAGAACGAGCCGTCCGGGATCTTGAGGACCATCGGATAGCCGAGCTGCGACTCGGCGTGGCCGACGCTGTCCCGATCGAGGATTACCGTCTTCGGCGTCGGCAGCCGGTTCGCCTGCAGCAGCTCGGCGAGGTAGACCTTGTTCGTGCAGCGCAGGATCGAGATGGGGTCGTCGATCACGACGAGCCCCTCGCTCACCGCCTTTCGGGCGAAGCGGAAGGTGTGGTTGTCGATGTTCGTCGTCTCGCGGATGAAGAGAGCGTCGTACTCGGCGAGACGCAGCAGGTCCTTCCGCTGGATCAGCTCGACGCCCATGCCGAGGCTGGCGCCCACGGCGACGAACTTCTTCAGGGTCGGCTTGTCGGAGGGCGGAAGCTGCTCGTTCGGGTCGTGCAGGATCGCGAGCCAGTAGCGCGGCTGCGGCCGCGCCTTGGGTGCGCGCCAGTCGGCGCGCGTGTAGCGCTCCAGCGCGCCGAGAAAGAACTCGAACTCTTCGGGACTGAGATCCCGGGTGCCGATCTGGTCGATCGAGCGGATTCGCCACCGATCCTCGAGCACCGTCTGCACCTTCAGGAGCGGTGCCCGGAAACGGTCGAACAGGTGCCGGGCGAAGTTCCGGAACCTCGAATCGCTGCACTGGCCGAAGCAGACCGTCAGCGTGAAGGCGGCGCGCGGCGGCTGCGCCAGTTTCCCCACCTCCTCCCGCAGCGTCGCGTTCAGCTCCGGCAGGTCGTCCGCATAGAGCGTGCGGCGCGACAGGTTGAGGATCGTCCCTACCGCCGGCACCACCTTCTGCCCGC
>JAJUGE010000177.1 GCA_029268305.1 Alphaproteobacteria bacterium
TCTCGTCAGGTGAAGCATCACCGACGAGGCCTAGCCGATCGAATACAGCATCACCGGGATGCGGAATTAGGCCGACACCTCCCGGATAAATTGGATCGATTCGGCCTCAAGCCGCTTCAGGTTCGTCAGGGACATCATGGGAATCGCGCCTCGGGAAAACTGCAGGTGCACCGATGGCCATGTTGGCGGCTTCTGAACGGCCGGCTTCGCATAGCCGTATTGCGTCGGAATATCAAGGACTCTCGCCTCGTTCGCCGGGGCCCCTCCGGCCGGACCGCTCGGCCAGGACCAGTCCGGTCGCGCCCAGCAGCCCGACGAGGCCGAGCGTGGCGAACGCCGCCAGCCATCCGACAAAGCTGTGGCTGCCGACCAGGTCGAGTACGATCCCGAACATCGTCGGTCCGACCATCGCGCCGAGAAAGCCGAAGAAGCCATACACGGCCATGGTCGCCCCCCGCGTCTCGGGTGCGGCGACCGACAGGGCTCCCGCGTTCAGCACGGCGTTGTCGGCGGTCATGGTGGCGCTGTGCAGGCAGACGGCCGCCACCACCAGGACGAACGGCAGCAGCGGCGACAGCCCGACCGCGAGCGCCGCCGCCAACGAAGCGAGGGCGACGCCGACCACCACCGGCGTCCGCCCGTAGCGTTGCGCCAGCGCCCCGCCGGCATAGTTGCCGCCGAAGCCGATCAGGACCACCGCCGACATCAGGATAGGCGGCGAGAGGCCCAGAGGAAGGCGGTCGAGCCCCTGCGCGGCGAGCGCGAAGGCGAAGAACGCGACGGTCCAGCCGCGGGCGCCGTAGGTCTCGAACTGGTGGCCGACATTGGCGAGAATGTAGCCAACCGTGCGCCGGTTGCGCAGGACGGGGCGGAAGTCGAGCAAAGGGGGCCGCGCCGCGGCGGCGGGCCGCTTCTCTGCCGACGGGACCAGGAAGAGCACGCCGAGCAGCGCGAGCAGGCAGCCGAGCGCACCGAGCAAAAACGCCCAGCGCCAGTCCAGCCAGGCGAAGGCGATACCGGAGATGAAGAACGAGATCGCGCCGCCGAGCGCCGCGCCGCCGCTGTAGAGCGTGATCGCGCGTGCATGGCCCGGACCCGCCACCAAGTCGCCGAGCAGGCGCATGCCGGGAATGAAAGAGCCGCCATAGCCGACTCCGGCGAGGCCGCGGAACAGCATCGCGCTCCAGAAACCGTCGGCGAACAGCCCGACGCAGAGATGCGCAGCTCCCATCAGGCCGGTCGAGGCGATGTAGATCAGCCGCGCGTCGATACGATCGGTCAGGCTGACCAGAAACGGCAGCGCCAGCAGATTGCCGAGCGAGAAGACGCCGCCGATCCAACCCGCTTCGGTGTTGGTCAGCCCCCATTCGGCGATGAAGCCCGGAACGTTCGCCGAATAGGTCGCGAATGCCACCATGCCGAGCACTTCCGCCAGGCACAGAACCGTGGTGATGCGGACAGCCGATGCTCGGCCGCGGGGGGCGCGGCCCCGTTCGCCTTCCGCTGCGGACATGCTGTGTCGGCTGCGACCGCCGGATGATCCGTCAGATGTGAATAGGCCGCCCGTCGACCGCGAGCGCGGCTTCCTTGACGGCCTCGTTCAACGTCGGATGCGCGTGACAGGTGCGTGCGATGTCTTCGGCCGACGCGCCGAACTCCATCGCGATCGCCGCCTCGGCGATCATCGTGCCGGCATCGGGCCCGATGATGTGCACGCCCAGCACCCGATCGGAACGGGCATCCGCCAGAATCTTGACGAAGCCCTCTGTATCGCCGGTACAGCGGGCGCGGCTGTTGGCCATGAAGGGGAACTTGCCGACCCGGTACTCGGTCCCGGCAGCCTTCAGCTCTTCCTCGGTCTTTCCGACCGAAGCGATCTCCGGCCAGGTATAGACGACGCTCGGAATGGCGTCGTAGTTGATGTGCCCGGTCTGGCCGGCGATGATCTCGGCCGCGACGGTTCCCTCGTCCTCGGCCTTGTGAGCCAGCATCGGGCCCCTGATCACGTCGCCGATCGCGTAGATTCCCTTGACGTTCGTCTGGAAGCGGTCGTCCACCTCGACGCGTCCCCGATCGTCGAGCGCGACCCCCACCCCCTCGAGGCCCAGGCCTTCGGTGAACGGCTTCCGGCCGATCGAGACCAGCACCACGTCGCCCTCGATCGTGTCGGTCTCGCCGCCCTTCGCCGGCTCGACCGTGAGTCGGACGCCGGAGCGGGTCTTCTCGGCGCCGGTGACCTTGGTGCCGGTCCGGATCTCGACCTTCTGCCGGCGCAGCAGCCGGTCCATCTGCTTCGCGAGCTCGGCGTCCATGTTCGGGAGGATGGTGTCGAGATATTCGACCACCGTCACCTTGGCGCCGAGCCGGCGCCACACCGCCCCCATCTCGAGCCCGATATAGCCGCCGCCGACGACGATCAGGTGCTTCGGCACCTTCTTCAGGTCGAGGGCTCCGGTCGAGGAGACGATCCGCTCCTCGTCGATCTCTACTCCCGGGACGCGCGCCACGTCGGAGCCGGTGGCGATCAGAATGTTCTTCGCCTCGACCGTCCGACTTTCGCCGTCGGCGTTCGGCGTCACCTCGACCCGGCCCGGTGCGACGATCCGGCCGGCACCCTTGATCCAATCGACCTTGTTCTTCCGGAAGAGGAGCTCGATGCCCTTGGTCAGGCCCTCGACGACCTTGCGCTTGCCCTCGAGCATCTTTTCGACGTCGATCGAGACCTTGCCGACCTTGATGCCGTGGCGATCGAGATCGTGCTGCGCCTCCTCGAACTTGTGCGACGCGTGCAGCAGTTCCTTCGAGGGAATGCAGCCGACATTCAGGCAGGTGCCGCCGAGGGTGCCCCGCTTCTCGACGCACGCGGTCCGGAGCCCGAGCTGCGCCGCGCGGATCGCCGCGACATAGCCGCCCGGGCCGCCGCCGATGACGACGAGATCGTAGGATTCAGCCATGATCGCCTTCCGTCAGGGAGTCGTCAGATGTCCAGCAGCAGGCGCTGCGGGTCCTCGATGCATTCCTTCATCCGCACCAGGAAGGTCACCGCCTCGGAGCCGTCGATGAGACGGTGGTCGTAGGACACGGCGAGATACATCATCGGGCGGATCTCGATCTTGCCGTCGACCACTACGGGGCGCTGCTCGATCTTGTGCATGCCGAGGATGCCGGACTGGGGCGGGTTTAGGATCGGAGTCGAGAGCAGGGAGCCGTACACGCCGCCGTTCGAGATCGTGAAGGTGCCGCCGGTCAGCTCGGCCATCGACAGCTTGCCGTCGCGGGCCTTCTTCCCCAGGGCGCCGATCGCCTTCTCCACGTCGGCGAAGGACATCAGGTCGGCGTCGCGCACCACCGGCACCACCAGGCCGTTCGGGGTGCCGACCGCCACGCCGATGTCGTAGTAGTTCTTGTAGACGAGGTCGGTGCCGTCGATCTCGGCGTTCACCGCCGGGATCTCCTTCAGCGCCTCGATGCACGCCTTCACGAAGAAGCTCATGAAGCCGAGCTTCACGCCGTGCTTCTTCTCGAAGTGGTCCTTGTAGGCGTTGCGCACCGCCATGACGTTGGTCATGTCCACCTCGTTGAAGGTGGTCAGCA
>JAJUGE010000178.1 GCA_029268305.1 Alphaproteobacteria bacterium
CATCATCGGCTCGGGCTTCTCGATCCTGGCAATGGGCTGCCTCTACTTGGCCGCGGCGACGACGCCGGCAGGCGGCAAGATCGGCCTGTTCTGGCCGGTCATGTTCCACGTCCTCAACTCGATCGGGTTCGCGCACATGCTCCCGGTCAGCCTCGCGCTGTTCGCGCGGCTCGCGCCCAAGCAGATCAACGCCACGGTAATCGGCCTCTATTACCTCGCCTTCTTCGCCGGCAACTCGCTGGTCGGCTGGGTCGGCGGCTGGTTCGAGACGATGCCGGTCACGCAGTTCTGGCTCGTCCACATGGCCTTTGCCGCCACGGCCGGCGCCGTGTTCGTCGCCTTCAAGCTACTGCTCGCGCCGCGCCTAATGGGGCGCGGCGAACCTGCCGACGTGGCGCTCGTCTAGGCGAGCAACGCCGGCTCAAGATCGACGCGCTGGAAGTCGCCTAGCACCGCATCGGCGAGCAGCGAACGGTGGCAGCCCGCAGGATCGCGCTCGTAGCACAGCAGCGCGACGCGCTTCTCCTCGGCCAGCGCCCGCAACTCCGCCATCTGCGCCAAAGCCTCGGGCAATTCGAGCTGTCCGGCATAGACCCGCGACAGCTCCGCATGGTCTCCGCGCTTGGCCGCCGCGCGGCCCTCGGCAGGCGTGCCCAGGTGCTTGAAGTGCCGATAGTCGATCCCGGCCTCCTCGACCGCCGCCTTGAGCGAACTCTTCGAAAACCCCGGCCGACGCGACAGCGGCAGATAGCGGATATCCGCCAACACCTCGACCCCGGCTTCGCGCAGCGCCGCAACCACCGCCGCTTGCGTCGCCTGCTCGTAGCCGATGGTGAAGAGGGTCGCCGCCATTCCCGATAAAATCCCTCAGCCTCGTCTTGTCTCGGAATCGATCGCGCAGCACCCCAGTTCATGCCGATCGTGTGCAACCCTGCGCCTCCGGACGATGCCGCAAATCACAACGGCAGATTGTCGTGCTTCTTCCACGGGTTCTCCAGCCGCTTGTTGCGCAGCTTCCGCAGCCCCAGCGCGATCCGCTTGCGCGTCGAATGCGGGTAGATCACCTCGTCGATGTACCCGCGTGAGGCGGCCACGAAGGGATTGGCGAAGCGCGCCTCGTATTCGCGCGTCTTCTCGGCGATCTCCTCGGCGGAGAGGCCGCGGAAGATGATCTCGACCGCTCCCTTGGCGCCCATCACGGCGATCTCGGCGGTCGGCCAGGCGTAGTTCAAGTCGCCGCGCAGGTGCTTGCTGGCCATCACGTCATAGGCGCCGCCGTAAGCCTTGCGGGTGATCACTGTGATCTTGGGCACGGTCGCCTCGGCATAGGCGAACAGCAGCTTGGCGCCGTGCTTGATGATGCCGTTGTGCTCCTGCGCGGTGCCGGGGAGAAAGCCTGGTACGTCGACGAACGTCACGATCGGGATCTCGAAGGCGTCGCAGAAGCGCACGAACCGCGCTGCCTTGCGGCTGGCATTGATGTCGAGCACGCCCGCCAGCACCATCGGCTGGTTGGCAACCACACCAACCGTGCGGCCTTCAATGCGGCCGAAGCCGCAGACGATGTTGGCGCCGTGGTTCGGAGCGATCTCGAAGAACTCGCCTTCGTCGAGCACCTTCCGGATCAGCTCATGCATGTCGTAAGGCTGGTTCGAGTTGGCGGGGATCAACGTGTCGAGGCTTGGCTCGATGCGGTCCCACGGGTCCCCCGAGGGAAGCTCCGGAACGCCGCTGCGGTTGCTGGAGGGCAGCAGCGTGATGAAGTCGCGGGCGGCCATTAGGACTTCGATGTCGTTCTCGAACGCCACGTCGGCGACGCCCGTGCGGGTGGTATGCGTGACCGCCCCGCCCAGTTCCTCCTGCGTCACAAGTTCGTTGGTGACCGTCTTCACCACGTCCGGCCCGGTGACGAACATGTAGGAGCTGTCCTTCACCATGAAGATGAAGTCGGTCATGGCCGGCGAATAGACCGCGCCGCCCGCGCAGGGGCCCATGATCAGTGAAAGCTGCGGAATGACCCCGCTCGCCAGCACGTTGCGCTGGAACACTTCGGCGTAGCCGGCGAGGCTGGCGACGCCCTCCTGGATGCGCGCCCCGCCGCTGTCGTTGAGGCCGATCACGGGAGCGCCGACCTTCATCGCCATGTCCATGATCTTGCAGATCTTCTGCGCGTGACGCTCGCTCAGCGAACCGCCGAACACGGTGAAGTCCTGGCTGAACACGAACACGAGGCGACCGTTGATCGTGCCGCTTCCGGTGACCACGCCGTCGCCCGGAATGCGCTGCGCCTCCATCCCGAAGTCGGTGCAGTTGTGCTCGACGTAAGCGTCGAGTTCCTCGAACGAGTCCTTGTCGAGCAGCACCTCGAGCCGTTCGCGCGCGGTCAGCTTGCCTTTGGCGTGCTGCGCGGCGATCCGCTTCTCACCCCCGCCCAGCTCAGCCGTGGCGCGGCGACGCTCGAGTTCCTCGATATTGGCGGACATGCGCTCTCCCAGTGATGTGGGAGGGGTAGAACCGCCGGCGTCGATTGCCAATCCTCGCCGAGCAAGCTCGGGGAGGATCGGTTACCGCATCAGCACCAGCTCTTCCGCCATAGTCGGGTGGATCGCCACGGTCGCGTCGAAGTCGGCCTTGGTGAGCCCGGCCTTCACCGCCACCGCCGCTGCCTGGAGGATTTCCGGCGCATCGGGTCCCAGGAGGTGGATGCCGACGACTCTGTCCGTCTCGTCGCAGACCATCTTGTAGAGGCTGCGCTCGTTGCGGCCGGCCAGCACGTTCTTCATCGGCCGGAAATCCGAGGTGTAGACCTTCACCACCCCCAAGGTGTTCTTCGCTTCGCCCTCGGTCAGGCCGACGCCGCACAAGGGCGGATGGCTGAACACCGCGCTGGGGACGCAGTTGTAGTCGACCGTGGTCGGCTTGTTGCCGAACACGCTGTCGGCGAAAGCCTGGCCTTCGCGGATCGCCACCGGGGTAAGCTGGATCCGGTCGGTCACGTCGCCGACCGCGTAGATGCTGTCGACACTGGTCTTGCTGAAGCGGTCGACCTTGACCGAGCCGCGCTCACCCAATTCCACGCCGACGCTCTCCAGCCCCAGACCCTCGCTGTTGGGCAGGCGGCCTGTGGCGTACATCACGCAATCGACTTCCATGTCGTCGTGATTGGTCATCGAGACTTTGAGCGCCCCGCTCTCCAGCTTCTCGATGCCGCGGAATTCGGCGTTGAAGCGGAACTCGATGCCCTTCACCAGCGAGATCTGCAGCAAGCGATCGCGGAGCTGTTCGTCATAGCCGCGCAGGATCTTGTCCGAGCGATTAATGATCGTGACCTGCGAGCCCAGCTCGTTGAAGATGCCAGCAAACTCGTTGGCGATGTAGCCGCCGCCCGCGATCAGCACCCGCTTCGGCAACTCGTCTAAATGGAACGCCTCGTTGCTGGTGATGCCCAGCTCGTTACCCGGGCAGTCCGGGACGTTCGGCCGGGCGCCGACGGCAATAAGAATGTACTTAGCGGTGACCTTCG
>JAJUGE010000179.1 GCA_029268305.1 Alphaproteobacteria bacterium
GCGCCGGGAACGTGCGGGATCATTTGCAATGCCGGAGGTGATCGAGAGCCTCATCGACGAGCTGTCCGCGGCATCGACCTCCGAAGACGTCTATCACGTCCTCGACCGGCGCCTGGGCGAGCTCGGCTTCGAGCGCTTCGCCTATCATGTGCTCATTTCGTCGGAGGGTGCGAGGAAGCCGATGTATCTCGGCACCTATCCCGACACGTGGGCTCGCCATTACATCGCAAACGATTACGTCAATGTCGATCCTGTGATGCCTCAGGCGACCCGGGGCATCCTGCCGTTCAACTGGGCCGATCTCTACAAGTCGCTCGCGCCGAAGAGTCGCCAGCGCAAGGTGATCGACGAGGCGGGCGATTTCGGCTTGCCGAACGGCATTACCGTCCCCGTGCACGGTCCCGGAAAGGGAGTGGCCACCCTCAACGTGGCCGCGCAGATCCCCGGGCGGGAATTTAACGAGCTTTGGCGGCGTCATCGTCATGAGCTTCACCTGATTGCAATGTACAGCCATGAGGCCATCGCCAGGCTTGCGAGTCAGGGCAAAAGCGAAGCTCAGCCACATCTGGCACCGCGCGAGCGGGAATGCCTACTGTGGACCGCACGCGGCAAGACGGCATGGGAAATATCAACGATTCTGAACATTTCACAGGAAACCGTCGTTCATTATCTCAAGTCTGCCTCGTCGAAGCTCGGCGTTCACAACAAGACGCATGCCGTCGTGAAAGCCATTCTGATGGGGCTCGTCGTTCCATAGACACAGGGACCGCGGCTCCTTCGGTCCCAATGCCCGTTGATATAGCTCCGTAGAGCCCCCCAATTCTGGCGGGCTGCCGTCTCGGGTCGTTGCCGGTCTACTCCGGGCCACGAACTCGTGACGGAGGGGGCATTGATAGACTGTCTGACGCCTGCGGATTGGGACCGCAAAAGCCACCAAATATTGGATATGCACAAGCTTCGGTGCCGCGTCTTCAAGGGGCGGCTCGACTGGGAGGTCTCCGACGAGAACGGATACGAGTGGGACCGCTTCGACATGCTCGATCCGATCTACCTGCTTGCGCACGACGAGAATGACCGCCTGGTCGGCACCTGGCGCATGCTGCCGACGACCGGCCCCTACATGCTCCGGGATGTGTTCCCGGTGCTTCTGGATGGCACGCCCGCGCCGTGCAGCGAGAAGATCTGGGAAGGCAGCCGCTTCGCCGTCGACTGCGACTATGTCGGCCGCTCGGGACTAGGCGCCGTCAGCAGGATCACGAGCGAGATCTTCTGTGCCGTCGTCGAATTGTGCCTCGCGCACGGCGTCGAAGAGGTCGTCACCGTCTATGACGCCCGCATCGCCCGCCTCCTGCCCCGGATCGGCTGCGCCCCGAAATGGCGCAGCAGTATCCACCGGATCGGCAAGACCCTCACCATGGCCGGTCGATTCGACATCAACGAGCAGGTATTGCAGCGAATCAGGGACCTCGGCGGGATCGAAGGACCCGTCATCCGGAGCGCTCCGCGCCCCGACGAGTATTTCCGTGTCCCCGCTTCTCTGCCGGTTTACGCGAACTCGGACTTCCCGCAACGACAGGCTGCTTGAGAAACGTGAGGTTCTTGTGATGAATCAGCAGTTCGATTTCGACGATTACATCTGCACGCCGGAAGCGCTCAAGGGATGCCTCGACTATCTCTACCGCCAGGCGATGATCGCCAACCTCCGCCTCCCTGCCCACTTCATCGGTGCCGCGGCGGAAGCGACTTCGGCGCTCATCGAGAAGGATGCTCGCGGAGAGCGCGGGGGCCCGGCCGATCCTCGCCCGCGCGCAGTCGGCGACTGGTGATCACGGGGCGCCGGCGTGACGGCGCCTCGCATTTCGAGCCCTGGAGCGGCGTCTCGTGAGCTCGGCCGCGGCGAAGGCCGGTTCGATAGGACGCGGGCCGCGCGGCCTTCCCCTGATCGGCGTCGCGGCGAGCTTTCGGGGAGATCCGCTGGGCTATTTCGTCGACCTGATGCACCGGTACGGCGACGTGGTCTGGTTCAGGGTCGGGCGTGCGCCGGTGGTGATGCTCAACCACCCGCGCGCCATCCGCCATGTCCTTCAGGATAACCACCGCAACTACCACAAGAGCGCTTTCTACAGGCCGCTGAAACCGTTGCTCGGCCGGGGCATCTTCCTGTCGGAGGACGCGACATGGCTCGAGCAGCGCAGGCGTGCGCGGCCTTCCTTCGCCGGCCCCCGCTTCGAGTTCATGGCCGCGCGCATCGTCGATGCCACGACGGACATGCTCGCCCGGTGGCGCGCCGAAGGAGCAGGCGCCACGATCCGCATCCTTCCCGAGATGATGCGCCTGACGCTCGACAGCGCCGCCCGCGCCTTCTTCGCGACCGAGTTGACCGATCAGCACACCCCCGTGTTCGACGCGCTGACGGTGATGCTGCGCCAGGCCGAGCGGCGGGTCTGGGCGACGCTCCCGGTGCCGGACAAGCTCGCAATGTATGCGCGACCGTCCTATCGGCGCGCGGTCGCCGATCTGGATCGTTTCGTCTGGGCATTGATCGAAGACCGGCGACGCGATCCGCTCGGCGAGGATGACCTGCTCACCCGCCTGGTGCATGCCTACGAGCCGGTGGACGAGCACGACCAGACGATCCTGCGCGACGAAGTGGTTTCGATCGTGACCGCGGGTCACGAGACGACGGCCTGCGCCCTCGCCTGGGCGCTCTGCCTGCTGTCGCGGCACCCCGACGCTGCCGCGCGCCTCCGCAGAGAGGTGGACGAGGTGCTCGGAGGTCGGGCACCCACACTCGCCGATCTGGAACGGCTGGACTACACCCGCATGGTCTTCGAGGAGGCGATGCGCCTCTATCCGCCGGTCTGGACACTCTCGCGCGTCGCTTTGGAGGACGACGAAATCGACGGCGTCCGCATTCCGGCCGGCACCACCACCATGCTTTGCCCCTATGCCGTGCATCGCCATCCCGCGTTCTGGACGGCGCCGGAGACGTTCGACCCGGAACGTTTCGCGCCGGGTGCGGACCGCGACCGTCCGCGCCACGCCTATTTCCCGTTCGGGGGCGGTCCGCGCGTCTGCCTCGGCAATCGCTTCGCGATGATGGAAGGCCAGGTGATGCTCGCGATGCTGGCGCAGGCGGTCGACGTGACGCTGGAGCCCGGACAGTCGCTGGAGCCGGAACCGATGATCACGCTACGCCCGCGGGAATCGACTCTCATGCGGTTGCATTGGCGTGAGCCGACCGACGCGACGCACTCGGCCTCCCCCTTCGCCGCCGGCGTCTAACTGCTAACCCACACCCACTGATTCGCCTGTTCGAGCGCTCGTGCGGTGCGGCCGCTCAGTCTGGACGGATTAATACCATGGTGTAGGCTTGTTCTGCCCGAGACCAAGCAGGGAGGAGGCGATGCCCAGAAAAGCA
>JAJUGE010000180.1 GCA_029268305.1 Alphaproteobacteria bacterium
ACGTCGTAGTATTCGCTCTTCAACTCCGTCATCAACTGACGGTACTCGTCGGGCAAGCCGTTCCAGGCATCGATGCCGACGACCAGCGGACAATTGGGCGACCCGGGCGCCAGCCCCACGGTATACCAGTCGCTGATCTCGTGCAGACTGTAGGCGGCGTGCGCGTAGTACGCGAACGAAGCTCCGTCGATCATCCCGCGTTCCAGCCCCGTGTATACCTCGGGAGCGGGCAAGGTGGTGGGGACCGCGCCGATATGGGTCATCGCCTGCCCGAGACCGCCGAGCGCCCTCAGGCGCAGGCCCTTCCACCCTTCCAGGCCCTGAGGCGGTTTGCCCTTGCCCATGAACTCATAGGCCGGCATGAGCAGTGATGCGTAGGGGATCGCGTTCCACCGCTTCATCTCGTCCTGAATGACGGGGTGGGCGTAAACCGCCTCGTGCGTGTCCCGCCCGATTTCGAGGCTCGTGATCGGCAGAAACGGCAGGTCGAGCACCGTCGACATCGGGTTCTTGCCCGGATGGTAGGAGGTGCACGTCATCGCCATCTCGAAGGTTCCGAGCTTGATGCCGTCCAGGTTCTCCTTCGCCGGCGAGATAGTTTCGGCGAAATGCAGCTTGATCTCGAAATTTCCGTCGGTCTTCTCGGCGAGGGCCTTGGCCAGATGCTCGAACCCGTGCGTGACCTCGCGCGAATTACCCCACGCGGAGAGATGCCACGTCACTTTCTCCTGCGCCGAGGCGGGGGCAGCAACGCCACCGACTCCGATACCGACCATGACCGCGCCGAGCGCAGCCGACGACAAGAAGTTCAAGAACTTCACGATGTTGCTCCTCCCAGGTTGCTTCAGCGGGCCAGCCCAGCTTTGCAGATGGTCGCATTATTGGACGACGAGGCCCGCCGCCGGGATCACGATAGTCCGAAGCCAAGCCAGATCGCAACCGATCGCGACGCCTCTCTCGCGTCTACTCCGATGCGGAGCAGCCCGTTATAGTGCGGCGATCCACGGCGGGGTGTGCCGCGAGGCGCTTCCGCACCAACTCCCCGGGAGATCTGGATGGACTTCGCCCTGACGGAACAGCAGCAGCAGATTCGCGATTCGATCAATCGCCTCTGCCAGCGCTTCGACCTCGACTACTGGCTCGACCGCGACGAGACGGGAGAGTTCCCTGAAGACTTCTACCAGGCGCTCGCCAAGGATGGCTGGCTTGGAATTGCCATGCCCGAACAATATGGCGGGGCCGGCCTCGGCATCACCGAAGCAGCGCTGATGATGCAGACGATCGCGCAGTCGGGTGCTGCGATGAGCGGGGCGTCGGCGATCCACATCAACGTCTTCGGGCCGCACCCGATCGTCGTCCACGGCACGCCCGACCAGCGGGAGCGCATGCTCGTGCCGCTCATCAAGGGTGAGCAGAAGGCCTGCTTCGGCGTGACCGAGCCGGATGCCGGGCTCAACACCGCCGCTCTCAAAACGCGTGCCGAGTGGAACGGGAAGAAATACATAGCGCACGGCCAGAAGATGTGGACCTCGACGGCGCAGGAGGCACACAAGATCCTGCTGCTCGCGAGGACCACGCCGCGCGAGCAGTGCAAGCGACGCATGGACGGCATCAGCCTGTTCTATACCGACCTCGACCGGAACAAGGTCGAGATCCGCCGCATCCCGAAGATGGGCCGCAAGGCCGTGGACTCGAACCAGCTCTTCATCGACGGGCTGGAGATCGAGAAGGAAGACCTGATCGGCGAAGAGGGCAAGGGCTTCTACTACCTGCTCGACGGCCTCAATCCGGAGCGGATCCTGGTAGCCTCCGAGGCGATCGGCATCGGCCGCGCCGCCCTCGCCCGCGCCGTGAACTATGCCCGTGAGCGGGTCGTGTTCGACCGGCCGATCGGGCAGAACCAGTCGATCCAGCATCCGCTCGCCGAAAGCTGGGCGAAACTGGAGGCGGCGGAAGGGCTCGTCTACAAGGCCGCCTGGCTCTATGACTCGCGGCAGCCGTGCGGCCCCCAGGCGAACGCGGCGAAGTATCTGGCCGCCGAGGTCGGCTTCGAGGCGTGCCAGCGTGCGGTGATGACCCACGGCGGCATGGGCTACGCCAAGGAATTCCATGTCGAGCGCTTCATGCGCGAGATCATGGTGACGCGCATCGCCCCCATCAGCCCGCAGCTCGTCCTCTCTTACATCGCCGAGCGCGTGCTCGAGCTCCCTAAATCCTACTGAGGTTCCGAACACATGCCCGACGTCGGCTTTCGCAAATGGCTGGATCTCGACTACCGCGTCATGGAAGACGGACACGCGGTCGTCGCGATCAACATGAACGAGGACAAGCGCAACCTGCGTGACGTCGCCCACGGTGGCGTCGTCGCATCCCTGATCGACATCGCCATGGGCACCGCCGCAGCCGGCGGCAACTACGACACCCGCAAGAAGCTGGTCGTAACCCTGGAGCTCAAGATCAACTATCTGGCCCCCTCGACGGGGGAGCAGCTCATCGCGACCGCCGACGTCATCCGCGCCGGCAGCCGCACGAGCGTGGTGCGCTGCGAGGTCGCCAACGACCGCGGCGAAGTATGCGCCGCCGGTCTCGGCACATTCATCACCCGCCGCCCCCATGCCAACGATCCGGAGCGGGTTCCGCGCGCCGGGATCGACTGACTTGCCGTCTGTGTTTCATTGCCTTGCCGGCCCAAACAAATCGGAGAGAACTCGCCCATGGCCACCCGCACCGCCGCCCGCCTCATCGTCGACAGTCTGAGGGCGCACGGCGTCGACCTCGCCTATTGCGTCCCCGGCGAAAGCTACCTCGCCGTCACCGATGCGCTGATCGAGGCGCCCGACATCAGGCTGATCGTCTGCCGTCATGAAGGCGGGGCCGGCTTCATGACGGTCGCCGACGCGAAGATCACCGGCAAGCCCGGCGTCTGCTTCGTCAGCCGCGGCCCCGGCGCCACCAACGTCAGCATCGCCATCCACACGGCGAAGCAGGATGCTACTGCGACCGTGTTCTTCGTCGGACAGGCGGAACGTCCGGACCTCGGGCGGGGCGCGTTGCAGGAGGTCGACTACAGCAAGACGTTCTCCGACATGGCCAAGCTCGTGATCGACGTGCGCGACGCTTCGCTCGTCAGCGAAGCTGTCGCCCGCGCCTTCCACGTCGCGGCATCGGGAACCCCGGGCCCGGTCGTTGTCGTGCTCCCGGAGGACATGCTCGGCGACGAGACTAACGCCCCCGTCTGCCCACCGCGACCGATGCCGCGCTCCGCCCCGACGAAAGCGGACGTCGAGAAGGTCGCAGAGATGCTCGCCGCGGCGGAGAAGCCTCTGGTGATCGTGGGCGGCACCTATCGTGGCGATCCTCTGGCCGAGAAGCTGGTCGCGTTCGCCGAG
>JAJUGE010000181.1 GCA_029268305.1 Alphaproteobacteria bacterium
ACGCGCCGGGGCGTCTTCCGCTTCGAGAACGCCGCGGCCGATCCGATCGACCGCACCCACATCGGCGCTGAGGCCTACATCGTCGACGATCAGACCGTCGCCGCCACCGACGGCACCGGCACTCGCTCAGTCGCAGGCCCGATTGTCGACATCGACGATGACGGCGTCTGGGTCGAGCTGGGCTAAGAAGGAGAACCGCAGACCATGATTATCAATCGCGCCAATTTGAACGCCCTTTACGTGGCCTTTCTTGCCGCGTTCAACGAGGGCTTCCGCAGCGTCCAGCCGCAGTGGAGCCAGGTGGCCACCGAGGTGCCGTCCAGCACCAGCAAGAACGATTACGCCTGGCTCGGCCAGTTCCCGAAGCTGCGTGAGTGGGTCGGCGACCGGCACGTGAAGTCAATGTCCGCGCACGCCTACAGCATCACCAACAAATCCTTCGAGTCCACTGTTACGGTACCGCGGGACGATATCGACGACGACCAGTACGGGGTCTTCAAGCCGCTCATGCAGGAGATGGGTCACGCCGCCGCGACTCATCCGGACGAGTTGGTCTACGGCCTGTTGGCCGCAGGCTTCGACACCCTGTGTTACGACGGACAGTACTTCTTCGACAGCGACCATCCGGTGGGCGACGGTTCTGTAAGCAACATGCAGTCCGGCACCAATGCGCCGTGGTTCCTGATCGACGCTCGGCGCGCGCTCAAGCCGCTGATCTTCCAGAAGCGCAAGGACTATCAGTTCCAGGCGATGACCAAAGAAGACGACGAAGCGGTGTTCATGCGCAAGGAGTTCCGCTACGGCGTGGACGCCCGCGTCAATGTCGGCTTCGGCTTCTGGCAGCAGGCCTTCGGCTCCAAGGCGGAGCTGATCGCCGACAGCTTCAACGAGGCTTACGCCGCGATGATGGCCTTTAAGAGCGATGAAGGCCGGCCGCTGGGCATCAAGGCGACCCATCTCATCGTCGGCTCCAGCAATCGAGCGGCCGCACTCGAGGTCGTGAAGGCCGAGCGTCTGGCCAATGGCGCCACCAACACCAACCGCAACGTGGTGGAAGTGGTCGAAGTGCCCTGGCTCGCCTGATAGCCCGACAAGGCGACAACCCCTAGGGCAGCGCGCTGCCCTAGGGGAAATCCGACTCGAACTCTGACTATGAGGACAGCCTACGATGGCAGCCCAGAAGAACGACACCGACAAGAACAAGGCACCGGATACCCAGGCCAAGCGCCCCGAGCAGGCGGCCGCCACCACCACGAAGAGAAAGAAGGTGGCGGCCTTGCGCGTGAGCTCGCGCCCGGCGAGCTTCCGCCGCGCCGGCTTCGAATTCAGCCGCACGCCGCGCGACCTAGTGCTCGAGGAGCTCAGCGAGGCGCAGATCCGGCAGCTCAATAACGAGCCGCTGCTCTCAGTGCATGAGGTCGAGATCGAGGTCGAGGCCAAATAAGGCCTCGATCCCGCACTTCGGAGTGATCGGCGTATGTACGCGACGCAGCAAGACCTGATCAACCGCTACGGCGAAGACGAGCTCCTGCGGCTCACCGATCGCACCGGCGCCGGCGTTGTCGATGCCGCGGTGGTCGAGCAGGCGCTGAGTGACGCTGCCGCGCAGGTGGACGGCTATCTCGCCGGCCGGTACCGGCTACCGCTGGCCACCGTGCCTAAGGTGCTCACCTTTCTCGCCTGCGATCTCGCCCGCTACAGCCTGTACGCGGACGTAGCGCCGGAGCACGTGACCAAGCGCCGAGACGATGCGGCGAAGTTCCTGGCCGCCGTCGGCCGCGGCGAACTTAGCCTCGGCGTATCCGACCAAGGCGAGACCGCCGCGCCCGCGGACGGTGCCGAGATGGTCACCGACGGGCGCACATTCAGCCGCCGGGACAAGAGCTTCCTATGACCGCAGTACACGACTTCCTCTCGCTTGAGCCGCTGCTCGTCGAGCACCTGAAAGCGACTGTTCCGGCGGTCAACGGCAAGGTCTTCGCCGCGTCGGATCTCGAGGGCGTCGAGGAGCGCAGTCAGCCGAAGCCGGCGATCCACGTGATCTATAACGGCTACCGCATTGAGCAGAGCCAGGCTGCGGCCAAACGCGCGCTGGTTCAGCAAAGCTGGTCGGTCGTGGTTGTCGTGCGCAATGTTCGCGCGACTGGCGAGCGCGCGCGCAGCGAAGGCGGTGCGCTGTTGCGGCACGTGCTGGAAGCGTGCCTGGGCTGGAAGCCGAGCCCGGAGCACAGCGCCCTTGAGCTCGGTGCGCCTGTATATCGCACCACCTACCGCAACGGGGCTGTGTATTTGCCCCTGTTGTTCACCACCAATACCAAGATCGAAGGGACAAACTAACTATGGCACGGCGCAACTGGAGCTTTATCGGACGCGGCCCCGTCTATATGCGCGAGCGAGGTGTTAACGGCCCGCGCCTACCGATCGGCAACGTCAGCCAACTCAACTTCGCGGCGGAAGAAGAGGTCGTCAACCAGCCGGACTACACCAGCCCCGGCGGCGGCAACGCCAACACCGTGCGAAAGCTCTCCAACATGACGATGGAGATGACGATGCTCGATCTCTCGCCGGAGAACGTCGCGCTCGCGCTGCGCGGCAGCGTCAATCGAGTGGCCGGCGGCAGCGCGGTGACCGGCGAGCAGCACACTGCCTACCAAGGTGGCCTGATCGTCTTTAACAGCCAACCCGATATCAGTGACCACGCCAACACCCTGACGGTCACCATCGATCCTGACGGTACAGCGACGAGCGCATCTCCTGGCGTCGACTACGAGGTGACCCGCGCCGGCATCATCGTGCTAGAGGACGGCGCCATCACCGATGGCGACATCATCGAAGTCGCCTACGACAAGAGCGCACATGCGGTCGTTGAAGCGCTCACCAAGGCCGGCATCGAGATGGAGCTGGTTTGGGACGGGCTGAACGAAGCGCAGTCCGGCAAAGCGGTGACGGTGATCGGACACCGTGTGAAACCCGGTCTGACCCAGGCGCTGGCGCTCATTGGCGATGAATTCAGCGAGCTGCCGATTACAGGCGACGTGCTGAGCGATCCGACGATTACCGGCGATGAGGTCTCTCGCTTCTTCCGCATGCTCGTCGAGGAGTAGGAAGCGCTGTCGACGCTATCGCGCGCCGGTTCTACAGGTTCAAGTAAAGGAGACTGCAACGTGAGCGACGTAAAGAAGCAAAAGCTCGAGCGGGTAACGCTCAAAGTGAGCCACACCCACGCCGGCAAAGACTACAAAGTCGGCGACGCGATCGAGGTGCCGCCGCATGTGAAAGCGTACTTAAAACGGCGCGGAAAAATCGATTAAGGGGACCTTGAAAAAGAGCGGCGGGGTCATTGGCCCCGCTG
>JAJUGE010000182.1 GCA_029268305.1 Alphaproteobacteria bacterium
CGATTTCGTCCGCGCCGAGCAGGCGGCAGTGGTCGCAAAGCGGATTCGTGACGCGTTCGAATCCGGCCAGGCCGGCCTGACCTTCGATTTCGACCTGAAGACCGCAGACAAGGGGCGGCGCTGGGCGCGCCTCCAGCTGCTTGCGCTTTCCGAGGATCGCAGCCGGTTGCTGGCCGCGCTTTGCGACAACTCCTCCCTGAGCGTCGCCGCGGGTATGAGCGGCGGCCTGCCGGGGCACGATCACCTGACCGGCCTGCCCAACCGGATGCTCTTCTTCGACCGGCTCCAGTCGATCATTGCCGAAGCCTGGACCACCGGCGCGATGTTGACAGTGCTGTCGATCGACCTCGACGGCTTCCGTCGCGTCAACGACATGTTCGGCCATGCCGTGGGAGACGAGTTGCTGAAGGCAGTAGCCCAACGGCTGGTGCGCCTCGTGCGAAGCGACGATCTCGTCGCTCGCGTCGGCAGCGATGAGTTCGTCGTCGTGCAGCTCGGCCCGCAAAGCCCGGACGATGCGGTCCAGTTCGCGCAAAGGCTCGGCCGCAGCATCAAGCAGCGATTTCTCCTGTTCGGGCGGGAGGTGGCCGCGAGTGCCAGCGTCGGCGTTGCTCTCTTCCCGTGGGACTCGGCCTCGCCCGAGGACCTCGTGCGCAAGTCGGAGATTGCGCTCGCCGAAGCAAAGCGGATCGGCGGCGGCACCGACAGGTTCTTCGATGCGGAGGTAGAGGCGAGAATCGCGCGGTCGCGATGGGTCGAGGAGGAGCTGTTCCGGGGCTTCGAGCTGCGCCAGTTCGAGGTGCACTTCCAGCCCTGTCACGATCTCCGTACCGGGCGGATCATCGGCGCCGAGGCGCTGGTGCGATGGCGGCACCCGGAGAAGGGCATGATCTCGCCGGCGGAGTTCGTGCCCATTGCGGAAAGCTGCGGTTTCATACGGCTCCTCGGGCCATGGGTTCTCCGGCAGGCGTGCCGCGCCATTCGCCAGTGGGAGGAGAATGGCCTGCCGTCGATCGTCGTCGCGGTGAACGTTTCCGCGGTTCAGTTCCAGGGCGGTGCTGTCCGTGACACCGTGGAGAGCTGCCTCGCGGAGTTCGGCCTGCAGCCGGACAGGCTCGAGCTGGAGCTGACGGAGACGGCAATGCTTGACGGCGCCTCCTCGAGCGTCCGCGATCAGCTCTCGGACCTCTGCCGTATGGGTATCCGGCTGGCGATCGACGATTTCGGCACCGGCTACGGCTCCCTGACGCATCTCCGCGAATTGCCGCTCACGAAGATCAAGATCGACCGGCGCTTCATCCATGGTGCCGTCGAAGACGCCGGTGACGCGGCAATCGTGCATGCTGTCGGTGCCCTGGGCGCCGGACTCGGGCTCAGTATCCACGCCGAAGGCATCGAAACGGCCGAGCAGTTTGCGCTCGCGCGAGCGGCGGGTTGTACCGAGGGGCAGGGCTATTATTTCAGCCCTGCAGTCCCGGAAGAGGAATTCCGCGCTCTGCTCGAGCAGTCCGGCGATGCGGCCGGGCCGCAAGCGACCGCCTCGTCAGAGACCGGGCCCCTTGGCATCGGTGCGCCGGCTCCCGGGCCGGTTGAATGAGCGAACGGGGCGGACCGCTTCGAGACCAGGCGCCGACGCGCATCGGTGCAATCGTGAACCACAATTGGATGTGAGGGACATGCTGGAGCAGTATCTGGAGTCGATTTCACTGATAGAGCGGCTGCATCGCCAGTTTCTCGATGTCGTAAAGGCGGAGCTGGATGCGAGCGGTATCCGCGACATCAGCAACGTGCAGGCACTGATCCTGTTCAATGTCGGCGGTGAGGAAGTCACCGTGGGCGAGCTGACGCAACGCGGCTACTATCTGGGTTCGAACGTCTCCTACAATCTGAAGAAAATGGTGGAGAACGGCTACCTCACGCAGGAGCGGTCGGCGCACGACCGGCGCTCGGTGCGGGTCCGGCTCTCACGCAAGGGCGCAGCCTTGTGGCCGCAGCTCAACGAAATGTTTCAGCGACATGCCGCTGCCCTGGACGCGAAGCGTGAGCCGGGCAAGGGCCTGCCGGCCGCGATCGAGACGCTGCGAGCCCTGGAGGCATTCTGGCGAGGGGTCAATCCGACCGCGTCTGCCGGCCTCAAGCCGCCGGCCCCCGTTCCGGTCGACGAGCGCGGCGGCTCCCGACGCTCCGCACCCCGCCGCCCGGGGCGCACGAGCGACGCCGTGGCGGCCGGATAACATGGTCGGGGCGCCCGGATTCGAACCGGGGGCCTTCTGCTCCCAAAGCAGACGCGCTACCAGGCTGCGCTACGCCCCGTCCAAGGATTTCTGCGGTTTAGCACGGCAGCCGTGCGGTATGGAAGGTCCGCCGCGCAAGAGCCGACGATGCCATTCGCTGCGGCCTGGAGTTGCCCACGGTGCAGTGGCGGAACCTGCTGGCGAATTGCCCGTTTTTCCCCAGTGGATTTTGCAGAGAGGAGCAGTCTCGATGGCCGTGCGTAGCGCTTTCCGCCGCTCCCTTGCCGTAGCAGGAGTGGCGGCTTCGCTCGCTCTCACCGGCTGTGCCGGTTCCGGCGATACCGGGCTCGGCCTCAACCTTGTCTCGGCGGAACAGGTGGAGCAACTCGGGATCGAGAGCTGGGAGCGGCTGAAGGCTGAGACCCCCCGGTCGACAAACAAGGAATACCAGGCGACCCTGCAGAAAGTCGGCTCGCGCGTCCTCTCGGCGATCGGGGAGAATCCGGCCGCGTGGGAAATGGTCGTCTTCCAGGGTGACGAGGCCAACGCCTTCGCCTTGCCGGGCAACAAGATCGGCGTGTTCGAGGGCATGTTCCAGTACGCGAAGACCGAAGCGCAGCTTGCGGCGATCGTCGGCCATGAAATTGCGCACAACCAGCGCAACCATGCCGCCGAGCGGGTCAACACGCAGATGGGCACCCAACTGGGCCTCCAGGCCGTGAGCGCAGCTCTCCAGGTGGGTAACGTCGGCTACGCCAACCAGATCGCGCAGGCGCTGGGCATGGGAGCGCAATACGGGTTGATCCTGCCCTATGGCCGCAATCAGGAGCTCGAGGCGGATCGGATCGGCCTGATCGCCATGGCGCGCGCGGGCTACGATCCGCGCGAGGCCATCACGCTGTGGGAGAACATGCGGACGGCGGGGTCGCGACCGCCTACCTTCCTGTCGACGCACCCGAGCCCGGACGATCGGATCGGCCGTCTGCAGGAGATGATGCCGGAGGCGCTGCGCATCTACCGCGGCGCCGGCTGACCGCGCGCCCGAGCAGCGGGCGAGGCGGAGCGATCCC
>JAJUGE010000183.1 GCA_029268305.1 Alphaproteobacteria bacterium
GAGCAGCGCCGGCGCGAGATGAATGTCGAGGGGGATGTCCAACCCTCGCCCGAGAGTCCGGTCCAGGAGGGCGTCGGCCATTGCCAAGGTGAACAGGACGAGCACCGCCAGAGCGAACACTCGAAGCAAACGACCGCGCAGACGAGCCCCGAAGATCCTGACCGTCGGCAGGATGGCAGCGAGTGCGAGCGCCTCGATCGGCAGGCGTGGAAAACTCACCCTCGCCAGCCAGAAGCCTGGCAGGCCGAGAATCACCGCGAGGAAGAGGAACCCCGCAGCCGCACTGACGGTGCTTGTCCTGTCCCTGCGCCGACCGGTGCCGTGCTCAACGACAGCAGGGCCGGGGATCGCTCGGCCGGCCCCTTCCCGGATCGCGCGCGGAAGAGCACCGAGGCGGGGCGCCCAGCGGGTCAGTCGTCCTTCCCCGTGAACGGGCGCACCGTATGCGCATGATTGAGCGGACCATGACCTCGCCCCAGCTTCGGCGCCGTCTCGATCGCCCGCCAGACATACGCGATGGCGCGATCGACCGAGCGGTCGAGGTCCAGTCCCTGCGCCAGCCCCGTAGCGATCGCCGAGGCAAGCGTGCAACCGGTGCCGTGCGTATGCTCCGTCTCGATGCGCGCGTGGCGGAGACGCCTTAGCCCGCTGGCGTCGACCAGCAGGTCCTCGACGACGTCGCCCGGCATGTGGCCCCCCTTGAGCAGGACGGCCGAAGCTCCGAGGGTCGGCAGCATCGTCGCCGCGTGCTCGGCGGCGTCGGCGTCCACGATCTTCAGCCCGGTGAGCACTTCGGCCTCGGGAACGTTCGGCGTCATGATCGTGGCAAGAACGGGCAGGCGACGCTTGAACGTCGTGATCGCCTCCGGCGCGAGCAGGGACGCGCCGCCCTTCGCGACCATCACCGGGTCAAGAACCAGCGGCACGCCGGGACACTCGGCCTCGATCGTGTCCGCGACTGCGTCGATCACCTCCGCACTGTGGAGCATCCCGATCTTGATGCAATCCACCCCCAGATCGGACACGGTGACGCGGATTTGTTCGGCGATGAAATCCGGCGGGATTCCGTAGACGGAGGCCACGCCCAACGTGTTCTGTGCGGTGAGTGCCGTGATGGCGGTCATGGCATAGCCGCCGAGCGCCGTGACCGTCTTGATGTCCCCCTGGATGCCGGCGCCACCGCCAGAGTCGGAGCCGGCGATGATGAGAACCCGCCCCTGAGTCCGGCCCGCCGTCGATACGCTGCCCGTCATCTCATGGCACGCTCGATCGCGGTTGCGATATCGTCCACCACCTGCACGACCAATCCTTCATCCTCGCCCTCGGCCATCACGCGGATGAGCGGCTCGGTGCCGGACTTGCGGATCAGGAGACGTCCGCAGTTGGCGAGCCGTGCTTCGGCATCGGCCATGGCGCCCTGGACCGCCACGAGATCGAACGGCGACGTTCCGTCGAGCTTTACGTTACGGAGGACCTGAGGCAGCGGCTCGAACAGGCGCAGGACTTCACTCGCCGGACGATCCGCCTCGATCAGCACGGCCAGCACCTGGAGCGCCGCGATCAAACCGTCGCCGGTAGTCACATAGTCGCTCAGAATTATGTGGCCCGACTGCTCCCCGCCGACATTGAAGCCACCGGTCCTCATGCGCTCGACCACATAACGATCGCCCACTTGAGCGCGAATGAAGTCCAGTCCAAGCCCGCCGACATACCGCTCCAGCCCGAGGTTGGACATCACGGTGGCGACGATGCCGCCTCCCGCCAACTTGCCGGCGGCATGCCAGGAACGCGCGATCAGGGCCATGACCTGATCGCCGTCGACCACCCGCCCCTTCTCATCGACAAGCTGAATGCGATCCGCATCCCCATCGAGGGCGATGCCGATGTCGGCGCCATGCTCCAGCACCGCACGGCTCAACGTCTCCGGATGCGTGGCTCCGCAGTCCAGATTGATGTTGAAGCCGTCCGGAGAGACACCCAGCGGAATGACCTCGGCACCGAGCTCCCAGAGGACATTCGGCGCGACCTTGTACGCGGCGCCATGGGCACAATCGACGACGATCTTCAGGCCGTCGAGACGCAGTCGCCGGGGGAAGCTGCCCTTCGCGAACTCGACATACCTGCCCGGCGCGTCGTTCATGCGCGTCGCCTTGCCGAGCTCGCCGGGACCCGCCCTGAATTCGGATGCACGATCGAGGTTCTGCTCGATCTCCCGCTCGACATCGTCGGAGAGCTTGAAGCCATCGGGCCCGAACAGCTTGATGCCGTTGTCGGCCGAAGGATTATGCGAGGCCGACAGGACGACCCCGAGGCTCGCCCGCAACGACCGCGTCATCACCGCGACGCCCGGCGTCGGCATGGGGCCGACCAGGACAACGTTCATCCCCATCGAGACGAAACCGGCCGTGAGCGCGGATTCGAGCATGTAGCCGGACAGTCTAGTGTCCTTGCCGATCACGACCGTCTCGTGCTCTTGGCCGTTTCGAAAGTGGAGACCGGTAGCCATCGCGACCCGCAAAGCGGTCTCTGCGGTCATCGGCTCCACGTTTGCAGTGCCACGAATGCCGTCCGTACCAAAAAGTTTTCGGGTCATTGTTCGAAATATTCCCCTCGGACTCGAATCGAGCCCCTCCGCATGTTCAAATTAGCGCCAACAGCGGGACTTTAGCCAGACGGATCGTCACCGTGGGTGAGCAAAGTCACAGCTCGCCACAATTTCACCGCTTGGTGGGTCTCTCGGACGTCATGCACGCGAAGGATGTCTGCCCCCCGCTCCATCCCGGCCAGAGCCAGCGCCAGCGACCCCGGCAGCCGGTTCTTGGCCGCCGGCGCATTCCCGATTCGTCCGATGAAGCCCTTGCGCGACACGCCGAGCACCACGGCACATCCGATCGCGCAGAATGTGGCGAGCCCTTCGATCAGACGCAGATTGTGACTGGCGGTCTTGCCGAACCCGATGCCCGGATCGACGGCAATACGGGACTCGTCGATTCCCGCATCCCTACATGCAGCCACGCGCGCCTCCAGGTAGTCGTAAACATCCGTCAGCACATCGTTGTAGCGCGGCGAGTCCTGCATGGTGGCGGGCTCGCCCTGCATGTGCATCAGAACGACGGAGGCGCCGCTACGTGCGACCACCGCAAGACTGTCCCGGTCTCCCGTCAATGCGGAGACGTCGTTCACGATACTGGCGCCATGGTCGATCGCGCGCCGCATCACGCCGGCATGCCGGGTATCGATCGACACGAGGGCTCCCTGCTCGGCCAGCGCCTTCACGACGGGGACCAC
>JAJUGE010000184.1 GCA_029268305.1 Alphaproteobacteria bacterium
CCGGGATCACCTACAAGATCGGGGAGGTGCACGAAGGCACCGCCGTCATGGACTGGATGGAGCAGGAGCAGGAGCGCGGCATCACGATCACGTCGGCGGCCACGACGTGCTTCTGGCGCGACCATCGCATCAACATCATCGACACGCCCGGCCACGTCGACTTCACGATCGAGGTGGAGCGTAGCCTGCGCGTGCTGGACGGCGCCGTTGCCGTGTTCGACTCGGTCGCGGGCGTCGAGCCGCAGTCCGAGACGGTCTGGCGCCAGGCCGACAAGTACCGCGTGCCGCGCATGTGCTTCGTCAACAAGATGGACCGCATCGGCGCGAACTTCTATCGCACGGTCGACATGATCATCGACCGGCTGGGCGCGACCCCGATCGTCCTCCAGCTGCCGATCGGCGCCGAGAGCGACTTCGCGGGCGTCGTCGACCTGGTTGAGAACCGGGCCATCCTCTGGAAGGACGAGAGTCTGGGTGCCGAGTTCTACTACGCGGACATCCCGGACGACCTGAAGGAGAAGGCGGCGGAGTACCGCACCCGCCTGATCGACACCGTCGTCGAGATGGACGACGCGGCGATGGAGGCCTATCTCGAAGGCCAGGAGCCGTCGCCGGAAGTCCTCCGGGCGTGCATCCGCAAGGGCACCGTCGGCCTGAAGTTCGTCCCGGTCCTTTGCGGTTCGGCGTTCAAGAACAAGGGCGTCCAGCCGATGCTCGACGCCGTCGTCGACTTCCTGCCCTCGCCTCTGGACATCGGCGACGTGCGCGGCCACAAGGTCGACAGCGACGAGGATGACTCCCGTCCGGCGGACAGCGAGGCGCCTCTCTCGGCGCTGGCGTTCAAGATCATGACCGACCCCTTCGTCGGTTCGCTGACCTTCGTGCGCATCTATTCGGGTCGCATGGAAGCGGGCTCCTACCTGCTGAACTCCGTGAAGGGGCAGCGGGAGCGTATCGGCCGCATGCTGCTGATGCACGCGAACAGCCGTGAAGAAATCAAGTGGGCCTCGGCCGGCGACATCGTCGCCCTTGTCGGCCTGAAGAACACGACGACGGGCGATACGCTCTGCGATCCGGTGAAGCCGATCGTGCTGGAGCGGATGGAGTTCCCGGAGCCGGTCATCGAGGTCGCGGTCGAGCCGAAGTCGAAGGCCGACCAGGAGAAGATGTCGACCGCCCTGCAGCGGCTGGCGCAGGAGGATCCGTCCTTCCGCGTTTCGGTCGACCAGGAGAGCGGCCAGACCGTGATCAAGGGGATGGGCGAGCTCCATCTCGAGATCATCGTCGACCGCATGAAGCGGGAGTTCAAGGTGGACGCGAATGTGGGCGCGCCCCAGGTCGCCTACCGCGAGACGATTACGTCGACGGCCGAGATCGACTACACCCACAAGAAGCAGACCGGTGGTTCCGGCCAGTTCGCCCGCATCAAGCTGGTGTTCGAGCCGCTGCCGCCGGGCGAAGGCTTCGCGTTCGAGAACAAGGTCGTCGGCGGCGCCGTGCCGAAGGAATACGTCCCCGGCGTCGAGAAGGGGCTCGAGGCGTCGCGCCAGAGCGGCGTGATCGCGGGCTTCCCGGTGATCGACTTCAAGGTCACTCTGGTCGACGGTGCCTATCACGACGTCGACTCGTCGGTGCTGGCCTTCGAGATCGCCGCGCGTGCGGCCTTCAAGGAAGGCATCGCCAAGGCCAAGCCGGCCCTGCTCGAGCCGATCATGAAGGTCGAGGTGGTGACGCCGGAAGACTACATGGGTGACGTGATCGGCGACCTGAACAGCCGTCGCGGCCAGGTGCAGGGCATGGATTCCCGCGGCAACGCCAACGTCATCACGGCGATGGTGCCGCTGGCCAACATGTTCGGTTACGTCAACACGCTGCGTTCGATGAGCCAGGGCCGCGCCCAATACACGATGCAGTTCGACCACTACGAGCAGGTGCCCCAGGCCATTGCGGATGAAGTCCGCGCCAAGCTGGCCTGATCGCCCAAGAATTTTAGGAACGGAGACAGAGAGATGTCGAAGGCGAAGTTTGAGCGGACGAAGCCGCACGTTAACATTGGGACGATTGGTCACGTTGACCATGGCAAGACGTCTTTGACGGCGGCGATCACGAAGGTGCTGGCCGAGGCTGGCGGGGCGACGTTTACGGCGTATGACCAGATCGACCGGGCGCCGGAGGAGAAGGCGCGCGGGATCACGATTTCGACGTCGCATGTGGAGTACGAGACGGAGAACCGTCACTACGCGCATGTGGACTGCCCGGGCCACGCGGACTATGTGAAGAACATGATCACGGGCGCGGCGCAGATGGACGGCGCGATCCTGGTGGTTTCGGCGGCGGACGGCCCGATGCCGCAGACGCGGGAGCACATTCTGCTGGCGCGTCAGGGGGGTGTTCCGGCGCTGGTGGTATTCCTGAACAAGGTCGACCAGGTGGACGATCCGGAGCTTCTGGACCTGGTGGAGCTGGAGGTTCGGGAGCTGCTGTCGTCGTACGAGTTCCCGGGCGACGACATTCCGATCATCAAGGGCTCGGCGCTGGCGGCGCTTGAGGATTCGGACAAGACGATCGGCCATGACGCGATTCTGGAGCTGATGAAGGCTGTGGACGCGTACATTCCGACGCCGGAGCGTCCGAAGGACCTGCCGTTCCTGATGCCGATCGAGGACGTGTTCTCGATCTCTGGCCGTGGCACGGTGGTGACGGGCCGTGTCGAGCGCGGCGTGGTGAAGGTCGGCGACGAGGTCGAGATTGTCGGCCTGCGTCCGACGACGAAGACGACGTGCACGGGCGTCGAGATGTTCCGCAAGCTGCTCGACCAGGGCGAGGCGGGCGACAATATCGGCGCGCTGCTGCGCGGCACGAAGCGCGAGGAGGTGGAGCGGGGTCAGGTTCTGGCGAAGCCGGGCTCGATCACGCCGCACACGAAGTTCAAGGCCGAGGCCTACATCCTGACCAAGGAAGAGGGCGGCCGCCACACGCCGTTCTTCACGAACTACCGTCCGCAGTTCTACTTCCGGACGACGGACGTGACGGGCGTGGTGGAGCTGCCGGAAGGCACGGAGATGGTGATGCCGGGCGACAACGTGTCGATGACGGTGTCGCTGATCGCGCCGATCGCCATGGACGAGGGCCTGCGTTTCGCCATCCGCGAGGGCGGCCGCACCGTCGGCGCCGGCGTCGTCGCCTC
>JAJUGE010000185.1 GCA_029268305.1 Alphaproteobacteria bacterium
ACCGCCACGTCGGCCACATCGACGTATATCCCTTCGAAGCGGAACGTGAATCGGCCGATGGCGCCGGTCTCGGCGCGGAGCTGGACGTTGCCGCGGCAACCGACAAACCGCGCCCGGAGCCCGTCCTGGAAGACGTACATCGTCAGCGACGGGATCGAGGCCGAGGCGGGAGCGTACACGACGTTCGCCGGGATCTGGTAGTCGGTCCCGGCATCGAGTGCCCCGCCCATGTCGTCGGTCAGGGTGGCGAGCTTGTCGGCGGAATAGGCGGCGATGAACGACGTGCCGGTGACGTCTTCCGAGAACACGATCGGCATACCTCTGTATGCGTTCGCCGTGCTGCTCGCCGAGCTGCCGAGAGTTGCCTCGGTCTGGCTCGCGCCCGAGCCGAGCGCCTCGGCCGCCGACGGCACCGCCGTGGCGGTCACCGTCTCCGCCCAGCCGCAGGCCTTCATCAGCACGCCCCACTCCGGCGCCGTGCCGGCCGAGCCGGAGCCGCGCATCAGCACGTCGAACTCGACCGTTACCCGCATGCCGCCGACGATCGAGCCGAGCTGGTCGAGCGAGCCGGTGACCTCGTTCGTCTGCACCAGGCTGGCGGTCGGGGTCCAGCGCGGATTCTCGACCAGCACGGCATCGGACGCTGCTGACGGAGAGGCGTCGGTGCCGGGCGTTGGCTCGATCTTCGCGAGGAGGACGGCGTTACGGGTTCGCAGCGCCATTTGCGTCCTCCTTCACGGTCTGCTGTTTCGGGGCCGGGAGCGGCTTCGCGGTCGTCGAAGGGTGCGCCTTCGGGATAGCGGTCTCGGTGGTCGTGGCCGGGCGCGGCGGTTCGACCGGCACGCGGTGCGTGTCGGGCATGCTCGTCTCCATCGGTGTTGTGGCTGTCCCCCGGACTTGCTTGTCCTCGGACTTGATCCGAGGGATCCGGGGAGCCTGCCCCCGGACTTGATCCGGGGGTCAGGGCAGCGCCGAGGCGTCGCCTTCGGCGGTGAGGAAGTCGATCTCGAAGCCGATCTCGAAGGCGGCGGTCGGACCGATGCCCTCCTCCCGGTCGATCTCGGGGTCGGACATCTCGCCTTCACGGACGTCGACGGCGACGCCGCCGAGGGTCGGGTCGGCGAGCGCTGCGGCAATGATCCTGCCGTACGTCGCCGATATCGCCGGGCCGAGGCCGGCATCGACAGCGGCTGTGATCCAGGCCTCAACGGAAACCCGCAACGTGTAGAAGGTCGCCTGCGTCGATGCGGTATTCTGGGTCTGGCCGCCGTCGATCACGATGATGCTCGGGAACCGGTTCACGCGCGCCGTGCGGTTCCGCTCGATGGTGATCCCGGGCACTGCGCCGAGGGCCGCGGCGAAGGCGGCAAGGCACCGTTCACGGATCGTGGTCATGCCTGTGGGTCCAGATCGAGCGTCCATACGAGCCGCTCGGCATCGGCGCGGGCGCCGCGGACGATGAAGGACTCGCCGCCGACCTCGAGCACATCACCTTCCGCGGGCGCCGCCACCTCCGAGGCGCGCACGTCCGCGACCCGGCCCGGACGCCAGGCGCCGGTGTCGAACCCGGAGAGATTCCCCTCCGGCGTCTTCAGGATGACGGTGACGTCTGCCGCGGGTCCGCCGGACGGTGTGTAGCTTCCCGGCGCGCCGAAGGTGCCGAAGCCGGTATCGACGGCACGCGCCGCGATCTCTGACCAGCCGGCCACGGGATCAGCTCGTGAAGGCGCCGTTCAGGCGGACTTCGACGCTGTCGGAGGGATTGGCTGCCGCCGAGACGGCGACGCCCACGAGTTTCTGGGCGGTCGCGGTCTTGTTGACTACCTTGTTGTCGTCGTCCCAGTAGATCAGGTCGCCGACCGCGATCGCGAGCGCCGAGGTCTTCGCCAGCGTGTGCACGCCGACGAGATGCGCCTCGACCTCGGCACCATTCTCGGCATCGCCCTGGGCCACACCGAAGATGGATCCGACCAGCAGGCCCCCGCCGCTCGGCACGTCGTAGGGGGCGGTCAGGGTGATCGTTTTGCCTGGCTGGAGGTAGTTCTTCGCCATGTCGCGCTGCTCCGAGAATCAGGAAGTGGACGGGGTTGTCGGGATGGCGTTCGAGAGGGTGGGGGGTCAGACCCCGGGATTTTTATAGAGTCCGCGCCAGTCAATCGCCTTTGCGCCGAAGTCGAGCCGGGCCTTTACCTCGACACCATCGACGTCGAAGCCCATCCGCGTCTCGATGTAGACGCCGTCCTGGCCTTCGAGGTAGGCGTACTCGATCGTGTCGATCGCCGACGGGCTCGCGAAGAGATACCAGGGCACGGCACCGGCGGCTGGATCGAGCCGCGGCTCGGAGATGACGCCGAGCGAGCGGATCGACTGCGGCACGACATCGGTGCTCTTCGCCGGCGTCAGGTTCTGAGCGACAAGCTGCTCGGCGGTGAGCTCGAGCGACGACGGGACGACCAGGAGCACCGGGCGGATATTGAGCACCGTCTTTCCGTCGAGGCCGGTCTGGCGGGCCATGGCTGCCCGCGCCTTGCCGATGTTGGCCACGTCGAGGGCTGTGCCCGCACCGGCGAGATTCCTGTGATCGGCATGGAACAGCGCCTTGCCGTCCGCCATGGTCGGGTTGCTGGTGACGATGCCCCAGACGACGTCGCTCTCCAGGGTCGCCGCCGCGGTCCCGAACAGCGAGGGCACGCGGGTGAAGGCATCGAGATCGTCATTGATGATCACCTGCCGGGTGATCGCGACGATCCGGCCGTAGGTCTCGACGCGGTAGCGCTCCTTGCCCTCGCCGATGGTGCCTCGCCGGTACTCGCCGGACTCGTTCACCTTCTCGAGCTGCGGCGCCTCGCCGAGCTGCAGGCGGTTGATGTCCTTGAAGTCGACCGCGCTCACGCGCCGGGCGATCGGGAAGAAGGTGCGCGGCGCCGCCTCGTAGGCATCGCGCAGCGTCTTGTTGGTGACTGCCGCGAGCAGCTCGGGGAAATCCGAGGTGCTGTGCAGCGCCCGGCTCGCAAGCTCGTCGCGGCTCAGTCCGCGCACC
>JAJUGE010000186.1 GCA_029268305.1 Alphaproteobacteria bacterium
GGCCATGTCCGCCTCCATGGGCATCCCGGACCTCGGCATCCTGACGGTCGACGACGTTTGCTTCTTCATCCGCCAGGTTTCGCGGGCGAGCGGTCTGCCGGTCCTCGTCGACGGCGATACGGGGTACGGCGAGGCCCTCAACGTGATGCACATGGTGCGCGGCTTCGAGGATGCCGGCGCCGCCGCCGTCCATATCGAGGACCAGATACTTCCGAAGAAGTGCGGGCACCTCAACGACAAGCGGCTCGCCGACGCTCGCGACATGGCGGCGAAGATCGCCGCCGCCGCCAAGGCACGGCGCGACCTCTACCTGATCGCACGCACCGATGCCGCGGCCAGCGAGGGGCTCGACGGGGCGGTGGCCAGAGCGAAGCTCTATCTCGAGGCCGGCGCCGATGCGATATTTCCGGAAGCGCTCACCGACGCCGAGATGTTCCGTGCGTTCGCGACCGCCCTGCCCGGCGTGCCGCTGCTCGCCAATATGACCGAGTTCGGCCGCACGCCGTTCTTCACCGCGGACGAGTTCGCGGAGATGGGCTACCGGATGGTCATCTGGCCGGTGTCTTCCCTACGCGTCGCCAACAAGGCTCAGCAGCGCCTCTATTCCACCCTTCGAAGCCACGGCAGCAGCGAGGCCATGGTCGAGGACATGCAGACGCGCGCCGAGCTCTACGAGACGATCGGCCTCGGAGCCTACGAGGCGCTCGACTCTGGCATCGTCCGAAGTCTCCTGCCGAAAATCGTCTGATACGACATGTCTACATGCGAATATCTTTATATACATCCTTGACAGGAGGTGCGGCCGGAAGCCTATGATCCGTGGTCGTGGTTCCTTCGACCGGCCCCGGTCGATGGCTAAGAGGGAATCCGGTGAGCCGGAAGGCGATGCCGGAGCTGCCCCCGCAACTGTGAGCGGCGAGCGACTGTCAAGAAGCGTCACTGATGCCGAGTGGCATTGGGAAGGCCGGACAGCCGCGATGACCCGCGAGCCAGGAGACCTGCCGCGACACGTGAACGTCCTCGGGCGGGGTGTCCCGGTGGGTCGCATGCAACGGGCGCTCCTCTTCCGCGCCCGATCTCCTGCAGGCGTCCGCTCGGCTCATGCCGCCCATTCGATCGTGGGGTAAGCGGTGTCGCTCCTTCCAAACGCACTCGACAATCGGCCTGCGTCGACCGCCCCGCCAGCCTCACGCCATCAACATTCGTAATCGCAGTCCTGGTTGCGGACGACTGCAGGAGATTTGCGCCATGTCCATCATCGCCAGCACGCTCGGCTTTCCCCGTATCGGTCCGCGTCGCGAGTTGAAGAAGGCCCTGGAGTCCTATTGGGACGGCAGGATCGACGCCGACACGCTTCGGACGAATGCCTCGGGTCTGCGCACAGCGGCCTGGGCCCGACAGAACGGGGCCGGCATCGACCACATCCCGAGCAACGACTTCTCGCTCTATGATCACGTGCTCGACACGACAGCGATGGTGGGGGCGATCCCGCCCGCCTACGACTGGGAAGGCGGTTCGGTCGACCTCGACACCTACTTCGCGATGGCACGCGGCACCCACGGCCGCGCCAGCGGCGACCTGCCGGCGCTGGAAATGACGAAATGGTTCGATACCAACTACCACTACATGGTGCCGGAGTTCGCGCCGCGGCAGAGCTTCGTTCTGGCCTCCGCCAAGCCGGTTGAGGAATTCCGGGAAGCCAAGGCGCTCGGATTTATCACGCGCCCGGTCCTGCTCGGCCCGGTCACCTATCTGCTGCTGGGCAAGAGCGTCCAGGACGGCCTCGACCCGCTGTCGCTGCTTCCCGGCCTGCTACCCGTCTACGCCGAGGTGCTGAAGGACCTCGCGCGCGAAGGGGCCGAGTGGGTGCAGATCGACGAGCCCTGCCTCGTGCTGGACCTGGACGATGGCGCCAGAGCGGCACTGGCCGTAGCTTACGACACCCTGGCCAAGGCTGCGCCCGGCATCAAGCTCCTGCTGACGACCTATTTCGGTGCCCTCGGGGACAACCTCGATGCGGCCCTGAACCTGCCGGTCTCGGGCCTTCACCTCGACCTCGCCCGTGCCCCCGGGCAGCTCGAGACGGTCCTTGCCAAGGCGCCGTCCGACCTCGTTCTCTCGTTAGGGTTGGTCGACGGGAGGAACGTTTGGCGGTCCGATCTCGGTGCAATGCTCGACGTGATCGAGCCGATCGCCGAAAGGCGCGGCCTCGATCGGCTGATGCTGGGCCCGTCATGCTCTCTGCTCCACGTGCCGATCGACCTCGAGCTGGAGACCGAACTCGACCCCGACCTGAAGACCTGGCTCGCCTTCGCCGCCCAGAAGCTCGGCGAGATCGTCACGCTGAAGCGCGCCCTGGAGTCCAGCCGAGGGGCCGTGAAGGAAGAGCTCGAGGCTTCGGCGGCAGCCTCCCGCAGCCGCCGCTCGTCGCCGAAGATTCACAACCCGGCCGTCCAGGATCGGCTGAAGGCGGTGACGCCCGCCATGGCCAGGCGGAAGTCCGAGTTCGCCGAGCGACGGGAGGCGCAGCACCGGCGCTTCGGGTTGCCGAGCTTTCCGACCACGACCATCGGCTCGTTCCCGCAAACCGAGGAGGTGCGGAAGGCGCGCGCCGCCCACGCCAGGGGCGATCTCGACCGACAGGCGTACGATGCCTTCCTGCGCAAGGAGACCGAAGCCGCGGTGCGGTGGCAGGAGGAGATCGGCCTCGACGTGCTCGTCCACGGCGAGTTCGAACGCAACGACATGGTGCAGTATTTCGGCGAGCAGCTCTCCGGCTACGCCTTCACGAAGCACGGCTGGGTCCAGAGCTACGGATCGCGCTACGTCCGGCCACCGATCATCTTCGGCGACGTGTCGCGGCCGCGGGCGATAACCGTCGAATGGTCCGCCTACGCCCAGACGCTCACCGGCAAGCCGATGAAGGGCATGCTCACCGGGCC
>JAJUGE010000187.1 GCA_029268305.1 Alphaproteobacteria bacterium
GCCTCCGTGATCGCGGTCACTTCCGCTGTTCCAGGAGAGGGAAAGACCAGTTTCGCCGCCGCCTGGGCACGCTATCTCGCGCTCGGCGGCGCGAGCGTGCTGCTGATCGATGCCGATCTGCATCGACCCCGTCTCGCCAAAATGTTGCGTATCGGCTCGGAAGCCACCACTGCGGACGTACTCCGCGAAGCGGTAACGCTCGATGAAGCGGTCGTCGTGGACGAACGCAGCGGCGCGCTGGTCCTGAGCGCCAGGCCCGCATCGGGGGATTGCTCTCTGCTCGTCCGTCCGGCCCAACTGAAGCGGCTGATCGCGGACGCGAAGGACCGTTACGACTATGTCATCATCGATACTCCGCCGGCCACCGCCGCACCGGACGCCGCGGTGGTCGCGGCCTATGCCGATTCTGTCCTGTTTCTGGTGCGCTCGAGACGGACGCCGAGGAAAGCTTTCATCGCGGCATTGCGCTTTCTCAGGCTTTGCGGTGTGAAGCTGGAGGGCATCATCGTGACGGATGCCCGCCCGGGCACAGAAGCCTACCCGAAGGGAGAATACTACTCGGCAGGTGGGTTCACACCGATGCCGATCCCCGGGCTTCCGGTCGATCGCGATCCCTTACCGACTCCGATCGGCGGGAGGCATTGGTCGGGTCCGGTAGAGCGCGCCTTATGACCGTGCAGTCTGATCAGGCGCGACGTAAAAGCGATCGAGAAGCGGCTCCCGAGAGCTTCAGAAGCGCGCCCGCAGACCGATTGTGAACAGAAGGCGATCGTACTCGTCCTCACGCAGATCGGCATACCGGGTGGAATAGTCAGCGGAGACGGTGACCGAGAGCACGCGGTTCAGAAAGAGCTCCGCCATGATTCCGCCAGAGACGGTCGTGAGATCGCGGGAGATTCCCTCATACTCGCTCTGCGACAAGTTGAGACCGGTGCTGATGAGGAGGTTGTGCCGGACCTCCTGCTCCAGTCGCACGCCAAAATTGGACTCGATCTGAGTCGTGGCACCGGCGAGCACTGTCCCTACATCCTGCCGCGACACCGTCGCCGCCAGGAGCGTCCTCGGTGAGATACTCCAGACAAGGCCGCCGCGAACGCCGAGGCCGAGGAAATCGTCCAGTCCATCGTCGTCGTAATCGGTCTGGAACAGGCCGATACCGATCTCCCCGACCAGCTTTCCCGTCAGATCCACACTCGTGCCGGCCAGGAAGCCATAAGTGGTCGCATCGCGACCGACACCGGAATCGTCCGTCGCCGCTTCGTAGTCACGCCTGTTGGTGAAACCCTCGACGAACATGTCGAACTTCGGCGTGAGGAGGAATGATGTTCTTGCCGCGAAGCGGGTCTCCATTAAGTCGCGATCAGATTCGTCGCGTCGGTCGAAGTCGGTCGCTTCGACGTCGGCGGAAAGTCCGAGGCCGATCCGATTGCGGCGATAGCCATAGCTGGCGGTGCCGCCGAAGCGGTGATACATGCTGATCGGATCGCCGGCATCGAGATCGCTCTCCGGGTCTCCTCTGCTCTCCGCCTCCCGGTTGTAGCCCAAGGTCGCCTCCAGCGTATGGGCGCTGTCCAGGAGATATCGGCCACCCAGGGATGCTCCGTATGTGGTCCGACTCTCGGACGGGTTCTCCAGGTACTCGGAATGCGTGGCGAACGCTTCGGAACGCAGTCGCAACTTCTCCGGACCGGTCTCGACGGTGACGCGCGGCGAAACCGTCGTAATGAAATCCCCCTCTTCGTCATCCTCGAGTGAAAACACGTTGCTGTCGTAAGTTTCGGATATCGTGAGTTCGGGGCTGACCACCGTACTCCCGATCCGGATATTGCGAGGCTCGTAGCCCGGCCGTGGAAGAGCCGACGGCGCGACGATTTCCGACACCCCTTGGGCCTCGGCTGCGATCTCGCACGTACCGACATACAATCCCAGGACGAGCGGCAGTGCCGCTGCGACCGATCTCGCGCTAGCTCGCACGACGCCTCACGCTCCCGCCCAATATGCCGTCTGCCCGGCCGCTCAGAACCAGCTTTCGAATATGCGGATCGCGTCGCCCGGCATGATGAGTGTGCTCGGCCCGGCGGTTCCCTCGATCACATTGCCCCCGATCGAGCGGGTGATCACCGCATAATCCTCTTCCGCACGGAAGGTATAGCCGCCGGACACCGCTACGGCAGTCTGCAAGGTCATCTGCGGAATGTACGGGTAGAGACCCGGCCTCTGGACCTCGCCCAGGATGAAGAATGGTCGATATTGCTCGACCTGAACCGAGACGCTGGGGTCAGCCTCGAGTTGCGCTGTCTCGATCTGTCTCGCAACCTCGCGTTCGAGCTCCTCCGGAGTCAGTCCCTGAGCAGAGACTTGGCCGAGTAGGGGGACCGAAATTGTTCCCACATCGCTGACGATGTAATCGTTTTCGAGGATCTCCAGAGTCCCGAACCTCACGCGGATGCGATCGCCTGCACCCAGGCGATACGCTCCGTCTGCGACCTGCTCGATCGGGGGCAAATCGCTACCGGGTCTCGAACAGGCGCTCAGCGCCAGCAGCAGCGCAGCAAGAAGAACGCACCTCATGCAACCCCCTCCAGATTCAGGCTCGTGATGTTCTCTTGTCAGTTGAAATGCGGGCGCTGAGGATCATCGTCGATGGAAGCATGGCTGTCGCCGGCCCCGGCACGCATTCACCTCGTCCTGTCGCACAATCGCCCCCGTCCCCGGCGTTCGCGCCCCTCGCGACCAGCGGCACAAGGATTGCTCCACTCACCAGCGTCGCGCACCGGGCAAGCCTATACCATCGTATGGCAAGCATGATACACTTCCTTCAGGGTAGAGGGATTCGTAACGCTGCCTCAATAGGCAAGAAGGCTGCGAGTCGGACCTTAAAAAGGC
>JAJUGE010000188.1 GCA_029268305.1 Alphaproteobacteria bacterium
CTCGACGCGCTGGCCGACCCCGACCACCCCAACCATGCCGACGCAACCGAATGGGCCGACGACTACGATCTGCGTATTCCGATGAAGCCGGCCATTGATTCCGAAACGAAGCCGGCCACCTGTTCCGATTTCATTCCGGCCAGCATTCCGATTTGAAGCCGGCCAGTCGATGCTCCCCTGGGTCGTTGTTTTGAATGGCTCCTGTTTGTCGTGCGGTCAAGCGGCGGATGGAGTGTGGCGCTGCTTTCGCAGGCTCTCGCCGCTGAGTTCAATGCGGTAGGCGCTGTGGACGAGGCGATCGAGGATGGCGTCGGCGAGTGTCGGATTGCCGATCATGTCGTACCAATGATCGATGGGCACCTGGCTGGTGACGATGGTGGATCGCTTCTCATAGCGATCTTCGATGATCTCGAGGAGATCGCGGCGCTGCTCGTCGTTGAGCTTCTCGGGACCCCAATCGTCGAGGATGAGCAGGTCGGTTCTGGCGAGTGCCTTGAGGACCTTCGGGTAGCGGCCGTCGCCGCGCGCGAGTGCAAGGGTGGCGAATAGCCTGGGCAGGCGATGATAGGCGACGGAGAAGTCCTCGCGGCATGCCTTGTGTCCGAGCGCGCAGGCCAGCCAGCTCTTGCCGACGCCGGCGGGTCCGATCAGCAGGAGACTGTGATGGTGCCTGATCCAGTCGCAGCCGGCGAGCTTCACGAACAGATTGCGGTCGAGGCCGCGGGCGGCGCGGAAGTCGATGTTCTCGACCTGGGCGTCATGGCGGAGCCTGGCGGCACGGGCTCTCGCCTCGAAGCGCTTCTGGCGGCGCGTCGTCGCCTCGCGCTCAAGAAGGAGAGCGAGCCATTCGCCATGCTCGAGGCTCCTCACTTCCGGTTGGGCCTCGAGTTCGTGATAGGCGCTTGCCATGCCGGAGAGGCCGAGTTCGCGCAGCATGTCGATCGTGGGATTGGTCAGCATTGTCTTGGTCCTCAATGAAAGTAGCCGGGGCCGCGCAGGTTTGCGTGTTCCATGACGGCGGCGGGTTCGGTGGAATGCCTGTTGGACTTGTGGGTGGCGATGAGTGCGGTGATGGTCTTGCAGGTCAGCCCGCCGATCTCGACGGCACGCGCCGACACAGCCTCGGCGCGCTCGCGGGGAAGATCGCGATAGAGGCGCAGGACTCCGAGGCATGTCCTGAAGCCCTGTTCGGGATGTGGCCGGCTGGCGAGAATGGCGGTGACCAGGCCTTCGGTCTCGGGACCGATCGACGCGCCCCAGCGCCGGAAACGATCCGGTGTCCACTCGGCGTAGCGCCGATGCGAACTCGGCATATGATCGGGGTCCGTGCCAAAGCGCGGCCCCCCATAGCGGCGCTGATGCGCGGCGATGCGGCCGTGCGGGACGGAATAGAAGAAGCTCTTGAACTCGACGTGATAATCCGTCGAGACCCGCGCCAAGCGCCATTCGGCGAACTCGTAGTCCTCTGCGGGAAGGGTTGCGAGGGCTGGGCGTTCGACCGTCTCGAAGAGATGCCGGCGGCTGACGCCGAGCCGGCGCATGACATGATCGTTGATGCGCGCGAGCATCTCGGCGATCGCGGCATTGGCCTCGGCAAGCGAGAAGAAGGTCTGCTTGCGCAGGCGGCCGAGAATGCAGCTCTGGGCAAAGCGCACGGCGTTCTCGACCTTGGCCTTGTCCTTCGGGCGTCGCGGCCGGGCCGGCAGGACGCCGACACCGTAGTGGGACGCCATCATGCCGTAGCTGCGATTGATCTCGGGATCATGAAAGCTGGCGCGGTTGACGCCGGACTTCAGGTTGTCCGGCACGATCAGCCGGGGCACGCCACCGAAGAAGGCGAACATGCGCACATGCGAGCCGATCCAGTCCGGGAGCGTCTGGGTCCAGGTGGCCTCGGCAAACGTGTAGCTCGACGCGCCGAGCACGCCAACGAACAGTTCCGCCTCCCGGACCTCGCCGGTCTTGCGATCGACGATCGGCACCTTCTTTCCGGAATAGTCGACGAAGACCTTGTCGCCGGCGGCGTGTTCCTGGCGCATCGTCGGCGACAGGCGTTGCTCGAAACCGCGAAACAGTTCGCAGAAGCGGCTATAGCCGTAACCGTCGGGATGGACGCTGCGGTATTCCTCCCAGAGGATCAGAAGCGTCACGCCCGGCTTCTTCAGCTCGATCGAAAGCTCAGCCCATTCAGGCTCCTGCCTTCGCCGCTGGCCCTGCTTGACCCCGGCGCGGGCGAAAAGACGATGTTCGAGCGCATCGTCGGTCAGCTCGCCGGGCAAGGGCCAGGCCAAGCCCGCTAGCGCCGCCCGCTTCAGATTGTCCTGCACGGTGCTGCGCGCAACGCCGAGCACCACCGCAATCTCGCGGCTACTTGTTCCGCTTCCGGCAAGCCGGAGCATCTGTCGTAATTGTCTCATGGTCAGCCTTCTCTTCGCCGGCATCAAAATCTCCTCGTGTACCGGGAGGCTTGATGCCAAAGTTGCTGACCCAGGGGGTGGTATCGTTAGAGCCGAAAAACGGCCGACAATTGATTGGAATCGTGGCCGGCTTCAAATCGGAACGGTGGCCGGTAATTGATCGGAATGCCGGCCGGCTTCAGCTCGGAATCCGCAGGGGCGCTTTGCTGCCATTCGTCGTAGCGATGCCAAACGTCCGCTTATAGGCAGAGGCAAAGTTTGCCTGAACGACTGGAAAGGGGGCGCAAAGCGGTCATTTGTCGACACATGGGACGTCCCCGTCGGGCTCAGGCAAAGTTTGCC
>JAJUGE010000189.1 GCA_029268305.1 Alphaproteobacteria bacterium
GCGAGCGACGATCCCTGCATCATCTCACCGACCGGCGGCTACCGTGGGCTCGAAAACCGCCTGTACCGCGTCGAGATCCAGACACCCGGGCCGATCGGCACCGCGAAGTTCAAATGGTCGCGCGACAATGGCTCGATCGTCTCGCGGGTCGAGGCGATCGCCGTCAGCGGCACAGAGACCACCCTCACCGTGTCGCGCATCGGCCGTGATCAGGTCCTGCGGTTCCGGGCGGACGACTGGGTCACCGTCACCGACGACCATCGTGAACTGATGGGCGAGCCGGGCGAGATGGCGCGGGTCATCGACACCGACGAGGCGGCCCTGACCATCACCCTGGATCGGGCGCTTCCGACCGGCACCGGCCGGGCTTTCGGCGCCAACGCCACCGAGCTCCAGGAGCGTCATACCCGCGTGCAGCGTTGGGACCAGAACGCCACCAACAGCACCATAGACGCCGACGGTCTCGTCGACGTCGCCGCCGGCCCGATCGATCTCGAGGACGGCGTACGCGTCGAGTTCTCGGCCGATCCGGCGGGCGGCGATTTCCATCTCGCCGACCATTGGGTGTTCGCCGCGCGCACGGCGGATGCCTCGGTCGAGATCCTGACCGACGCGCCCCCGCGCGGCATCGAGCATCACTACCTGCAACTCGCCGTCATTACCGGCCTCGGCGGGGCCATGGAGGTCGAGGACTGCCGGCCACGGCCAAAGGATTGCGCCTGCTGCTGTACCGTGACGGTCGGGGTGGCGGGCTCACAGAAGGGCGACTACGCCACGCTGCAGGAAGCGGTCGCCGCCCTTCCGGCGATCGCGCCGGACGACGAGGTCTACGTTACCCTCTGTCTGCTCCCCTCAGATCACCAGCTTCCCGGCACCGTCTCGATCGGCCGCCGGCGAGTGCGCATCCTCGGCTGCGGCCCCGCTTCGCGGCTCGTCGTGCAGCAGGGGCCCGGCCTCATGATCGAGGCGGACCAGGCAACCCTCGAACGCTTCGCCATGCTGGCCGAGAACCAGGCGCCGCTCATCCTGATGGCAGGAAATGCGCATCGGGTGCTGGGCCTCGACCTATGGAACCAAGGCCCGGGTGCCGCGATCCAGGCTGAACGGGTAGCCGATCTGTCGATCGAGGATTGCACGATCCGGGCGAGCGGCGGCCTGGACCTGCGGGGCGATGTCATCGATGTCGCCCGAAACCGCATCCGCGAGGGGACGCTCCGCATCCGTGAAGAATCGGACACGGTTCGCGTCGAAGACAACGATCTGCTCGGCGCAAACGGCAATGCGATCGAGATCGGCGGCCGTGCCCCGACCTACGAGATCGAGATCAGGCGAAACCGCATCCGGAACGCGCTGGAGAACGGCATCGTCGGCGGCTTCATCGACGCGGATGGGGTCGCGAGCGGCATCGTGATGGGTCTTCAGATCGTCGGCAACGAGATCATCGAGTGCATCGCCAGAGGCCGCCAAGAAGCGAATGCGGCGCTGCCGTCCGGGGGTATCGTCCTCGGCAACGTCTACGACCTCCAGGTCCACGACAACCGGATCGAGCGCAACGGCGAGCAGACGGCAGGGGCCGTCTGCGGCATCTATGTTCGGCAGAGCCGCGGCGTGGAGATCACCCGGAACCTGATCCGCGACAACGGCCGACCACCGGACGGCTCGCTGTTTCAGGGCCCGCAGGCGGGGATCTACCTCGCCGGCGCCTCGGTGCTGGTCGAACCTAATCCGGAGGGCAAGGAACAGGACACCTTCCGCGTCTCCCCAATCCCCGCCGCCCGTATCGACGGGAACACGGTGGAATCGCGGCGCGGCCCCGCTCTTCTGATCCGGGGGATGGGGCCGATGCTGGTCCGGGGCAACCGTTTCGCTGCGTTGGACATCCTCGCCGACCTGACCGACAACGTTACGGACGCGGTCGAGGCTTACGTCGGCGCTGTCTTCATCCTCAATCTGGGGCTGCCGGGATATTTCGCCGGATGGCTTTCCGCCCTGGGATTCAGCAGCCTTCGCGAGGGCTTCGCCGTGCTCGGCCAACCGACGGAGCGGTTCGTCGTCGGGGGGCAGGTCCAGTTCACCGACAACCAGACCCGGCTGGACCTTACCGGTCGCTCGGTGGAAGTGGCCCTCGCCAATCAGCTCATCTTTTCGCTGGACGACACGGCGATCGCCGATAACCAGAGCGAGGGGGTGCTGAGGGTAGATCTCCTCATCAGCGACCTTTTCAGTTTCGGCCTGACGACTCGGGTGACCGGCAACGGGTTCATGTCCACGCCGCTTCTGACAGCCTTCTCGATCCTCTCCCTCGGGTGGGTAAACCACTGCACCAACAACCAGACGACCAGTTGCATCAACGCGATCGGCCTGTCCGGCAAGTCGTTCATCGGCAACAATGCGGTACTGTGGCCGCATCCGCAGTTCTGTCCGGAGGGCTGATCATGGCGAAACGATCGACATCGGGCGCCGGCCGGGCCGGCGGCGGGACGCGCTTCGCCGCCGCTCTCTCCTCCAGAGAGATCCCCCAGATCCTGAGCACCGTCCTCGACAAGATCGACGAGGACCGGAAGCAGGAGATCCGACGCGAGGCGAAGAGTGCCCGCGTCGAAAGCGAGACGCTCGCCGCCGACCTGAAGCGTCTCGTCGCAAAACACGGAGAGGATCACCCGCGCGTCCGGAGGGTACAGGCCGCACAGTCATCCGCGGAGCGTCAGGCGAAGCTGGCGGAGGCGA
>JAJUGE010000190.1 GCA_029268305.1 Alphaproteobacteria bacterium
ACGTACGGTGATACCCAAGTCACATGACAAATGTCATCCCGCATCCATGATCCCCGGCACTACGCCTGAATCCTTCCTCCGCCCACACTGGAATCAGCCCATCCGGGGCAACGCCAGGAGGCACCAATGACAGTCCCCACACCGATCGCCCCCACCCCGGCGGTGGAGCTGCGGAACGTATCGAAGCAATTCGACAAGGCGGAGGCCCTGCGCGATGTCTCGCTCCGGATCGATCCCGGCGAGGTCGTCGCCATCCTCGGACCGAACGGCGCCGGGAAGACAACCGCGATCAGCATCATGCTTGGCATCCGCAAGCCAACTTCCGGCGAGGCGAAGATCTTCGGTATGGACCCGCAGGATCTTCGCGCCCGCGCCCGCTGCGGCGTGATGCTGCAGGACACCGGCCTGCCGTGGAACCTGAAAGTCGGCGAGTTGGTGGGGCTCTTCCGGAGCTACTACCCGGACCCACTTCCGTCCCGGGAGATCCTCGAGGTTGCAGGGCTAACGGAGCTGGTGGGAAAGCGCGCCGGCGAGCTCTCCGGCGGCCAGCGCCAACGACTGGCGTTCGCCCTCGCGATCTGCGGCAACCCGTCGCTGCTCTTCCTCGACGAGCCGACGGTCGGTCTGGACGTCGACTCCCGGAAAGCGTTCTGGCGGGAGATGAAGCGCTATGCCGCGAAAGGCGCGTCGATCGTGATGACGACGCACTACATGGAGGAAGCCGAAGCGCTGGCGGACAGGATCGTCGTCATCCACGACGGCCAGGTGGTGGCGGATGCCCCGTCCGACGCGCTCACGTCCCGCATGGGCCGCAAGCGGGTCCGCATCCGCGTGCCGGACGACACGACGCTTGCGACGTTTGCCGGCCTGCCGATCGACGACCTGGAGATCAGCCAGGGTGTCGCGGCCTTCATGGCCGCCGAGCCGGAAGCCGCACTCCACGAGCTATGGCTCCGCAAGATCGCCTACCAGACCATCGAGATCCGCGGCGCGGCCCTCGAGGATGCCGTGGCCAACCTGACGAACGACCCCGGAGAAGAATCCCATGTCCGCATCGCCTGATACGTTCCCAACTCCCTTCCGTGTCGCGCCCGCGTGGCCGATGCTCATCCGACAGGCGTGGGCCGAGATGCTCCAACAGATTCGCATGCCGATGGGGCTCGTCTGGTCCCTGGTCGCGACCTCGGTCCTCTTCCTGTTCATCGGGTTCGGGTGGGCCGGGCAAGACGTCGCCGGAATCGACGGCAAAACCTACATGATGGCGTCGTTCGCCGCCTTCGGCACCTTCAACATCATGCTCGGCACCTTCGGCGGCGGCATCGCGTCCGACCGCTCGGCGCGGCGGCATGTCCTCTACCGAGCGATGCCGGTGCCTCCGGTCGTCCTGCTCGGGGCGAAGGTGGTCGTCGCCTGCGTAATGACGGCCGTGATGACCACCCTGCTCGTCGGCACGGCGGTCGCGACGGGCACGCGGCTCGATCCCCTCATGGCGCTCTCGCTCATCGGGCGGATGGCGATCGGCGGCATCCCGTTCATCACGATGGGCCTGGCGATCGGCTATCTCGTCCGCCCGGCGTCGGTCGCGGTGGTGATCAACATCCTGTCGCTGGGGCTCTCGTTCCTCTCCGGCATCTACTTCCCCATTCCGGAAACGGGTGGCTCGATCCAGAGAGTCGCGAACTGGTCACCGATGTATCACCTGGCGGAGCTGGGCCGTGATGCCGTCGGCGCGCAGGTGGAGCACAGCATCGTCAATACAGTGGGCGTGCTCCTGATCTACACTCTCGTCTTTGGCCTGCTTGCGCTCCGGGCGTACGGGCGTGAGGAGAAACGGACGTTCGAATGAGCCGACTGCAGGAGGTGCTGAAGCGATCGGAGAATGTGCGGGCGAACACCAGCCGCGCGCTCTTCGCATTCATCACGTGGATGTGGGTGCTCCAGCTGATCATCCCGTGGTGGGAAACCTGGCGGTTGACATCATCGTTGACCGTCAGGTTCGTGACTACACTGCTCACGCTCGCATTCGTCGCCGCGTACACCTACACGTTCTACCGGCTCAACTTCCGCAGGCAATCGTGGACCGAGATCTTCACTGTTCGGGAAACCTGGGTGGTGCGCGGCATCACGATCGGGACATCGCTGGTTCTGGTCCTGTGGCAAGACGACCTGTGGGCGATCAGCCTCACCTTCGTCTCCATCACGATCGTGCTGACTGCTCCGCCATTGCAAGCGAACCGGGGAGCATTTGCTGGGCTCTTCCTGTCTATGGCGGTGCTGCTCCTCATTGACGCCGAACGAACGTTTATCTACACCGTGATGGCACCAACACTGATTCTCAGCTTCCTGGTCGCCTGGCAGATGCGACAGGGCGGGATGATCGGCGAGCTGATCGAGGCCCGGTATACCGAGCGCCGGATGGCCGCCGCCGAGGAGCGCCTCCGCATCACGCGAGACCTGCACGACGTGCTCGGTCATACGCTCTCGTTGATCACGCTGAAGAGCGAGCTGGCGAACCGGCTCCTCGACGCCGATCCGGAGAAGGCGCGTCGGGAGATGCAGGACGTTGAGCAGCTCGCCCGATCGGCGATGAGCGACGTCCGCCACACGGTCTCCGACGAGCGGCACCCGGTCCTCTCAGTCGAGATCGATGATGCGCGGCAATTGCTCGATGCCGCGGGAATGGAGGCGCAGGTAGATGCCGATGCCGCCGCTCTCCCGGAC
>JAJUGE010000191.1 GCA_029268305.1 Alphaproteobacteria bacterium
AACGCAGCTGACGGTACAACGCGAATACAGTCAAACGGGGGCAATCATGACGTATGGATCATACCAAGTGGCACCATCCCGTGACATCTCGGGATCCCTCTCCTCCGGCAAGTATTCCGTGCAGAATGAAGATGGCTCGATCAATTCACATGCGATTGTCGGCAGCGAGATTGGTTCTTCCAAGATTCTTGTAATTGACGACCAGGCACTGACCAGAGACTGCACCCAGCGGTGGCTGGCGACCGCCTACGACAGCGCGTCGATCGTGGCCGCACCGACTGTGGACAGTCTCGCGAACGACCTCATCGCGAGTCTACGCGGCAAGCTCGCTTTCTGTCTCTACAACCTGCATCGGGCGAAAGCTTCGGATACGAAAGCCGACAGCGATCTCTCCACGCTTAAGCGCCTCTTCGCCCAATGCCCGATCATCGTGATCTCGGATCTCGATTATCAGGAGCGGGTAGTCCAAGCCCTGGAGCGGGGCGTGCGGGGCTACATACCCACCAGTTCGAGCCTTGATGTCGCCATCGAAGCCACCCGTCTGGTCGCAGCGGGAGGTACCTTCGTTCCCGCGAGCAGTCTGATGATGCGGGCGAACGGAGATGATGCTTCCAACCCGATCGTCGCATCGGGAGCATTCACGCAACGGCAGCTGGCGGTCCTCAAGTGTTTGCGAGAGGGAAAGGCGAACAAGATCATCGCTTATGAGCTCTCCATGAGCGTCAGCACCGTAAAGGTGCATGTACGGAACATCATGCAGAAGCTGAAGGCTACCAACAGGACCCAGGTGGCTTACCAGACCAGAGAGCTCTTTGCCGGCGACGACTGATTCCGCAAGTCGGCACCAATCCTAAACATCGGTGAGCAAAATGATCGTCGGGCCCCCCATGCGGCCAGCGATGGCGCAAAGCGACCGGCCGTCGTTTACGCAAGTCATGATGCGTCGGAAATTGTGGATCGCCACACCGGTAATCCTAATGGCCGCGGGCGCCCTGATGACCGCTTCCGCGCTACCGCCGAGATATCACGCCACCGCCGTCCTCGCCATCGATGCCCGAAAGGTGCAAGTGATCGAGATCAATTCGGTCGTCTCCCCATTATCGGGCGAGAACGCGGCCCTGCGCTCCGAACTGGACGCCATCGCGTCCAGATCCATGGCGGAGCTAGTGGCGGATGATCTGAATCTCTGGGAGAATCCCGACGTGCTTCGGGCGCTCTACTCGCCCACGTCGGTGTCGCAGGTCATCCGCGGTCGGCTCGACGAGTTCACGCTACTCGTCGACGAGTTCGTGGCTCCATATTGGGAAAGCCTGCCGATCCGGCACTGGTGGGCCGGCGATGATGCTTCAGTCGACCCGACGAGCGAGACCGGCGACGTGCTCGGCGACGAGGCTGACCACGAGGGAATCACCCGGAGCGATATCGTCGATTGGGTCCTGGGAGGGTTGGATGTCAGCAATGACGGCCGCTCTCTCACGATCTATGTGACCTTCGCTTCGATCGATCCGGAACTCTCAGCTCTCATCGCCAATGCTTATGTCGAGGCCTACCTTCACGACCAGGTCGCCCTGAAGGTCCGGACCACCCAGAACGCCAGCAACTGGCTGGGTGAGCGCCTTGTGGAATTGCGGACAAATCTCGAGGAATCCGAAGCTGCGGTCTCCAGATTCCGCAGGGAGGAAAACCTTCTGGAAGTCAATGGCGAATCCCTGGCGGGCCAGGAAGTAGCGGGAATGAGCGCGCAGCTTGCTGCGGCCAAGGGCGAACGCTCGAGCGCAGAGGCGGTGGCCAACGCCGCCCGCGCATTATTGAACGGCGATCCGGCCGCGGGCGCGCACGCCGAGATCCTGAATTCTCCCGAGGCTGCCGCATTGCGCACGAACCTGTTTCAGGTGAATGCACAATTGGCGGAGCTTCGCAGGCGCGGCGCGCACCGGCATCCGAAGACCCTCGACCTCGAAGCACAAAAGGAGTCGCTCACGCGACAACTGGCGGCCGAAACGGCACGAATCGTCAAGGCCCTCGAGAACGAGGCTAGAGCGGCCCGAGCGCGTGAAGCTCAGCTGGCCGCCAATTTCGAAGCGCTCGAGACCCGGCTGGGGCAAGGCGGAGAGGCCAGCGTTCGGCTGAACCAGCTCATCCGAGAAGCCGAGGCGAACCGCGCGCTCTATGAAAGCTTCCTGACTCGCTACAAGGAGACGATCGAGCAGGAGGGCTTGGCAACGCCCGATGCGCGGATCCTCTCGCGCGCGGAGCCTCCACATTTCCCTTCCGGACCCTCGACCGTTCCCCTGCTGCTCATGGGCATCGTTTCCGGCTTCGGAATAGGCGGTCTGCTGGCTGCGATCCGCGAGAAGCTCGATTCACGCCTGTACCGTGTCAGCGACATCGAGGCACTGTCTTCGGTGCCCGTGGTGGGGGTGCTGCCGAGGCTTCCGCGGTGGAAATCACCGGAGATCCACGTCCTCGGTCGCCGACCGAGCGCCTTCGTCGAAGCACTGCAGCGAACGCATACGACCTTCACGCTCTCGCGTGGAAGCAATAGCGCCTCCGTGATCGCGGTCACTTCCGCTGTTCCAGGAGAGGGAAAGACCAGTTTCGCCGCCGCCTGGGCACGCTATCTCGCGCTCGGCGGCGCGAGCGTGCTGCTGATCGATGCCGATCTGCATCGACCCCGTCTCGCCAAA
>JAJUGE010000192.1 GCA_029268305.1 Alphaproteobacteria bacterium
ATATCTGATCCCAGGATTTCCGGGCCTTTAGCGGGGCATTGGCCAGGGTGGCGTCCTGAAAAGGGATAGTCCCTCGGCAAAAGGTTCAACATAGATGATGGTTCGACCGATGCCTGTTTCGACCGGCGTCGTCCGAACTCCCGAATCAAGCACGTTTCCCGCCCTCGGTAGGCTTTCACATCGCGGTTCGGTGCCGCTCGGCTCGGTCGATACACGAGATCCGGGCTCCGATCCCGACGTTACAGGCCTTGGGGAAAAGGGCGATGCCTCAACACTCCATGCACCTATTGAATGCGCTGCTGATCGTCGTGGCACTGATCCCGCCGTTTCAGGTGCTGGCGCAACGAATTGGGCTGGTGGACATACCCCACGGACGCAAGGTTCACGAGGGAGCCGTGCCGCTTACCGGCGGTATCGTCATGTTCATCGCATTCGCGCTGCCGATGTTGAGCCTGGATCTCCCTAACGGCGGGCTGTTGCTGGCCGGGCTCTGCCTGCTGGTCATTGTGGGCGCGATCGACGACTTGGGCGGGTTGAGCCCTTGGACCAAGCTTGCCGCACAGGTTCTGGCGGCGGCGATCATGGTGGTCCCCGGTTCGTTGCTGATCGGGCCCGGGGCGCTCGCAGGCTATCCGGCACCCGCGGCAAGTGAAGCGGTCGCGATCGCTTTCACGGTGTTCATGATCGTCGGCCTGACGAACGCCTTCAACATGATCGACGGCCTTGACGGACTGGCCGGTGGCGCCGCCGCCGCCAGCCTGCTGGGTCTGGCGGTTGCGGCCGGCCTCTCCGGGAACGGCGATGCCGAGCTGACGCTTCTTGTGCTTCTGTTCGCCGTCGTCGGCTTCCTCGCCTTCAACATGAGACATCGGTGGCGCCCGCGTGCGGCCGTTTTCATGGGTGATGCCGGCAGCCTTCTGCTCGGCGGCGCCATCGCCTACTTCGTCGTCCGCCTTGCGGCAGGAGAGCCCGAAGCGGCGGTTCCGCTGCCCGTTCTGCTGTGGATGGTGGCGCTGCCGGCGTTCGACACGACAATCCTGATGGCGCGCCGCCTCGCCGACGGGCGGAGCCCAGTGGTCGGAGACCGCAGCCACGTCCACCACCTGCTGCTCGAGGCGGGTGCGACGGCGCAATCGGCTACGGCCATCCTCGTTGCGGTGAGCGGCGCGTTGTGCGCGACCGGGATTCTCGGCTGGCGTCTTGGACTGCCGCCTCTCGCCATGCTCCTCGGCCTGCTCGTTCCGTTCTGCGCGCACGCGTACTTCGTGTGTCACGGGTGGAAGCTCATGGCGCGGGCCCGCGAGGCGCGTTCGCGCCGTGGAGCGCCCGAGCCGATCGGGCCGCCGATCGAGGACAAAGCCGCATGACGGTCTCGGCTTCTGCAACGCTTTCGCGTCGCGCTCGATCTTCCATCCGGCGAGCTGACGTCTCGCACGCGCTCACGACTCGATCTTTCGAGCAACAGTCCTCCAGAGCCGCTGAGTGCCGTATCCAGAGAAAGGGGGGAGTATGCGTAGAGCTTTGATCGCCGGAGTCACAGGTCAGGACGGTGCCTACCTGGCCGAGTTCCTGGTGAGCAAGGGGTATGAGGTCCATGGCCTGGTGCGCCGCGCCAGCAATTTCAATACCGATCGATTGGACCACCTGTATCACGACCCTCATGAAGCGGGTCCCGCATTGACCCTGCATTACGGGGATCTCACCGACGGTAGTGCACTCCGCCGGGTGCTCGAGGAGGTAAGGCCGCACGAGGTCTACAATCTCGCGGCTCAGAGCCACGTCAAAGTGTCCTTTGACATTCCCGAATATACCGCCGACGTGGTCGCGGTCGGTGCATTGAGATTGCTCGAGGCGCTGCGCGATCACATGAGCGTCACCCGCTCACGGCATGTGCGCTACTACCAAGCCGGCTCCTCGGAGATGTTCGGTGCGGCGCCGCCGCCGCAACGGGAGACGACACCGTTCTATCCGCGCAGTCCCTATGCCGCGAGCAAGGTGGCTGCTCATTGGTACGCGGTGAACTACCGCGAGGCGTACAAGATGTTCGTGTGCAACGGCATCCTCTTCAATCATGAAAGTCCCCGTCGCGGTGAGACCTTCGTCACGAGGAAGATCACGCGGGCGGTCGGCCGGATCAAGGAAGGCCTGCAGGATCGGCTCTACCTGGGAAATCTCGACGCGCGCAGAGACTGGGGCTTCGCGGGCGATTATGTCGAGGCAATGTGGCTCATGCTCCAGCAGTCGGAGCCGGATGATTATGTCGTGGCTACAGGCGAAGCGCATTCCGTCCGGGAGTTCTGCGAGCTAGCTTTCAGCCTCGTCGGACTCGACTGGCAGCAATATGTGGAGTTCGATCCGCGCTACCTCAGGCCGACCGAAGTCGATCATCTTCTCGGCGACGCCGAGAAGGCCCGAAAACGGCTCAATTGGAAACCACGGGTAAGCTTTCCGGAGCTCGTGCGGCAGATGGTGATGCATGATCTCGATCTGGCGCGGCGCGAGCGCACCCTC
>JAJUGE010000193.1 GCA_029268305.1 Alphaproteobacteria bacterium
CACTGGACCTCCCCGTCCTGGCCCGCCGGCTGCGCCGGAAACGTACCGAGGTCAAACGTGCACTCCTCGACCAGGCACTCGTCTCCGGGATCGGCAACATCTACGCCGACGAGGCGCTGTGGCGCGCCCGCCTGCACCCGCGCCGCGCCACCGACCGCCTGACTCAGCGCGCGGCCCTCGAGGTGCTCACCGCGGCCGAGGCCGTCATGCGCGAGGCGCTGGCCGCGGGCGGCACGTCCTTCGACGCCCTGTACGTCGATGTCGAGGGCGCCAGCGGGTACTTCGCACGTTTTTTACATTCATACGGTAGGGACGGGGAGCCGTGCGACCGTTGCGGAACGCTCATCGTGCGCGAGCGGTTCATGAATCGCTCCAGCTTTTATTGTCCGAAGTGTCAGCGCAGACCGCGGACCAGGATGTAGACGTCTGCTCACTCGGATCTGCACGTGCGTGCCCGGCTGACCGAGGCGGTCGCCGCCGGCGTAGAGGATCGCTAGGTGTGACGTCCAGGGACGCTGCTTTCGGGGATTGCGGACTTGACCCTTACGTAGCGTCAGGCCGCACGCTGACGGCATGAGCGATCTTTTCAATGCCTTCGAGATCAGTCCTGTGCCAGTGCCTGGGCCCGACGCGGTTGCGCCGGAGCCGTTCCGGGGGATCTACGGGATGCCGATGTTCGTGACGGTGCCGACGCCGGACTTGGTGGGGTCGATGGAGTTCTGGACGCGGGGCCTGGGGTTCTTCGAGCTGTTCTCGATCCCGAGCCATGTCATGCACCTGCGCAGGTGGGCGTTTCAGGACGTCCTTCTCGTTCCTCAAACTGCGGAGGCTGCTTCTGACGCGGCGGTGACCCAGGTGAATTTCGCGTGTCTGTTGAGCGAGCTGTCGTCGATCGCGGATGCGTGCAATGCGCTTCGTTCGGGGAGTTCGAGCGCACCGTTCGACACCCCGTGGAACACCCGCGATATCGAAGTTGTGACACCGGAAGGAGCGCGTGTGGTGTTCACCGCGGCGAAGCCGATGGATCCTGACAGCTTTGAGGTGAAGAATCTCGCCAAGGTCGGGATCGTGGCCCCTGGGCAGGAGGGGTGATGATGGTGTCCATGACCGACAGCGCACTGCAGGACGGCATCACCGTCGGTGCGGCTGCGAACGCGGCCGGTGTCACGGTGCGCACGCTGCATCATTGGGACGAGATCGGTCTGGCGTCGCCGTCGGGCCGGTCCGCAGCGGGGTACCGCCTCTACACGCAGGACGATCTCGATCGTCTCGACCGGGTGATCGCGTATCGAGCGGCAGGGCTCGCATTGGACACCATCCGCGGACTCCTCGATGACCTGGCTCCCGGAGGGGCGTCGACGCTGCGAGAACAACGATCGCTGTTGGCCGCACGCATTCGCGAGCTGCAGCGTCTGGACGAGCGCCTCGGAAGGATGATCGACGCACATGAGCGGGGCATCCTCCTCACCGACGATGAACAGTCCGAGGCCTTTGGGGAGCAGTGGGATCCGCAGGACGCGCTCACCGCGCGGGCACGCTGGGGCGGGAACCTCCAGTGGTCTCAGTTCGCGGAACGCTCCGCCTCGCGCTCAAAGGCGCAGTGGCAACGCCTCGCCGATGACATGCGCAAGTTGCAACGCGATCTGGCGGACGCGAGGCACCGCGGCGTCGAGCCCGGCACGACCGACGCAGACAGGTTGGCTGAACGCCACCGCGAGCTCTTCTCGAACTTCTTCCCAATCACGATCGAGATGCAGGTCTGCCTGGTTCGGATGTTCGAAGAGGATCCGGGATTCGCTGCCTACTACAACGGTCTCGCCCCCGAGCTCGCCTCCTGGTTCCGCCAGATCGTCGATGCCGCTGCGCGTTCACGTGGTATCGACCCCGACGCCGCGGCCTGGCAGTAACCATTGAATCGGCCTGGGTTTTGTTCCGTTCTTGAAGCAAGGATGGAACACGATGAACCAGAAGTACTCTCCCGAGATGCGCGAGCGCGCGCTGCGGATCCTCGACGAGGCGAAGGCCTCCGGCGAGCGTCCGAACCTGAAGTCCGCGGTCCGGCATGTCGCCGGGCTCCTCGGCAGGCGCGGAGACGCTGCGGGTGTGGCATCGCCGCCGCGAGATTGGCACCGGCGTGAAGCCCGGCGTCTCGAGTGATGTCGCGGAGGAGAACAAGCGCCTGCGCCGTGAGAACGCCGAGCTGCGGAAGGCGAACGAGATCCTCAAGGCCGCGATCGTGTTTTTCGCGAAGGGGCCAGGCCGGCCCTGACCGAGATGATCCGCTTCATCGACGAGCATCGAGAGCGGTCCGGGGTCGAGCTCATCTGCCGGCCGCTGCGCCCGGCAGTGCAGGGATTCACCACGTCCCGCGGGTATCGCGCCGCGAAGACCCGCGTAGCCTGCCGCCCGGCAGCTGCGCGACGAGCTGCTGGTGCCCGAGGTCGCCAGGCTGCATGCGGAGAACTACGGCGTCTACGGGCGGCGGAAGATGCATGCTCTCCTGAAACGGC
>JAJUGE010000194.1 GCA_029268305.1 Alphaproteobacteria bacterium
CGGGAAGAATACTGCACGCGTGTCATGGATCTGATCACGCCGATCGGGAAAGGCCAGCGCGGTTTGATCGTCGCGGCACCCCGCACCGGTAAGACGATGCTGCTCCAGGCCATTGCCCGGGCGATCCTGAAGAATCACAAAGAAGTGACACTCATTGTTCTGTTGATCGACGAACGACCGGAAGAAGTCACCGACTGGCAGCGGCAGGTCAAGGCTGAGGTCATCAGTTCCACGTTCGACGAGCCCGCGCAGCGCCATGCTCAAGTCGCCGAAATGGTGCTGGAAAAGGCGAAGCGGCTGGTCGAATACAAGCGCGACGTGGTGATTCTGCTCGACTCGATCACCCGTCTCGCCCGCGCCTACAACACGGTCGTGCCGTCGTCCGGCAAGGTGCTGACCGGCGGTGTCGACGCCAACGCCCTGCAGCGGCCGAAGCGGTTTTTCGGTGCGGCGCGCAACATCGAGGAAGGCGGCAGCCTCAGCATCATCGCCACGGCGCTGATCGACACCGGCTCGCGCATGGACGAGGTGATCTTCGAGGAGTTCAAGGGCACCGGCAATTCCGAGATCGTGCTCGACCGCAAGCTCGCGGACAAGCGGATCTGGCCGGCGATCGACATCGGCAAGTCCGGCACCCGGAAGGAGGAGCTGCTCGTCGACAAGGCGACGCTCTCGAAGATGTGGGTGCTGCGCCGCGTCCTCATGCCCATGGGCACCCAGGACGCCATGGAGTTCCTGCTGACGAAGCTCAAGGAATCGAAGAGCAACGCCGACTTCTTCCAGGCGATGAATCAGTAAGAGGCGGTCGGGCTGCGGCCCCCCGCCGCAGCCTCTCCTCCCCCCTGGTCATTGCGAGCGCAGCGAAGCAATCCAGGGGCCGCCTGGGATGGCCCTCGGCGTCCCGGATTGCCGCGTCGGCTTCGCCCCCGCTCAGACCAACAGCACCACCGAACCCGTGGTCTTCCGGCCCTCGAGGTCGCGGTGCGCCTCGGCCGCCTCGCTGAGCGGGTAGGTCTTGGTCACCTCGATCTTGATGACGCCCGCCAGCACCAGCTGGAACAGCTCGTTGGCCGTCGCCTCGAGCTCGCCGCGCGTCGCGGTATAGGTGAACAGCGTCGGCCGTGTCAGGAACAGCGAGCCGTGGGCGGCGAGGATGCCGACGTCGATCGGCGGGATCTTGCCGGACGACTGCCCGAAGCTGACCATCAGCCCGCGCGGCCGCAGGCACTTCAGGCTCTGCTCGAAAGTGTCCTTGCCGACCGAATCGTAGACCACCGGCAGCAGCTTGCCGTCCGTGATCTCCTTCACCCGGTCGACGAAATTCTCCCGCGTATAGACGATCGGGTGCTCGCAGCCGTGCGCCTTGGCGAGTGCCGCCTTCTCGTCGCTACCGACGGTGCCGATCACCTTCGCGCCCAGAAATTTCGCCCACTGGCAGACGATCAGGCCGACGCCGCCGGCCGCCGCGTGGATCAGGATCGGGTCGCCCTCGGCGACCTTGAAGGTCCGGCGCAGGAGGTACTGCGCCGTCATCCCCTTCACCATCATCGCTGCCGCCTGCTGGTCGGTGATGCCGTCCGGCAGCACCACCAGCTTGTCGGCCGGCACGATTCGTGCCTCGGCATAGGCGCCGACGAGACCGGCATAGGCGACCCGGTCTCCCGGCTTGACCAGAGTGACGCCGTCGCCCACGGCCTCGACCACGCCCGCCGCCTCGTTGCCGATGCCGGCCGGAAGCTGCATCGGGTAGAGGCCGCTGCGCTGATAGGTGTCGATGAAGTTCACCGCGACGGCGGTCTGGCGGATGCGGGCTTCCCCGGGCCCCGGCTGGCCGACCTCGACATCCTCCCACTTCAGGGTCTCGGGGCCGCCGGTCTGATGGATGCGAATGGCCTTGGGCATGAGCGTCACTCCGGTCGGTGCGTCAGGCGAGCGCCTTCTTGAAAAGCTCGGCGGTGCGGCTGTTGGCGAGATCCGCCGCTTCCTTGTTGTAGGGCTTGCCGCCGATGCGCGCGAACGCGTGGTCCATGCCCGGATAGGTATGGATCGTCACGTGCGGGTTGCCGGCGAGGCCGTCGCGGATCGCCTTCTGCTTCTCCGGCGGGACGAAGCCGTCCGCCTCGGCGATGTGCAGCATCATCGGCTTCGAGATGTTCTTCGCCTCGTCCAGCGCCTCGTCGATGCCGACGCCGTAATAGCCGACGTTGGCGTCGGCGTTCGAGCGGCAGCCCATCAGGTAGGCGAGCTTGCCGCCGAGGCAGAAGCCGACGGTGCCGACCTTGCCGGTGCAGGAGGACATGCCCCGCATGTGATCGAGGGTGGCGATCAGATCCTCGATGCCCTTGTCGACGTCGAAGCCCTGATAGAGCGAGAACGCCTTCTTCCACTCCTCGTCGGTCTGGTCGGTGATCTGCACGCCGGGCTCCTGCCGCCAGAACAGATCGGGCACGACC
>JAJUGE010000195.1 GCA_029268305.1 Alphaproteobacteria bacterium
GCGTCGAGGCGGCATGCTGGCCGATCCGGACATCGCGGACGGCCGGGCCTGCGTCCGCCACGCCCGCGGCTATACACAGCGCCATCAGGAGCAGGCCGGCAAGGAATCGGAACCGCCGCCTCATTTAGTCACCCGAACTTGAAGCTTGGTGCGATTCTGCCTGCCTAACTCTTCGGATTCAATAGAAAACGAGGTAAACGAAATCCGCGCGGCCGCCCCCATTGAAAGATTGTGATTCCCGCGAGGGCGAATTATGTTGGCTGGGTGGTCAGTTTGACGCTGCCTCGTGGCTCCCGTTTCGCCGGGCATCCCGGCCTGTCGACAATCGCCCCTCCGTGGGTGCAAGGACGAGAGCCGGCCGCCGAGCGCCACCATTAGGAATTTTGACACAACCGTAACGGCCCAATGAGCACTGCGCGCACGAGTTCGAGAGCGAGCTTCGGCAACCCGCCGAAACGAGCATGGACACTCAGTGCGGCGCATGGCGGGACGAGCATCCGAGCACGGAATTCCCATGCCGCTCGAAGGTCCCGGGGCCGAACCCTCCCGGAGTCCCCACCTTATGACCAAAAGAATGCTTGTCGACGCGACGCACGAAGAAGAGACGCGCGTCGCGGTTATGGACGGCAATCGGCTTGAAGAATACGACTACGAGTCCGCTTCCCGCCGCACTCTCAAAGGAAACATCTATCTCGGCAAGGTGACGCGCGTCGAGCCGTCCCTGCAGGCCGCCTTCATCGATTACGGCGGCAATCGGCACGGCTTTCTGCCCTTCAGCGACATCCACCCCGACTACTACCGTATTCCGGTGGCGGATCGGGAGGCTTTGCTGTCCGAAGAAGAGGTGCAGCATTCGTCCGAAGCCGAGAATGGCGAGAACGGCGTCGAGGAGATCGGCGAGAGCGCCGATGCGGTAGCGGAAGAGGAGATCAACGTCGACCGCCGCCGGACCGAACGGCTGCGGCATGCCTACAAGATCCAGGAAGTGATCAAGCGACGCCAGATCCTCCTGGTCCAGGTCACCAAGGAGGAACGCGGCAACAAGGGCGCGGCCCTCACCACGTACATCTCGCTCGCGGGCCGCTATTGCGTGCTGATGCCGAACACGACACGCGGTGGCGGCATATCGCGGAAGATCACGAACACCAACGACCGACGCCGCCTCAAGGACCTTCTCGACCAGCTGCCCCTGCCGGAAGGCATGGCGATCATCCTGCGCACCGCAGGCGTGCAGCGCACGAAGGCGGAGATCAAGCGCGACTACGACTTCCTCATCAAGCTCTGGGACGAGATCAGAGAGCGCACGTTGTCGTCGCGCGCCCCGGCGCTGATCTATGAGGAAGCCAACCTCATCAAGCGGACGATTCGCGACATCTACACGCGCGACATCGAAGAGGTCCTGGTCGAGGGCGAAGAGGCCTATCGGATCGCCAAGGACTTCATGCGTGCGCTGATGCCGAGCCACGCCCGCCGCGTGCAGCTCTACAAGGACAAGACTGCACACCTGTTCTCGCAGCAGCAGGTGGAAAGTCAGATCGAGGCGCTGCACAGCCCGACCGTGCGCCTCAAGTCGGGTGGCTCGATCGTCATCAATACGACCGAAGCGCTGGTTGCGATCGACGTCAACTCCGGCCGGTCGACCCGGGAGCGCAACATCGAGGAGACCGCCCTCAAGACCAATCTCGAGGCCGCCGTGGAGATCGCCCGACAGCTCCGGCTGCGCGACCTCGCCGGACTCATCGTGATCGACTTCATCGACATGGAGGACCGGCGGAACAACAGCGCCGTCGAGCGCAAGCTGAAGGAGGCGCTCAAGGCGGATCGCGCACGCCTGCAGCTCGGCCGCATCAGCCCATTCGGTCTGTTCGAGATGTCGCGACAGCGCCTGCGCCCGAGCCTGTTCGAAACCAGCATGCAGACGTGTCCGGTTTGCCATGGCCATGGGCACGTTCGCTCGGTCGAATCCACGGCATTGCACGTCCTCCGGGCAATCGAGGAAGAGGCAGCCCGCGGCCGCAGCGCCGAGGTCGCCGTGTACGTGCCGATCGATGTGGCGCTGTACATGCTCAACCAGAAGCGTGATGCCCTCTATGTCATCGAAAAGGAGCAGGGCCTCCGCGCGGTGATCGAGCGCGACGACAGCCTGGTCTCGCCGGTCTATCGCATCGAACAGCGGCGGGAACAGCAGCCCGAGGCCGATGCGAACGGCGAGGAAGAAGCGTTCGAGTTGCCGGTCCGGCCGACGGTCGAAGCGGCGCCGGCCGAAGCGAACGGGTCTTCCGAAGCGGCGACGGACGAAGAAGAGAAGCCGCGCCGCCGCCGCCGGGGACGCAGAGGCGGCCGCCGCCGTGGCAGGCGTCCGGACGAGGAGCAGACGCTCGAGAACGCCGCGCTGTCCGATAGCGATGAGCATGGTGCGGATGATCACGCCGCGGACGAC
>JAJUGE010000196.1 GCA_029268305.1 Alphaproteobacteria bacterium
GACCGATCCCGTCTCGCGCGCGCGTGCCTTGAAGAGCTCCTCCTCGCCGGTTCGGACGGTGCGGTCCTTGAGCTGCTTCTCGACGATCTGCAGGCCCTCGGCGATCTCGTCCGCGTCGACGCTCGCGCAATAGCGGCCCAGCAGGAACTCGACCACGTAGGTCGGAACCGGATATTGCCGGGAATATTTCTGCACCAAGTCCTTGCGCACGAGGTAGCCGTCGAAGACGGATGCCGCGAGCTTGTCGAGATGGTCCAATTCCATCGTCATGTTTCTTCTCCGACGGTCGTCGGCTTGTTGTCGAGCACCCGTCCCGTTTGATCGAAGACGACGACCGAGGCCGCAGCACCTTCATGGCTGTCGTCGGACACAGCAAGGCTCGTTTCGCCCGTCGAGCCCAATTCCTTTGGGGCCGCGACGATGCTTGTCTTGGCCTGCTTCCAGTTCAGCCGCAGATCGACCTTGAGCCCCGAAACATTAGTCTCGACCGCGACCCGGCAACGCATGCCGCGCCAGCTGATCTCGGTGATGCTGGCGGCGACGGCTGCTTCGCCACGCTCGACACTCAGCTCGGGGATCACGCACTCCTGCAGGCTGACCCCGCCATGGGTGTATTCCGTGCTGGCCAGGAATGCGCCGATGCCGGGTGGTGAGGCGATGCGCAGCAACGGATTCCAATACCAGGGATAGGTCGGAACGGACGGCGTGGAGCCGCCCTGCACCGCGGCGCACCGCGCCCACTTGGTGGCGACAAGGTACGGCGGCAGTTCGACCTTCGGCAGTCCACCCGGGAGCAGCAGCCAGCCGTGATCGGTCACGACGCGGACCGCACCCCATCCGGCGCTGAGCAAGCCCTCTATGCGGTCGACGATCGCTTCGAGCTCCGGATCGAGCTGGCGGATGAGCAGGCTCCCAAGGGAATGTCCCAATGAGTCGATCTTGCCGATCTCGGCCCACGCGCCGGCCTCGGCGCCGATCGCCATCCGAGTCTCGTCGGCTTCCAGCACTTCGATGCCCTGTCGCGCCATCGCGTCGCGCAGACGCTGCGCGTTCGCCGGCTTTCCGCTCTCTGCGATCAGCGGGTAAAAGTCCTCGGCGTCGGCGCCGCCGGAGCAGTCGCCGTGGGCAGGAGAGGCGAGCGGCTTTGCGGTCGCGGTCACGGTGGGGATCGGCGCGACCCGGTGGGACATCCGGGCCTTGAGCCCACGCGCTTCGAGCCTCTCCAGCAGCATCATGCCGAGATCGAAGCGCAGGCCGTCGGCAAAGAGCACACATGTGTCTCGATCAGACGAAATGCCCGAGGCCAGCTTTGCGGGGTCAACGCCGTCGGCCGACAGGAGCTCCTGGAACCGGCGTGCAGAGCGGTCGAGCCAGGGTTCATAAAGCGCCCGCACCACCTTGGTGACGAGGGTGTTCTCATTGCCCGGCTTGAGGCTGGACAGCGCCTCGATCGCTGCGCGATCGCACCGCCAGCCTTCGGAAGCGTAGTCGGCAATCAGTGCTTCGACTGTCGCGCCGCCGAGCGGGCGCCTGGCGGCGCGAGCAAGCCGTCCGAGCGGTTCGAGGGCGACGGCATAGGGGCTCTCGCCGATCTGCGCCCACACCCAGCCGCGCCGTTCCTTATGTTCCTCGTCGAGGGCGACGACTCTGTCGCAGGCTTGCGCATGAGCAAGATCAACGGCCGCTTGGAGTGCGGCGCGCAGCTTGTCTTCCCGCTCTTCGTTCAACCCCGGCCGGCGAGACTGATCGATGAGCAGGTCCTTTGGGCGTGCCTGGCGCAGAACCGCGGAGATGCCAGGATAGAGCCTCGGGGCGTCGCAGAATCGCTGCCACACTTCGTTCCACTTGCCGCCGCCGTGCAACAGCGCATCGGCGGCGGCCTGGATGCCGTCCTGATCGGGATCGAAAGAGAACTCGCGGACGCAGACGTCGCGGAACGTCGCCCAGCGGCCGGCATCGCAGCGGCCCTCGAAGCCCTCCGCGTCGCTCATCCAGGTGAGCAGGTCGCGGATCGGGTCGCCGATGGCCAGGCGGTCGAAATCGTCGGCCTCCAGCCGCCGGCCACGCAACGCCGCAATGGGTTCTTCCGCGAGTAGAGGCAGGGCCCGGAGCATTGCATCGCGCGTACGCTGGTCGCGGGCGACCTCGAGGCCGAGGGCGTCCTCGGAGGTGAGGAACGCCTCGACGGTCCAGTCCCTCCCGTTGCGCTGATGCCAGACCGCCCCGCGGTATTGCAGCTCGACCAGCGGCATCAGATGCCGTTTCTCGGCCGGAAAATCGCCGCCGGCGCGATGGTCCTGCCGGGCGACGTTCGGCAGGTAGAGGATGGGCGCAAGCTCGGGCGCCGGCGAGACATCCGGCAGCGTCCGCTCGACAATGCATTTGAGCCAGATCACCGGCCCCTGCCGTTCCTCGGGGGCGTAAGGCCCGAGCA
>JAJUGE010000197.1 GCA_029268305.1 Alphaproteobacteria bacterium
ATCGCCAGGCTGAAGCTGAACAGGGCGCTGCCGCCGAACAGCAGGAGCGGGACCACGGCGAGCAGCGTCGTCACGCTGGTCATCACCGTCCGCGAGAGGGTCTGATTGACGCTGAGATTGATGATCCACTTCATGTCGACGGCCTTGTGCCGGCGCAGCAGCTCGCGGATGCGATCGAAGACGACGACGGTGTCGTTGACCGAATAGCCGGCCAGCGTCAGCACGGCGGCGACCGCCGTAAGGCTGAACTCGAGCTGGAGGACCGAATAGAGGCCGACGGTCACGAGCACGTCGTGGGCCGTCGCAACGAGGGCCGAGACAGCGAACTGCCATTCGAAGCGGAAGTAGACGTAGGCGCCGATCGCCAGCACCGCCAGCACGGTCGCGATGATCCCGTCCCGCAGCAGCTCGGCTCCTACTTTCGGGCCGACCTGTTCGGTTCGTCTGTACTCGAGCTCTTCGCCGAGAACGTCGCGGACGGCGCGGAGCGCCTCCGCGTTCGCTTCTTCGCTCCCTTGCGCGCCGATGCCGATCAGCACCTGCTCGGGCGAGCCGAAATGCTGCAGGCTGACATCACCGAGCTGGAGCGGCTCGATCCGCCGCCTCATCTCCGCGACATCGATCGGCTCGTCGGCGGCGACCTCGATGAGAATGCCCCCGCTGAAGTCGATGCCGAGGTTCAGCCCCTGCAAGGCCAGCGAGCCGAGGCTCGCGGCGATCAGTATTCCCGTGACGGCGAACGCGATGAATCGCTGCCGCACGAAGTCGATCCTCGTGCCGTCCGGCACGAAGCGGATTCCACGAAAGGACACCTATGCACTCCGGAAGTGGCCCGCGGAGCAGTCGCTCCGGTGGCGCTTCGATCACAATTGCTGAGAGGCTCCGCCGCGGGGCGGAATCCGGCTCAGGCGATCGGCGGACCGGTCGGAGTGCGGCTGAAAAGGAGAAGACGGGCTTGCGCCCGAGGGATCAGCCATGTGCGCAAGGCCGTGCCGGCCAGGGCCGGGGACGGCGCGAAACACGGCGGTAGAGCCGCGGGCTGGGGCGATGGCCCTTCCGGGACGATCCGCTTGGCCTCGATCCCGGCGACCTGACGCCAGGCGAGAATTGCCGCGAGCTCGGCCGGGTCACCCGCGGAGAGCCGATCGCCGGCATGGTCGACGACCGAGATTTCGGGGAGGGCGAAGGTCGACGCCTGCAACCCGGCCGACCACAGGCCGGACGCGAGCACCAGAACGGCACAAAGCGCCGCGAGGACGCGGCGGCGACAGCCGTCCCAGGGCAGATCGGTTCCGGATCGTGTGGAGGCTGAGATCGGCACGTCCTTCATCCCGGCGCGGTCGTGACAGCCAGCGTCGACCACGCCCAAGTGCGGCAGACTACCACCTTGCGAGCAGACGTGGTTAGTGGAATCCGATCGGCCCCGCTCGGGCTGTCTACGCCGAAGTCCGCGGCCCGACCGCCAGCACGTCGCACTCCAGGCGTCGGAGCAGCGCATCCGCGACGCTGCCGAGCAGCACCCTCTTCAACCCGGTGAGGCCGCGGGTGCCGATCACCACGAGGTCCGGTCGGTCGCGCTCGGCGGCTTCGACGATGCGCTCGATCGGGTCTCCCTCCTCGAGACGCACGGTGTGCCCCGCTTCGCCGAGACCGAGGCCCGACAGGAACTCGATCAGAGAGCTCCGTGCCGCCGCAGCCTGGCGACCCACATGCGCGTCGATCTCGGGCGCCGGAAGGTGCGCCTCGATCAGGGAAGCCTTGGCGGGCACCTGGAACGCATGCAGCAATGTGACGTCGACGCCCGCGAGCAGGCCGAGGGAAGCGGCGGTCTGCAGCGCATTCGCCGAAGCCGGAGACATGTCGGTGGCGACCAGCACGCGGCCATACGGGCCCGAGGGCGAACCGTTTACCATCAGAACCGGGCGGCTCCCGGTGCGGATCACCCGCTCGAGCGTGGTGCCGACGAAGACGTCGCGCAGGAACAGCTTCCGGTGCGCCCCCAGTACGACGAGGCTCGCGTCCAGCTCTTCGGCGCGATCGACGATTGTCTGAAACGGCTCGCCGGGCTGCACCAGCAGCGTCGGCGGACGCCCGGCGACCTCCTCCAGCTCGCCGACCTCGCGCGCGAGCGCTTCCTCCGCCATGCGGCAGGCGGAAGCGACCATGTCGCGCGGCTGGTCTTCGTCGACGACATGCAGGATGTGGAAGTCGGCCGAAAGCTGCCGGCTGAGAAGCGCTGCCCGCCGCAGCGCCGGCGCGGAGCGGGCCGACAGGTCGGTGGCCGCGAGAACCCGCAAATCCGCCATCCGGGACCTCCCATATCCTTCCTGTGCCGCGGAAGTACAACTATGGTCGCCGCCGGCGCTGTTTCCAACATG
>JAJUGE010000198.1 GCA_029268305.1 Alphaproteobacteria bacterium
CATGCGCGTGCTCTTCATGCACAACAACTTTCCGGCCCAGTTCCGGAACATAGCCGGCCGTCTCGGCCAGAATCCGGAGCACGAGGTCGTCTACGTCACGGCCGGGGAAGCCTGGGAGATCCCCGGTGTGAAGAAGGTGCTCTACAAGACCGAGCGCGGGGTCAGCCCGAACACGCACCCGTTCGGCCGGGCGTTCGAGCGCGCCGCGATCACCGGCGAAGCCGCTTATCGTGCGATGCGGGCGCTGCGCGACGACGGCTTCGTTCCCGACGTGGTGATGGCGCATTCCGGCTGGGGGCCGGGCCTGTTCGTCAAGGACGTCTGGCCGCAGACGAAGCTCATCGGCTATTTCGAGTGGTACTACAATTCGAAGAATGCCGACGCCGACTTCCTGCCCGACGAGCCTCTAACCGAAGCCGGCATCCTGCGGCTCCGCTCCAAGAACGCGCCGATTCTGATGGACCTCGCTGCGTCCGAAATCGGCGTTAGTCCGACCGAATGGCAGCGGAACCAGTTCCCGCCGGCACTCCGGTCGCGGGTCGGCGTCCTGCATGACGGTATCGACACCCGGTTCTTCAGTCCCGATCCCGAGGCATACGTGGAGGTGGACGGTCTGAAGCTCACCGCCGCGGACCAGGTGGTCACCTATGTCGCTCGCGGTATGGAGCAGTATCGCGGCTTCCCCCAGTTCATGCGCGCGGCTTCCGAGCTGCAGAAGCTCTACCCGAAGATGCACGTCATCATCGTCGGCCAGGACCGGGTCGCCTATGGGCGGACCCTGCCCGATGGGCAGACCTTCAAGCAGAAGATGCTGGCCGAGCTCGATTTCGACATGGACAGGCTGCACTTCACCGGCCTGCTCCCCTACGGCGAGTACCTGAAGGTCATCCGCATATCCTCGGCCCACGTCTATCTGACGGTACCGTTCGTCCTGTCCTGGTCGATGCTGGAGACCATGTCCGTCGGCGGGCTGGTCGTCGGGTCTCGAACGCCGCCGGTGCAGGAAGTGATCCGGGACCGGGAGAACGGGCTGCTCGTCGATTTCTTCTCCCGCGACGAATTGGTAAGCGCCGTTGGGGAAGCTCTCGAGCATCCGGAGCGAATGACTGAAATCCGTCGCAACGCCCGCCGCACGATCATCGAGCGCTACGAACTGGGCAACATCCTCGTCCGGCAGGAGAACCTGCTGCGTGCCGTTGCCTACGGTGTGCCTCGTCCGGCGTCACAAGCCTCGACCGACGCACGGACAGGTTGAGGCGAGGGGCTTACAACACCGTTCGACTTGTTCGTAAAGGCGGAAATCTCCTAGTCTTCTATGTATTCGGGCAGCGGCCCGGCACAGCGGCCGTGCCCGAGCAACTGGGAGGTAACGCATGAATAAACTATTTTCCGCCTTCGCCGCGGGCGCGGCGACGCTCACCCTGTATGCCGGGCCCGGTACTGCGCAAGAACTGCCGCAATCCATGGCCGTCACCGCCTACGACGTCGGATCGTCGGGTTATGCCCAGGCCGTCGCCATCGGCGCCGCATTCAAGAACAACGAAGGGGTGACGCTTCGCGTGCTGCCCGGCAAGAACGACGTGTCGCGGATGGTCCCTCTTCGCGAAGGCAAGGTCGATTATTCGTTCAACGGCGTCGGCACCTTTTTCTCGCTCGAGGCGGTCGACGTCTTCGCGACCCCGGAATGGGGCCCGCAGGATCTGCGCATGTCTGTTATGGCCATGGGCGACAACTGCCTGACGGTGTTCTTCGCCGGGGACGCCGGGATCAAGACGATGGCCGATCTCAAGGGCAAGCGGGTCGCGTGGGTCAAGGGCTCGCCGGCGCTCAACAACAACACTTACGGTCATCTTCGCTTCGGCAACCTGACCTGGGAGGACGTCGAGATGGTCGAGGTGGGCGGCAACAACGGCGCCTTCGACGCGGTGCTGAACAACCAGGCCGACGCCTTCTTCTCGACCACCACCTCCGGCAACATCCTGAAGGTGCAGGCGTCACCGCGCGGGCTGGTCTGGCCGACGCTGCCGCACGACGACGAAGAAGGCTGGGCCCGCCTCAAGGAGGTGACTCCCTATTTCAGCAAGCACATTTGCAAGGAGGCCGGCGGGAATCCAGAGCCGTGGGAGGGAGCGAGCTATCCCTACCCCGTCGTCATCTCGTACGCTTCGGCGGATGCCGACACGACCTATGCGCTGACCAAGGCGATCTTCGACAATTTCGAGCACTTCAAGGACGCGGCACCGGCCGCCACCGGCTATGCGCTCGAAAAGCAGGTGATGGACTGGGTCGTGCCGTTCCACGACGGCGCCATCCGCTACTACGAGGAAGTCGGCAAATGGACCGACGATGCCCAG
>JAJUGE010000199.1 GCA_029268305.1 Alphaproteobacteria bacterium
CGGACTACACCCTGAAGCTGATGACCATCGTCGCGGCCATCGGTGTGCCGCTGGTCCTCGGCTACCAGGCGTGGTCGTACTGGATTTTCCGGCACCGCATCAGCGAGGATAGCATCCCGGAGCCGCACGAGTTCCTGCCGGCGATCCTGCGCGCGCCGGAAGCGCGGTAGGTTCCTGATGCTGCGCGGCTCCGGCCCTTCCCGCTCCCCCATCGCCGCCCTGCCGGCGAGCAGCCGCCCGGCGCTGGCCTGGCTGGCCGCGATCGGCGTCGGCCGCGCCATCGCGCTGGTCCTGATCGCCGAGGCGGTGACATGCGGCATCATCGCGATCATTGACGGGACTGATGCCTGGCGCGGCGCCATTGCGCTCGGAATCGGCGCGGTCGTTGTCCGGGCATTGCTGGAGTGGTTGACCCAAGTCGTCTCCCGCCGCGCGGCCGTCGGCGCGAAGGAGTCGCTGCGCGCAAAATTGGCGGAGCGCGTCACGGCCCGGGGCGGGCGGGACATCCCGGGCGGCCTCGGCGCGATCACCGTGCTCGCGACCAAGGGTCTGGACGACCTCGACAGCTACTATTCACGGTTCCTGCCGGCGCTCGTCGCGGCGGCGACCATCCCGCCCGTCGTCCTGCTCCGCGTGCTCTTCGCTGACTGGGTCAGCGCGGCCGTCATCGTGGTCACGATCCCGCTGGTGCCGATCTTCATGATCCTGATCGGCTTGCACACCGATGACCGGACGCAGCGGGCGCTGGACGAGATCCAGCGCCTGTCGGATCATCTCGTCGAGCTGGCGCGTGGGCTGCCCGTGCTCGTCGGCCTTCGGCGGGCCGCCGAGCAGACCCGGGCGCTGCGGGCAATCGCGTCGTCGGTCCACGAGCGGACGATGACGACGCTGCGGACCGTTTTTCTCTCCTCCCTCGCCCTCGAGTTGATCTCCACGATCTCCGTCGCGGTGGTCGCCGTCTTCATCGGCCTGCGGCTGGTGAACGGCTCGATGCCGCTCGAGGCCGGCCTGCCCGCCCTGATCCTCGCGCCGGAATGCTACCTGCCGCTGCGCCAGGTCGGGGCGGCGTTCCATGCGAGCGAGGACGGCGTCGAGGCGCTGGAGCGCGTGAACCGCATCATCGGCGCCCCGTTGCCAGAGCTGGCGTGGGCGAGCGAAGACACGGCGGCGCCAGCGCACGTTCGCGTTCGGGACCTCACCATCCGCTACGCCGGGCGACCGGAGCCGGTCGTCGAGGCACTGTCGTTCGACGCCCCGTCGGGAAGCCTCGTTGCGCTCGACGGTCCGAGCGGCAGCGGCAAATCCAGCGTCCTCGCCGCCATCGCCGGGTTGCTGGGGACGACGCCCGACGGACACTCCGTTGACGGGCGCATCTCCGGCATCGACCCGGACCGCATCGCATGGGTACCCCAGCATCCGGAACCCTTCGCGGAAACCGTGCGCGACGAGATCGCTCTCGCGCTGGAAAGCGATGACGAGGGGCAGATCTCCGGGGTGCTTACCGAAGCCGGCGCGGCGCACCTGCTCGATCGTGCCCACGCCGAGCTCAGCCAGGGCGAGCTGCGCCGGGTCGCCATGGTTCGCGCACTCGCGCGAATCCGGCGCGGAGCGACGCTCCTGCTGCTCGACGAGCCGACCGCCCACCTCGACCCGGAAACGGCCAGCATCATCCATCGCGTCATCGAGGGCCTGCGAGGCCGGGTGACGATCATCCTCGTCGCGCATGACGCCGCGACCCGGTCGCTCGCTGACCACGTGTTCGATGTCGGGAGCGGGTTGGCGATCTCCACGAACCTGACAGGGATTCCGGCGCGGTCAACGGAGAGTGAAGACCCGAATCCGTTGCTGCATCGCCAGGTGGCCGCGAAGGAGAACGTCTCCGGCCCGATCTCCCTCCGCGAGACGCTCGCGTTGCTCATCGACCTGATCCAGCCATTCCGGCCCCGTTTCGCGGGAGCTGTCCTGCTCGGTGCGCTGGCGGCGCTTGCCTCCGTCGCGCTGACGTCCGTCTCGGCGTGGCTGATTATCCGTGCCAGCGAGCAGCCACCGATCCTCTACCTGATGGTCGCGATCGTCGGCGTCCGCTTCTTCGGCATCGGACGCGCCGTCTTCCGCTACGTCCAGCGCCTCTGGATGCACGACGCCATCCTCGGAGCGTTGACCGATGTGCGCGTCCGGGTCTGGGAAGCGCTCGCCGCGCGCGGACCGGCGGTCAGGCGAATGCTGCACGGCGAGGAGAC
>JAJUGE010000200.1 GCA_029268305.1 Alphaproteobacteria bacterium
CCTCCTGCTCGCGGCGGAGGCAACCGGCCACGTCGTCTGCGAGCGCATCGAGCCACGTGCGGCGCAACTGGCCGCTCGCCTCGTCGACCAGCAGGGCTGACCCGATTTTCAGGACAATGCGCGCTGCGTCGGCGAGGCCGCTTCCCCCGGGCGTCATGGGGTCCATGCCTCCTCCCCGCGCTCCGCCTCTCCCTCGGCTGCCCGAGCGGATTCGATCTGGCGGAGGAGGGCGCCCAGCACTTCCTGTACGCCTGCTCGCGTCGCTCCGGAAAGCAGGCGGACCGCGTCGACGGGCACTCCGGCGGCTTTGGCGAGAGCCGCGCGTCGTTCAGCCACCGTTTCGTCGTCGAGGGCGTCGCACTTGTTGAGGGCGAGAATCTCCGGCTTCGCCGCGAGGCGGCCCCCATATGCCTCGAGCTCCTTCCGCACGGTGCGGTACGCCTCGTCCGGCGCCTCTTCGGTGCCGTCGACCAGATGCAGGAGGACGCGGCAGCGTTCGATATGGCCGAGGAAGCGGTCGCCGAGGCCCGCTCCTTCGTGGGCCCCCTCGATCAGGCCGGGGATGTCGGCCAGCACGAACTCGGTGCCGCCGACATAGACCACGCCGAGGTTGGGCGCGATCGTGGTGAAAGGGTAATCGGCGATCTTCGGCCGCGCCCGGCTCACTGCGGCAAGGAAGGTCGACTTGCCGGCGTTGGGCAGTCCGACCAGCCCGGCGTCGGCGACCAGCTTCAGGCGCAGCCAGATCCAGCGCTCCTCGCCCGGCCACCCGGGGTCGGCGCGGCGCGGCGCCTGGTTGGTCGAGCTCTTGTAGTGCATATTCCCGAAGCCGCCGTCGCCCCCGCGCGCCAGGACGATTCGCTGCCCCGGCTCGGTGAGATCGGCGATCAGCGTCTCCTTGTCTTCCTCGTAGATCTGCGTGCCCGGCGGGACACGGAGGACCACGTCGCTGCCGCGACCGCCCGTGCGCTGCTTGCCGGCGCCGCCCTTGCCGGTGCCCGCCTTGAAATGCTGGCGGTATCGGAAGTCGATCAGCGTGTTCAGGTTGGCGACGCACTCGACGATCACGTCGCCGCCGCGCCCGCCGTCTCCCCCGTCGGGGCCGCCGAACTCGATGAACTTCTCGCGCCGGAAGCTGACGGCGCCGGGGCCGCCGTTACCGCTGGCGATGTGGACCTTGGCTTCGTCGAGAAACCGCATCAGGGCTGCCCTCTCGGGGCTGTTGTCTCGGCGCTGAATGGTGTGCAGACATAAAAAAAGGGGAACGGACTGCCGTTCCCCCCGGTCTCTGGCGGCGCGGGTCGCCGTCAGGTCGGCGGCAGCACCGAGACGAACGACTTGCCGCCGCGGCCCTTGGCGAACTTCACCTCGCCGTCGGTCAGGGCGAACAGCGTGTGGTCACGCCCGACGCCGACATTCGTGCCGGGGTGCCATTTGGTGCCGCGCTGGCGAACGATGATGTTGCCGGCGAGAACGCTTTCGCCGCCGAACTTCTTGACGCCGAGCCGACGTCCCGCGGAATCGCGTCCGTTGCGCGAGCTACCGCCTGCCTTCTTGTGAGCCATGCTCCGTTCTCCTAGCTGGTTCGCGCCGCGTCAGGCCGTGATGCCGGTGATGCGCAGCACCGACAGGTCCTGGCGATGGCCGCGCTTGCGGCGATAGTTCTGGCGCCGCTTCTTCTTGAAGACGATGATCTTGTCGCCGCGGGTCTGTTCGACCAGCGTCGCCTTCACTGCCGCGCCGTCGACAAGCGGTGCGCCGACCTTGACGTCGCCGTCGCCTGCGACCATCAGCACGTCGCCCAGCGTGACCTCGTCGCCGGCCTCGCCGGCGATCCGCTCGACGACCACGACGTCGTTCTCGGCGACGCGATACTGCTTGCCGCCCGTCCGTATCACTGCGTACATATCGTCCACCTGCGCACCGGCGCCAGCCGCGATATGGGCGCGCTGGCGTATGCCTGCAACAAAAAGGGCGCGCTCGCCTGCCGACGGCGCGCGGAGCCGGACTATACGAACCGGCGACACGGTGTCAACTCGGAATGGATGCAGAATCCGGGGTACACGTCTGGCACCGATGCCCCTTGCGATCGTCGGTCCGGCTGGTTTAGGTTCCCGCGTCCCGTGGTCAGGACCTTACGGAGGGGTGCCGGAGTGGTTGAACGGGGCGGTCTCGAAAACCGTTAAGGGTGGTGACATCCTTCGAGGGTTCGAATCCCTCCCCCTCCGCCAA
>JAJUGE010000201.1 GCA_029268305.1 Alphaproteobacteria bacterium
CCGCCCAGTTCCGCGCTTTCCGCACGCTCCGCCGTCTCCTCGACGACGACAACATCGACACCACGAGGCAGCAGCCATGACCGTGCCCTTCGAGCCCCGTCCGAACGACCCGGACGCCGACCACCTGAACACCCTCCTCGATGCCATGCGCTCCGGAACGCGCGCGCCGGACGCCGCATCGCCAGAGATGACCGAGGCAGCCGACCTCGCGGACGCCGTCGGCCAGCTTCGCGGGCTGGTCCGGCGCGCCGATGCCCCGGCCGCCGCCTACCTCGTCGATCATCCGCTCCAGAACCGATGGGAGGACATCATGAGCACCGCGTTCCCTACCGCACCGCCTGCCGCCGCGACCGGCGAGACCTTCGCGCCATCCGCGCCGGTCTCCAACCGGACCCGGAAACTGACCGCACCGCCAGTCGGAAATCGCCTCAACGCCTGGCTCTCCGCCGCGATCGTCGCGCTCATGCTGCTCGGCACCGTCGGTGGCGCCTGGTGGCTCGGCCCCGGCGGAAGCGGTCCTTCCGACGACGGCCGCACCCGCCTCGCCGCCGTCACGCAGACCGAATCGTCGCCAGAAGCCATCTGGCCGACACCGCTCTCGCCCGAGGAAGCGCCGTGGATCGCCGCGATCACACCGGACGAATGCACCGCCGAGCCGATGTCGCAGGAAGAGTATGCCAAGGCAATCACAACCGATCCGGACGGGATTCTGGATCACTCATACGAGGTCGTCGGACCCGCTGAGCGCGAAGTTGCGGCGGAGGCAGTTGCGACGACTCGCGGACTTGAGGCGTGCATGAACGCGGGTCAGCTTCCACAAGCCCGTGCCTACCAGACAACCGACAACCTCTTCTTCAATAGTGGCTCAACGACCAGCAATGCCCCGTACAGCGAAGAGATAATCAAGTCCCGCTTGGCGGTAGGCAAGGAAGCATCCGCCTACCTCAGTACGGCCGATCCGTCTGATTTTACGGTCGTCGTCTCAGGGATCGAGCCGTCGAGTTCTGTGTACGAGGAAATATGGAACGCTTCCCGGGAGCTTCTGGAAGGTCCGAACCCGGCGTTTGATCCATTCCTGCTCTATTTCGAGCATCGCTTTAACCCGGAAAACGCTCTAATGATGTCGGACGGCCGTATCCTGATCCCTGCGACGCGCCTGCTTTGGGAGGACGATCCGATGGTCCAAGCCTACGGCGTTCCAGATCAGGAGATATTCACGAGCGAGGCCGTGATCCTCGAAAATCTCGACGGTCAGTGGCTCGTCGATGAGACGAATATCTGGATTTGCGTAGGTGAGTGCGACGCGTATTGGACCCAGATGTCCGGAGAAACGACCACCACGCCGGTCTCCACGACTGACGCAACGCCACAGGCCGTGACCGGCGCGCCCGCGAAGATCACCGACCTCCTTGCCGCCGTCCCGGCCGACATGCCGGGCCAGGAGGAAGGCCCCAACATCGGCTGGACCTACGCCGACGTCGAGCAACAGCTCGCCAACATGGGGTTCACCCCCGAAGAAGCGGTCGCTGATCCGCTGCAGGTCATCGGCTCGGAGGATTTCGCCTCGATCGCCTGGGCCTCGGGCATCTTCCATTACAGTACCGACGAGGAATTCGTCGCCGCGATCGGATTCAATCCGTTCATGGCGCGGCAGGTGCTCGGCGCCTTCACGTTCCACGATTCGATCATCGTGCTTCGGGGCGACTGGAACGTCGATACACTGACAGCCGCCTGGGAATCTGCAGGGTACACCCCGTACACGACCGCGAGCGGTGTCCCGGCCTGGACGATCGGCCCGAACGGCGAGATCGACCCGACGCATCCCATCCAGAGCAAGGGGTTCCAGTCGCTCAATAACGTCGCGATCCTCGACGGCGGCATCCTGGTCTACGCGGGGACGATGGAAACGCTCGAGTTCGCCATTGCCGCCCATGCCGGCGAGGCGCAATCCGCCAGAGACGACGAGAACATCGCGCCGATGCTCGCGACGGTGCCCGAGGACACGGTCTCCCTCGTCGCCTTCGACCAGCCCGGCTCCGCCATGTTTGACCTCGAGCGCCAGATCGAGATCAACCCGAATATCCGACCCGAAGACGCCGAGGAGATGATCGAAGGGATCAGGGCGCCGCTCGTCGAATCCCGCGAGGCGGTCGGCCCGATGCCGGACTACCATGGCGTTCTCTTCGGCATCACCAGTGAGTCCGGCGAAAATGGCGGCGAGGTCATCCTTC
>JAJUGE010000202.1 GCA_029268305.1 Alphaproteobacteria bacterium
GAGCGGCTGCGGCATTTTGCCAGCCGGGGTGCGCTCGACATCGAGGGGCTGGGCGAGAAGACGATCGCCGAGTTCCTCGAGCTCGGCTGGCTGGCAAAAGGGCCGGGCGACCTGTTCCGGCTGCATCGGCATCGCAGCGAGCTAGTCGGCCGCGAAGGTTGGCAGGACAAGTCTGTGGACAACCTGTTAGCATCCATTGAAGCCAAGCGCCGGCCGGATGCCGCGCGGCTGCTGTTTGGGCTCGGCATTCGCCATGTGGGCGCGGTCACGGCGCGCGATTTGCTCAAGCGGTTTCGCACCTTGCCGGCCCTGCGCGAGGCAGCAGAGAAAGCACACACCGGCGGTCCGGAAGCGCTAGCCGAACTGACCAGCATCGAAGGCGTGGGGCCGGTAGTGGTCGAGGCGCTCGGCGACTTCTTCCACGAGGAGCACAACCGCGAGGTCTGGGACGACCTGCTGAGCGAGGTTGATCCGCCGGAGTTCGTGGTAGAGACCAAGCAAAGCCCGGTCAGCGGCAAGACCGTGGTGTTCACCGGCAAGCTGGAGACGATGAGCCGTGACGAAGCCAAGGCTCAGGCCGAACGGCTCGGCGCCAAGGCCGCGGGAACGGTAAGCGCGAAGACGGACCTGGTGGTCGCCGGGCCCGGTGCTGGGAGCAAGCTCAAGAAGGCGGCGGAGCTCGGGATCGAAGTAATCGACGAGGCGGCCTGGGCGGAGATCGTGAGGAATGCGGGATGAATAAGACCGGCATCAACCTCGCAATTGGCGTCGCCATAGGGGTCGCGATGGGCGCCGCAATGGGTAACGTTGGAGCGGGCATTTCCATCGGCTTGATATTCGGCATAGCGATCGACTTGGCGCGCCGCGGGAGGGGCAACGATGAGGGTGATAAGAAAGATTGATTGAAGCAGGTGCTCGAGGGGCCGCGAATAGAGGCGAGTTGCACCCCTTTTCCCTAGTCGTGTCGACTTAGTCGGCAGGCTTGTCGCCGCTTTCTTCGTCTTCCTTCTCGTCGGCCTTTCGGTCGATCATTTCCACGGCGTCCGAACTCTTCGCGTCGAAGATCATCGACAGCGCCATGCCGATGGCGATCACGATGCCCGATCCTCCATTGGTGCGGCGGTTGCGTTTCGTGCGGGCGAGGACGCGCGGCAGGATCGCGATGACGGCAATCAGGATCGCGGCGGCGAGGAGCCATTCGAGCATTGGAGTTCCCCCTCCTCCTGGAAGTGGGGGTTTTCCTCTGCCCGGCAAGGGCGGTCAGTAGATCTTCTGCACCAGCGGCTCGATGCGCAGGGTCACCACGTCCACGCCCGGCGGGCGAGTGGCGGCGAAGAGAATGGCTTCGGCAACTTCGCCGGCCGGGAGCATCTCCTGCTTGTCTTCGAACTCATGGAGCTTGTCGTCGTCGAAGGGCTGGAGGTGAGTGGCGATGGCGCCGGGTTCGATCAGGGTGACGCGGATTTTCTCGGGGATCATTTCCTTGCGCAGCGTCTCGGCGAACAGGGCAACGCCGCCTTTGGACGCGTTGTAGACGCTCTCGCCAACCGCCTTGATGTGCACGCTGATCGAGCCGACGAGAATCACCTGCCCGTCCTCACGGCCGCTGGTGCGGATGCGTTCGATCGCCTTCTTGGTGCAACCGACGTAACTGACGAGGTTGGCGTCGATGACCTGGCGCCAGCCGGCATCGTCGATCTCCATCAGCGGATCGGCGGGCAGGCCGACGCAGGCGACGAGGATGTCGAGGCCGCCGAGCTGCTCGTCGACGAAGCGGAACAGGCGCTCGATCTCGTCCTGCCGCGCGAGATCGCCGGAGAACGTGATCGCCCCTTCGGCATGAGCGCTGGCGCCGGGGATATCGGCCGAAACGACGTGCCCGCCCGCATCCAGCATCCGCCGTGCCGTTTCCCGGCCTACGCCACCCGCGCCGCCGGTGATCAGAACCCGTTTACCCGAAATGTCGTGCGCCATGCCTGCCTCCGTTACGACGGGAGTAACGGGGAAACCGCCAATCCGTTGCGCGTTGGTCGCACGAAAGGGGCGAAATGCCGCGCAAGCTGAAGGTCTTCCGCACCGCGATCGGGTTCCACGATGCCTATGTCGCCGCGCCGAGCCAGAAGGCGGCGCTGGAAGCCTGGGGAGCGGACGCCAACCTGTTCGCACGCGGCGTGGCCGAGCAGGTTACCGATCCCGAACTGATGGA
>JAJUGE010000203.1 GCA_029268305.1 Alphaproteobacteria bacterium
ATGGAGACGCCATGCTCGTCGCCCGGGAGCAAGGGATTGTCGGTGCGCCAGCCATTGGCTCCGTCCTCCCAGGTCAGGGTGATGCACTGGCCAATCCCCGTGACCGGGCGGGTATTCTCGAAAGTCATCTCGCAATATCGCCCGTCCGGTATCAGCGGGTTGGTATGTGCGTTCTGCTGCGTGACGATCGGGAGCTGCGTCTCGTAGCAGGCGGAAAGCGCCAGAATCGCGGCGGCGGTCAATGCGGTGCGCATCGAGCGCCCATACCTTGCCATCATCATGGGCTGTCCGGCCTTTCCATCGTCGGCGCTTCCGCTTCAATCGCCGCCACGATGCCGGCCGCATTGGCGAACCGTGCCAATTGCGGCCATGCCGCTGCCGAGAGGTTGATCCAGTTGCGCCGCTTGCCGATGCGCCCCGGTGGGTCGACCGTCCTGCCTGCTGGGATCGCCGCACTTTCGGGCCAGAACTCGAATTCTTCATAGGGGCGGTCGAGCCAGGCGCGAAAGAGCTCTTGGTCGCCACACACAGCGGCAATCGACAGCCAGCCCGAAGCGTGCGGTTCAAGAACGATCTGCGCAGGCTCGCCGGCCAGCTCTACCAGGATTTCGAGGCGCTCCCCCTGGCGGTGCGCGCAAACCCGTAGCGTTATCGCGCCGCCGCAGCCCGTTTCCAGCAGCCAGCGCGGGGCATTGCTCAGCGCATCCGCGAAATCGTCGAGCGCGGCGGCGGCGGCGATGCGGGGCGACATCTCTCCGCCTGTCATGCCATCGAACCAGGATGGCGGAACCGGGGGTGACGACCCGTCACCCGGCTTGCACCCACCTATCGGCATCGGTCTCCATCCCTTCGCGCTTCGGCAGAGTTCCGTCTCATGGCCCTGCCTGTGGATGCGGAGCGACCAGGCACCCCGTGCGCCTGAACACGCCGCGCGGCATCGGATCGCGGTCGGCGGTTTCATCCTCGGTCAGCGCCGCGGCATCATACCAGAGCGCGCGGCCGATCTCGGGCAGCATGATGTAAGGCGGCGCCTCCTCGCCGCTCATGGGAGGCTCGAACGCAATGTTGAGTTCGGCGTCGAGCGTGAGGAAGCGCAGGGCGCTGAGGATGTCGGGATCGGTGACGCCATCGGCGTTGGCGCCAAAGGGCGGGCCGAGCAGGTCGCGCGGACCGCTATCCGCATAGGGGTCGGTGACGGGAAAGACAGTAATGCCGGAATAGCCCTGGGAGACGGAGAAGGTGAACCAGTAGTCGCGCTGCGGCGTGGTGAGCTTGAGATAAAGATCGGAGGCGATGGAGGCCATGTTGCGCGCCGGAACGAGCCCGATGCGCCAGACCTCCTCCGTATCGGGGGCGGTCATTTCATAGACGGCCCGCTCGGCCTCGCAGGTTGCGGGGCCAACCACCGGCGCCTGAGACATTGCAGGCAGGGGAAGAAGGCAGAGCGCCGCGGCGGTCAACAGCCTTGTCATTGTTCGAACTCCGCACGGTCGGGCAGCGAGGTCGAGAATTTGAGCATCAGCCCGGAAAATCCGGTCTGCGCGGCCACCTCGCTGCCTTGGGGGATGAACGTTAAGTAGGTGTCGAGTGTGCGCGGCAGGCGGGGCGACGGCCCCCAGACGGTGGTGACGATCAGCTCCGGATCGACCGCGTAGAACGGATCGCCCCCATCGGTGGTGTGGGCGATGGTCTGGCCAAGCAGCCGCGTCACCGGCTCCGGGTCGATGGGCGCCATGGCCGCGAAATCGTAGAGATGGCAGCCCAGTGCATCGAGATATTCGGTCAGCAGGTAGCTGACGGCCAGAAGATGCGACCGCCCGCCGATCTCGCGGGTGAACCAGGCGCCGTCCGATCCTTGTGAAAAGTCAGGGTCTTCCGCGATTTCCTCGGCAAGCAGCGCCTCGGCGTGGGCAATGAAGCCGTCGTAGTCCGCGTTTTCGCCGGTGACGACCGGCTCCCAGCCGAGTTCTTCGGCCAGCGCCAGCGTGCCCTTGTAGCTCAACCGCTCGGGGATGCAGACCTCGCCGAAGGCGGCAACGAAGGCCTCGCCGTCGGGCGTTCCCGCTTGGGCGGGTGTCAGGCACAAGGCGGCGAGAATATTGGCAAGCACGGACCGAGCGACGAAGTCAGGCATGTGCATGGGAGCCCGCCTTAGGAGGCCAGCAATTGGCGATGACAGTCTTGCACAGCATCGACGGCCCC
>JAJUGE010000204.1 GCA_029268305.1 Alphaproteobacteria bacterium
CCTGCTCGCCTTCGCCCTCGTCGGCTGGCCGGCACTCGACTGGTTCGCTTCCGGCGATTGGCGCAGCGTCCGCCTCGCCGGCACGACCCCGGGTGCGACGACGGCCTTCACGCTCGGGCTTCTGCTGTTGGCCGAGGGCCGTCTGGCGCCGATGCTGGCGGTGATCCCGTTGATCTGGGCGGTGGTCGCCGGGGCGGGCGCATGGGTGCTGGGCATGCCCGAAGCGATTTCGCTCTCGTTCGCGGCGGTCGGCACGATCGTGCTGATGCTCTGGCAGCGGTGCCGCATCCTGTCCGAGGCCGACGGGGACTGAGCCCGCGGGAACCGCGGCCACCGGCGCGGGGTTGATGCCGAGGCAATCCCGCCTCCTCGCACCCTGTCGGACCCCGATGCAGAAATGGATTCTCCTCGGCCTGCTGAGCGTCGCCTGGGGCGTCGCCTTCATGTTCCAGGACATGACGGTCTCGGCCGCCGAGCCGCTGACGGCGACCGCCATCCGCCTGACGATGGCCGCCGCCCTCGCCTGGGCAGCGATGCGCATCGCCGGCGAGCGGCTGCCGCGCAACGCCCGTCGGCTCGGCCTGATCTTCCTCCTCGGCCTCGTCGGCAACACCATGCCGTTCACGCTGATCACGTGGGGTCAGGAGACGGTCGACAGCAGCGTCGCCGGGATCCTGGTCGCGATCGTGCCGCTGGTGACGCTCGTGCTGGCACATTTCTTGGTCAAGGGCGAGTACGTGACGCCGAGGCGAGGCGTCGGATTTCTCGTCGGATTCGCCGGCGTGGTCGTCCTGCTCTGGCCCGAGGCGTCGGCGAAGCTCTCCGAGGGCGCGGAGGGGATGGCAGGTTATCTGTATGTGCTGGCGGGCGCGGTCTGCTTCGGCGTGGCGCCGGTTCTCGCCGCCCGGCTTCCGGAAACCCGCTCGCTGACCGCCGCCGCCGGCGTGCTGATCGCCGCGGCACTGACGTGCATTCCCGCCGCCTTCCTGTTCGAGAGCCCCGTCGAGTGGCCGGGAAGCCCGGACTCCTGGATCGGCATCGCCGCACTCGGCGTGGCGATCACGCCGATCGCGACCTGGGCCTACTTCCGGCTCGTCGCGCTGGCCGGGCCGGCGTTCCTGTCGCTGTTCAACTACTTCAACCCGCTCGTCGCCCTGTTCTGCGGCGTTCTGTTTCTCGACGAGACGGTGGGTGCGACCGCCATTGCCGCGCTCGGCCTCATTCTCGTCGGCGTGACCTTGTCGGAATGGCGCAAGGTGGTGAAGACGGCCGAGGCGCTCGCGGAGGAGGTGGCACCCGGTTGAGGGAACCGGGACCACTTTCGTCTGTTCAGACCGCTACAGTGTCACTGAGACGAGGGAGCCGAGGAATGGCCGGCAAGAATCAGGGCGAAGGAAACCGCGAGGCGGCGCGGCATTACAACGAGCAGACGCGCGAGTTCGTGCAGTCGGGCAAGGTCGATCAGGCGGCCGCCGACGCGAAGAAGGCGTACGAAGGCAGCGAGCGGGCGGAGCTCGAAAAGGCGGAGAAGGCAGGCAAGTCGCACGCGCACGGCGAGGACCCGCAGGTCAAGCGCTGACTCAGAGAGCGAGGGGCTAGCGGCGCCCCTCGTCGAAATCCTCGCTGACGCGATAGAAGTGGGGCATGACGCTGCTCATGCCCTCTTTTTCGTGGCGGCGAATGACGCTGCGCGCGATGCCGCGCAGGTGAACTTCGTCCGGGCCGTCGATGTATTGCAGCGCCCGGCCCCAGGTCCAGAGATAGGATAGCGGCGTATCGGGCGTTAGGCCCATGGCGCCGAACACCTGCATGGCGCGGCTGACCACGGTCGTCTGCAGCCGGGCCGCGATCACCTTGATCTGCGAGACTTCGTTCCGTGCCGCACGGTTGCCGTGCTGGTCGATCAACCAGGCGGTGCGCAGCACGATCAGCCGGGCCTGATCGATCTCGTTGCGCGAGAGCGCCACCTGCTCGCGCACCGTGTCGTGGTCGATAACGCGCTTTCCGAACGTCGAGCGGTTCAGGCCGCGCTCGATCATCAATTCGAGCGCAACCTCGCATTGGCCGATCGTGCGCATGCAGTGGTGGATGCGACCGGGCCCGAGCCGCGCCTGGGCGATCATGAACCCGTCGCCCTCGTTGGCGATCAGGTTGCTCGCCGGCACGCGAACATTGTCGAACACCACCTCGCAG
>JAJUGE010000205.1 GCA_029268305.1 Alphaproteobacteria bacterium
CAAAGGCTATCGGATCGTCTATCAGGTCGTCGACTCTCGCCTCGTCATAGTGATCGTCGCAGCGGCAAAGCGCGACGGCGGAAAAGACGATGTCTATTCCATCGCGGCGCTCCGCCTGAGCCGCGCCGAATGAGCGCGCGGGATGACCTTCACGATACTGGCGCTCGCCTCACGAGACGCTAGTGTCGCCGCCATGCGCAGCATGATTGTGAATCGCCTTGCCCTGGTCATTGCAACGAGCAGCCTGGCGGCCTGCGTCTCGGGCGGTGGAGAACCGCCGCCCCTGCCGACACTTGCCGAAGATCCCGAGCAGCCGGCGCTCGCGCTGTTCGAGCATGTGCTGACCGGGCATTTCGCCGCCTTCGGAGCGAACCCGCCGACCACTTGCGCGGTGCTGCGCCCCGGTCCGCTGAGCGCCGAGCAGGAAGAGGCGCTGATCACCCGCTTCGTCCGGTTGGCTCCGGCGAGCCGCTGCGTCGCTGCCGGTGAGGGCTGGCGCGACGGCATCACGCAAGAGCCGGCGCAAGTGATCCAGCTCTACGATTTCGCCTGTCGCGAGCCCGAGCAATGCACCGGCTGGGTCGCGGCGCCCGGGTCGCCGGCGAAGCGCTATGCGATGCGGTTCGAGAACGGCACCTGGCGGTTCACGGCCGACCCGCGGATAATCGCCGAGTAATGATGCCCACGCGCCGGCAGTTTGCGGGAGGCGCGGCTGCCCTCTTGCTGGCCGGATGCACCGACGGGCTTGGAAAGGTCGGACCTGTGGAAGAATTGTACGGACTCGTCGGCCAGATGAAGGCCGCTCCGGGTAAGCGGAGCGAACTGATCGGGTATCTGTTGGAGGGCACGGGAGAGATGCCGGGCAATCTCGCCTACATCGTTGCCGAGGACCTGGCCGATCCGGATTCGATCTGGATCACCGAGGTCTGGCGTTCGAAAGCGGACCATGAGGCCAGCCTTTCGCTGCCGTCGGTGCAGGACGCCATCGCGAAAGCGCGGCCGATCATCGCCGGCTTCGGCACGCGGGCCGAGACGAGGCCGGTCGGATACGCGTGATGGAACCTCAACTTTCCGAAGCCGAAGCCGCCAACGAGCTGATGCGGCTGGCGAAGACGATCGCGCGGCACGATCGGCTCTATCACGCCGAGGATGCGCCGGAGATTTCCGACGCCGAGTACGATGCGCTAGTACGGCGCAATGCCGAGCTCGAGGCGGCGTTTCCACATCTCGTGCGCGCGGACTCGCCGTCACGCAAAGTGGGGCACGAGGTGGCGGCGTCGCCGCTTTCCAAAGTGCAGCACGCGATGCGGATGGCGAGCCTCGACAATGCCTTCGCCGATGAGGAAGTGGCCGAGTTCGTCGCGCGGGTACGGCGCTATCTGAACCTGCCCGAGGGTGAGGCCGTTGCCTTCACCGCCGAGGACAAGATCGACGGCCTCTCGTGCTCGCTGCGCTACGAAAACGGCGCGCTGGTGCTGGCGGCGACGCGCGGTGACGGTCAGGTGGGGGAGAACGTCACGGCCAACGTCGCGCATGTCGCCGACATCCCGCAGCAGCTTCGCGGCGCAGCGCCTGCGGTCTTCGAAGTGCGCGGCGAGGTCTTCATGGAGAAGCAGGCGTTCGCTGCGCTCAACGCCCGGCTGATGGAAGAGGGGCGGGCGCGAGCGGAGGCCAGGGGCGAGGCGTTCGACCCGGCTTCGGTGCGGCAGTTCGCCAATCCGCGCAACGCCGCCGCCGGGTCGCTGCGGCAGAAGGACGCGAGCGTGACCGCCTCGCGCCCCTTGCGCTTCCTCGCGCACGGATGGGGCGCGGCTTCGGACGTGCCAGGCGAGACGCAGTTCGAAGTGATGCAGCGGATCGCCGACTGGGGATTGCCGATCTCGCCCGATCTCGTGCGCTGCCTCTCGCTCGAGGAGATGCTGGCGCACTATCGCGGCATTGCCGAGCGCCGGGCAGGGCTGCCGTACGAGATCGACGGCGTCGTCTACAAAGTCGACCGACTCGACTGGCAGGCGCGATTGGGGTTCGTCGCCAAGGCGCCGCGCTGGGGACTGGCGCACAAATTCCCGGCGGAGCGGGCGGAGACGACGCTGGAAGCGATCGACATCCAGGTCGGGCGAACGGGCAAGCTGACGCCGGTCGGGCGGCTGCGGCCGGTGCTGGTCGGCGGGGTTACC
>JAJUGE010000206.1 GCA_029268305.1 Alphaproteobacteria bacterium
CTGCGCGGTCGTTTGCTTCGAGTGTTCGCTCTGGCGGTGCTCGTCCTGTTCACCTTGGCAATGGCCGACGCCCTCCTGGACCGGACTCTCGGGCGAGGGTTGGACATCCCCCTCGACATTCATCTCGCGCCGGCGCTGCTCGAGTTCACGGGCGACGCACTCGGCTGGCGCGAGCTATGGCTATGGACCGGCGGCGCGTTGCTCGTCGGCGTGCTCGTCTACGCGGCGAGCGTGGTCGCGCTGGGGGCCCTGGCCGAGGCATCGGGCGCAACTGTCGCCCTTTGCTGCGTCGGGGCGATCGTTCTGACAAGCTCGCTCGGTTTCGCGCTCGCGGCAGGTCGCGATGGGGAGGAAGCATGTCTGCAGTCGCTGCCGCTGGATTGCCATGTCTCGCAGGTCCTGGCGCGGCAGGTGGAGAGCGCGTCTGCGCTCTGGCGACCTCTGCCCGCATTCGACCGTGCGGTGGCGAGCGATCCGCTCGTGGAGATGGAAGGCGAGCTCCTGGCCCGGTTGCGCACGGCGGATGTTCTGCTCGTGTTCGTCGAGTCCTACGGGACGACCGTCCTGCAGGATCCGCGTTATGCTTCGACCATCGTGCCGCGGCTCGAGGCGATCGGAAACGATCTCTCGGCGGCGGGGCTCTCGATCGCTTCCGGACGACTGGAGGCACCCACGGTCGGCGGTCTTTCCTGGCTCTCCCACGGCACGTTGCTGAGCGGGATTTGGCTCGACAATCAGCGGCTCTACGAGCGTCTGCTCACCAGTGACCGCCGAACGCTCGTGCATCTTTTCGCCGATGCGGGGCATCGTACCGTCGGACTCTTCCCGCAGATCCTGCGGCCGTGGCCGGAAGGCGCCTACTTCGGCTACGACCGGATCTGGACTTCGCAGAACATCGACTACGTCGGCCCTCCCTTCGGCTGGGCCGTGATGCCTGACCAGTACACGCTCTGGTTCCTGCAGCGGCAGGAGCGGTCCGAGGCGGCCGATCGGCCGCCCTTGTTCGCCGAGATTGCTCTCATCAGCAGCCATGCACCGTGGGAGCCCGTGCCGACGCTGCTCGACGACTGGCGGGTTCTCGGCAGGGGTGAGAGTTTCATCGGAATGGCCGACAGTGAATGGAAAGGCCCGGAGGGCTGGCCCGGGAAGGCGCCGGAGAACTACGCCCGCGCGATCGCCTATAGCCTCGATTCCGTCGCCGGGTTCGCTCGTCGTTTCGTCGACGAGGACACGTTGATGATCGTCCTCGGCGACCATCAGCCGGCGCCGCTGATCACCGGCGTGACCGGAGACCGTTCCGTCCCGGTGCACGTGGTCTCCGGGGATCCGGCGCTCGTTGCACCGTTTCTGGAATGGGGTTTCAGGGAGTCCGTTCTTCCCGACCCGTCCGGCGCAGCGAAAAGGATGGACGCATTCCGCACCTGGTTCGTCGAGGCCTTCAGCGAAGCCGAGCCTGCTCTTTCCGTGTCTCAACGGGTGGAATGACGTAGAGTCCGCCCGACCTCCACTCGCTCGGGCTTCGGTATGTCGATCTCCCTCGCAGATCTCGAACGCGCAGCGGCGACCGTGCACGAAGCGATGCTTCCGACGCCGCAGCATCGCTGGCCGCTCCTGGCGGAGCGCACCGGCACCGACGTCTGGGTAAAGCACGAGAACCATACGCCGATCGGTGCCTTCAAGGTGCGTGGCGGTCTGGTTTATCTGCGCGAGTTGCGGCGCAGGGAGCCGTCGCTCCAGGGAATCATCACCGCCACGCGGGGCAATCACGGACAGTCGATCGCATTCGCAGCCGGGCGGACGGGGTTCCGGGTCACCATCGTGGTGCCAGAGGGTAACAGCGTCGAGAAGAATGCGGCGATGCATGCTCTCGGGGCCGAGCTGGTCGTTCACGGCCACGATTTCCAGGCATCGCTCGAATACGCAATCCAGCGGTCGGAGGCGGAGGGGCTGCACCTTCTGCCTTCATTCGACCGTCTGCTCGTGCAGGGGGTAGGAACCTACGCGCTCGAGCTGCTTCGCGGCGTCCCCGACCTCGACACGGTGTATGTTCCGATCGGCCTCGGCTCGGGCATTTGCGGCATGATCGCCGCACGAGATGCGCTTCGGCTTCCGACCA
>JAJUGE010000207.1 GCA_029268305.1 Alphaproteobacteria bacterium
CGCAGGGTGTATTGGAGCGCCTAGGGTAGTGCGCCGTCTATGAGGGCGAACCTGAGTCGGCTCTCTTCGCTTCTTACCTGATTCGTGCTCGGCTAAAGCAAGGCATCGATCCTCGATATGTCGCGTACTTCTACGGATCGGAACTTGGTACCTCTCTGGTCGCAGGGAGAGCTACTCCTGCGGCAGATGGCAAGTACAACTTAAACACTGGAACCATCGATTCGTTGCCGATTCCGTTGCCCCCAACCGAAGAAGAGCAGCGCGAAATCGTCGCGGTCCTCGTCGCCATCGACCGCAAGATCGATTTGCACCGCAAGAAGCGGGCGGTACTGGAAGAACTGTTCAAGGCTCTGCTGCACAAGCTGATGACGGGCGAGATCCGGGTCGATGAACTGGACCTGTCGGTTCTGGACCGCGTCGAGTCCGAAGCCGAGGAGGTCGTGGCATGAGTACCCTCAAGATCAGCGAGGCCGGCAGCGTGCAGTTCCCCATGGTCAAGCACGCCGAGGAGATCGGCTGGGAGCCGCTCACGCCCTTCGAAGCATTGACGCGGCGCGGCGACGAATCCTCCAACCTGTTCCGCGGCGTGCTGGAGCGGAAGATCCTCGAATTCAACCCATGGCTTTCGGCGGATGCGGCGCGCTCGATCGTCGAGACATTGGATGCCCTGCCGGCCACCATCGACGGCAACCGCGAGTTGCTGGCGTGGCTGCGCGGCGAGCGGCAGTGGTACGACGAGACCGAGAAACGCCATCGCCGCGTCCAGCTCATCGACTTCGAGCACGTCGAGACAAACGCCTTTCATGTCACCTGGGAGTGGAAGATCAAGCCGCCGGCTCGCAAGGGCAACCGCGCGGACGTGATGTTCGTCATCAATGGCGTGCCCGTGTGCATCGTCGAGCACAAGAACCCGAAAGACGGTGATGCGATCGAGCGGGGAATCAAGCAACTGCGCCGCTACGAGCTGGAGACGCCGGAGCTGCTGGCGGCACCGCAGCTTTTCAACGTGACCCACCTGCTCGATTACTGGTACGGCGTGACCTGGAACGTGAACCGGCGCGACATGGCGCGCTGGAAGCAGATGCCGGAGGAGAGCTACCGCTTCGCCGTGCAGTCGTTCTTCGAGCGCACCGACTTCCTGCGCACGCTGGAGCACTGGATCCTGTTCTATGTGCAGGACGGCGAGACGCGGAAATCCGTCCTGCGCCAGCACCAGCGGCGCGCCATCAATGCCATCCTCGACCGCTGCCTGGACCCCGCCAAGACCCGTGGGCTCATCTGGCACACCCAGGGCTCGGGCAAGACCTTCACCCTGCTGACGGCAGCGCGGCAGATCCTCGAGGACAAGGCGCGCTACGCCAATGCGACGGTGATTCTGGTGGTGGACCGGACCGAGCTGGAGGGTCAGCTCAAGGGCTGGGTCGAGCGCCTGCTCGGCGAGATGCAGCAGCAGGACATTGCGGTCCGGCGAGCCAACAACAAGGCCGAACTGCAGGCCCTGCTGGACGCCGACTTCCGGGGGTTGATCATCTCGATGATCCACAAGTTCGAGGCGATCCGGAAGGACAGCTGCTTGCGTGACAACGTCTACGTCTTCATCGACGAGGCGCATCGTTCGGTGGCCAAGGATCTCGGCACCTACTTGATGGCCGCCGTACCGAAGGCCACCATCATCGGCTTCACGGGAACGCCGATCGCTCGGACCTCCCAGGGTGAGGGTACGTTCAAGATTTTCGGCGCCCAGGACGAACTGGGCTACCTCGACAAATACTCGATCGCCGAGTCCATCGCCGACGAGACCACCCTGCCCATCAAGCACGTGATGGCACCCGCCACGATGACGGTGCCCGCGGATCGACTCGACAAGGAGTTCTTCGCCCTGGCTGACAGCGAAGGCGTCACCGATGTCGAGGAGCTCAACAAGGTGCTGGACCGCGCGGTGGGGCTGCGTACCTTCCTGACGGCGGACGACCGCATCGAGAAGGTGGCCGCCTTCGTCGCGGAGCACTTCAAGGAAAGCGTCCTGCCGTTGGGCTACAAGGCCTTCCTCGTCGCCGTCAACCGCGAGGCCTGCGCGAAATACAAGAGGGCG
>JAJUGE010000208.1 GCA_029268305.1 Alphaproteobacteria bacterium
CGAGATGGGTCATGCAAGGCTCTCCCCGGTCTGCTTTCGCCGCAAGGTACCACCACCCGGGGAGCGCGCCAGCGGGAATTTGGCGAGGCGTTTACCGCGTGATGACACCGAACAGATCGTGAGCGTCCGCATCTTCGACCGCGACTTGCACCACCTGGCCGGGCTGCAGGTTTGCTGGCACGTTGCGCAGGAAGACCTGACCGTCGATCTCGGGCGCATCTGCCTGGCTACGGCCGGTGGCGCCCACGTCGCCGTCCTCGTCGGGTTCGCCGACTTCGTCGATGATAACCGGCAAGGTGCGGCCGACCTTCGCCTGGAGCTTGGCGGCACTGATCCGCGCGGTCAGATCCATGATCCGCGCGTAGCGCTCTTCCTTGATAGCTTCGGGCACCGGGTCAGGCAGGGTGTTCGCCGCCGCCCCCGCCACGGGCTCAAAGCGGAACGCGCCGACGCGGTCGAGCTGCGCTTCCTCCAGCCAATCGAGCAGGTACTGAAAATCCGCTTCGGTCTCGCCGGGAAAGCCAACGACGAAGCTGCTGCGGATCGCAAGGTCAGGAGCCAGTTCCCGCCACGCCTTGATCCGCTCCAGCACTTTCGCCTCGTTCGCCGGGCGGCGCATCGCGCGCAGTACGTTCGGGCTCGCGTGCTGGAACGGGATGTCAAGGTACGGCGTCAGCAGGCCCTCCGCCATCAGCGGGATGACCTGATCGACATGAGGGTACGGGTAGACGTAGTGAAGCCGCACCCACGGCGCGTGACCATCAGGTGTACGCAACTGACCGAGCTCCCGGGCGAGGTCGGTCATGTGAGCGCGGACCGGCCGGCCCTTCCACATCTTCTCCTCGTGCCGGGTGTCGACGCCGTAAGCGCTCGTGTCCTGACTAATCACCAGTAGCTCGCGGGTGCCGGCGGCGAGCAGCTTCTCGGCTTCGCGCAGCACCGCGTCGATCCGCCGGCTGGCCAGCTTTCCGCGTAGCTGCGGGATGATGCAGAATGCGCAGGAGTGATTGCAACCTTCGGAAATCTTCAGGTAGCTGTAGTGCCGCGGGGTCAGCTTGATCGCGGCTTCGTCCGGCTGCGGGATCAGGTCGACGAACGGCCCTTGCGTCGGCGGCGCGGCTTCGTGGACGGCTTCGACCACCTGCTCGTACTGGTGCGCACCGGTCACCGCGAGGACTTGCGGGAAACGAGCGCGGATCGTCTCTGCCTCCTCGCCCATGCAGCCGGTGACGATCACCCGCCCGTTTTCGGCAATCGCTTCGCCGATCGCTTCCAGGCTCTCTTCCTTGGCGGAATCGAGGAAGCCGCAGGTGTTGACGAGGACCACGTCGGCACCTTCGTAATTGGCGCTCATCGCATAGCCGTCGGCGCGCAGCTTGGTCAGGATGCGCTCGGAATCGACCAGGTTCTTAGGGCAGCCGAGACTGACCATGCCGATCTTCTTCGCCTCCGGAATGGAGCGAACCTGGGGAGTCGTTGCTGTCACGATGGCGGCGCCCCTACACGCAAAGCGCCCGTTCCGCTAGCGTTCTGCGGAACGCAGGAGGGAAGCGCATGAACTGGCTGGCGATCGGCGTGGGCACGGCGGCGTTCTTCTTTGTCGGAGCGGTCTGGTACACGGCGCTGTTCGGCCGGGCCTGGCAGCGGGAAGTGGGGTTGAGCGACGCCGAGCTCAAGTCTGGCCTGCCTCTGCCGCTGATCTTCGGCCTGTGCCTGCTGCTCGAGTTGCTGGTGGTAATGACGCTGGGCCACTTGTTCGCCCGGCTCGATCCGAACCCGCGCGCGACGATGATGATCGCGACCGGCTTCGGGCTCACCATCATGGCTCCGGCGCTTGGCATCGCTTACCTTTTCGCGCGCAAGTCGCTCAAGCTGTTCCTGATCGATGCCGGCCACTTCGTCGCCGGGATGGCGGCGGTCGGAGCCGTGTTCGTCTGGCTCGACTGACGCCTCAGTCGCGGTTCTCCTCGGCGGCGCCGGTCGAGCAAATCTCGACGATCAGGTCGCCATCTTCGAGCGATTTCGCCTCAGGCTCCCAGAAGCCGTAGGCGAGCCCGCCGCGATAAATCCTGAGGCCTCGGCCGC
>JAJUGE010000209.1 GCA_029268305.1 Alphaproteobacteria bacterium
CCCGATCATCGTGTTCCCGCGAGGGGTAGGCGAAGCGGTCGCCGATTTCGCGGCCGTGCCGGAGATCGACGCGGTCAGCCTCGACAGTTCCGCCGCGCCGCGGCAGGCGAGCCGCCTCCAGGCGACGAAGGCGGTGCAGGGTAATCTCGACCCCAACGTGCTCGTGGCCGGCGGCGAGATCATGCGCCACGAGATCGACACGCTGCTGGGAAGCCTCGGCCGCGGCCCCTACGTGTTCAATCTCGGCCACGGCATCGTCCCGACGACACCGCCCGAGCACGTGGCCGAGCTTGTCGAGCGCGTGCGCGGCTGGCGCCCCTGACGAGATCGAAGACAAGCCGAGGCTTCCCGTGGATTTCCTGGCCGATATCTATCTCTGGACGAAGTCCTTCCACATCGTCGCCATCATCGCCTGGATGGCCGGGCTGCTCTATCTGCCGCGGCTGTTCGTCTACCACTGCGACACCGAGCCGGGCACCCGGGAGTGGCAACGCTTCGACCTGATGGAGCGACGGCTGCTGCGCCTGATCATGAACCCGGCGATGATCGCGACCTACATCCTCGGCATCATGCTGGCGCTGACGCCGGGGCTGGTGGACTGGAGCAGCGGCTGGATCTACGCCAAGCTCGTGTTCGTCGCCGGCCTGACGGTGATGCACCACGTCTATGCGAGCTGGCGCAAGCGCTTCGCCGCCGGGCTGAACCTGCATCCGCCGCGCGTCTACCGGATCGCCAACGAGGTGCCGACCATTCTGATGATCGGCATCGTGATTCTGGTCGTGGTCAAGCCGTTTTGAATGCCTCGACGCGCGAGCGGCCTTGACAATCGACGCTCGGGTCCTTACGGTATAGTCACCGCTATAGCCAGCGGCCTCACAAGAGCCGGCTTCCCCCAAGTCGGTGACATTGTCTGAAATACCCTGATCGTCTCGCACTTCGACCAGTCGGCCAGTCAAGGCACTTCGCCGCCGGATTGGAGCCGCGTTTCCGACGATCCTTCCAGAAAGAGAAGACATTGACAGCCGTGCTCGATACAGCATCGAAGGTCATGAACCTTCAGGAGATCAAGCGCAAGACACCGGCGGATCTACTCGCGCTGGCGGAAGAGCTGGAGATCGAGAACGCGAGCACCCTGCGCAAGCAGGACATGATGTTCGCGATCCTCAAGCAGCTCGCCGATCGGGACGTGACGATCCTCGGGGACGGCGTGCTCGAGGTTCTGTCCGACGGGTTCGGGTTCCTCCGATCACCGGAATCGAACTACCTGCCCGGGCCCGACGACATCTACGTCTCGCCGAGCCAGGTCCGGCGATTCGGGCTCCGTACCGGCGACACGGTCGAGGGCGAGATCCGGGCGCCGAAGCAGGGCGAGCGCTATTTCGCGCTCCTGAAGCTCAACAAGATCAATTTCGACGATCCGGACAAGGTCCGCCACCGGATCAACTTCGACAACCTCACACCGCTCTATCCCAACGAAAAGCTCAAGATCGAGCTCGAGAATCCCCTCCACAAGGATCTCACGACCCGCGTGATCGACCTGATCGCCCCGCTCGGCAAGGGCCAGCGTGCGCTGATCGTGGCACCGCCGCGCACCGGTAAGACGGTGATGATGCAGAACATCGCCCACGCCATCGCGGCCAACAATCCGGAGGTCTATCTGATCGTCCTCCTGATCGACGAGCGGCCGGAGGAAGTCACCGACATGCAGCGGTCGGTGAACGGCGAGGTCATCAGTTCCACCTTCGACGAGCCGGCCACGCGCCACGTCCAGGTGGCCGAGATGGTGAGCGAGAAGGCGCGGCGCCTCGTCGAGCACAAGCGGGACGTCGTCATCCTCCTCGACTCGATCACCCGGCTCGCGCGCGCCTACAACTCGGTGGTCCCGCCGTCAGGGAAGATCCTGTCGGGCGGCGTCGACTCGAACGCGCTCCACAAGCCGAAGCGGTTCTTCGGCGCGGCGCGCAACATCGAAGAGGGCGGCAGTCTGACGATCATCGCGACAGCCCTTGTGGATACGGGAAGCCGCATGGATGACGTCATCTTTGAAGAATTCAAAGGTACCGGCAATATGGAA
>JAJUGE010000210.1 GCA_029268305.1 Alphaproteobacteria bacterium
GAGCGGCTGCGGCATTTTGCCAGCCGGGGTGCGCTCGACATCGAGGGGCTGGGCGAGAAGACGATCGCCGAGTTCCTCGAGCTCGGCTGGCTGGCAAAAGGGCCGGGCGACCTGTTCCGGCTGCATCGGCATCGCAGCGAGATAGTCGGCCGCGAAGGTTGGCAGGACAAGTCTGTGGACAACCTGTTGGCATCGATCGAGGCTAAGCGCCGGCCGGATGCCGCGCGGCTGCTGTTCGGGCTCGGCATTCGCCATGTGGGCGCGGTCACGGCGCGCGATCTGCTCAAGCGGTTTCGCACCTTGCCGGCCCTGCGCGAGGCAGCGGAGAGAGCGCACGCCGGCGATGCCGAAGCGCTGGCCGAACTGACCAGGATCGAAGGCGTGGGGCCGGTAGTGGTCGAAGCGCTCGGAGACTTCTTCCACGAGGAGCACAACCGCGAGGTCTGGGACGACCTGCTGAGCGAGGTCGATCCGCCGGAGTTCGTGGTAGAGACCAAGCAAAGCCCCGTCAGCGGCAAGACCGTGGTGTTCACCGGCAAGCTCGAAACGATGAGCCGCGACGAAGCCAAGGCCCAGGCCGAACGGCTCGGCGCCAAGGCCGCGGGAACGGTAAGCGCGAAGACGGACCTGGTGGTCGCCGGGCCCGGTGCCGGGAGCAAGCTCAAGAAGGCGGCGGAGCTCGGGATCGAAGTAATCGACGAGGCGGCTTGGGCGGAGATCGTGAGGAATGCGGGATGAATAAGACCGGCATCAACCTCGCCATTGGCGTCGCCATAGGGGTCGCGATCGGTGCGGCCATGGACAACATAGGTGCGGGCATCGCGATCGGCCTGGCGCTCGGCATAGCCATCGGCCTGACCCGTCGCGGGAGGGGGCGCGACGACAACGACGTTGAAGATTGATGGCGCGGAGTTGCCGTGCCTCGCCGTTATAGCGGTTTCTCCCCGCTTTCCTCGACCTTCTTTTCGTCCCGCTTTTGCGCGATCCATTCGGTCGCTTGGGTGCTCTTCGCGTCGAAGATCATCGACAACGCCATGCCAATGGCGATCACGATGCCCGATCCTCCGCTGGCGCGGTGTTGGTGTTTGGCGCGGGTAAGGATGCGCGGCAGGATCGCGATGACGGCGATCAGGATCGCGGCGGCGAGGAGCCATTCGAGCATTGGAGTTCCCCCTTCTCCTGCAAGTGGGGGTTTTTCTCTGCCCGGCAAGAGCGTCAGTAGATCTTCTGCACCAGCGGCTCGATGCGCAGGGTCACCACGTCGACGCCCGGCGGGCGAGTGGCGGCGAAGAGAATGGCTTCGGCGACTTCGCCGGCCGGGAGCATCTCCTGCTTGTCCTCGAACTCGTGGAGCTTGTCGTCGTCGAAGGGCTGGAGGTGAGTGGCGATGGCGCCGGGTTCGATCAGCGTGACGCGGATCTTTTCCGGGATCATCTCCTTGCGCAGCGTTTCGGCGAACAGGGCAACGCCGCCCTTCGAAGCGTTGTAGACGCTTTCGCCGACCGCCTTGATGTGCACGCTGATCGAGCCCACCAGGATGACCTGCCCGTCCTCGCGCCCGCTGGTGCGGATGCGTTCGATCGCCTTCTTGGTGCAGCCGACGTAGCTGACAAGGTTCGCGTCGATCACCTGGCGCCAGCCGGCATCGTTGATCTCCATCAGAGGATCGGCGGGCAGTCCGACGCAGGCGACGAGCATGTCGAGGCCGCCAAGTTGCTCGTCGACGAAGCGGAACAGGCGTTCGATCTCCTCCTGCTTGGCCAGATCGCCGGCGAATGTGATCGCCCCTTCGGCATGAGCGCTGGCGCCGGGGATATCGGCGGAAACGACGTGCGCGCCGGCATCCAGCATCCGCCGTGCCGTTTCCCGGCCAACGCCGCCCGCGCCGCCGGTGATCAGAACCCGTTTACCCGAAATGTCGTGCGCCATGCCTGCCTCCGTTGCGACGGGAGTAACGGGGAAACCGCCAATCCGTTGCGCGTTGGTCGCACGAAAGGGGCGAAATGCCGCGCAAGCTGAAGGTCTTCCGCACCGCGATCGGGTTCCACGATGCCTATGTCGCCGCGCCGAGC
>JAJUGE010000211.1 GCA_029268305.1 Alphaproteobacteria bacterium
GATGAGAGGGACCTTCGGCCAGTGAGAGAGATGCACGACCGACCCACCGACACGAGTTCCACCGACCACGCCACGCATCTCGCCATGCTCCGGGCCGCCATCGCCGATCCCCGCGCCTTCGAACCGCTCTACCAGCGCTACGCCGAGGACGTCTACTACTTCTGCTACCGTCGCCTGCAGCATCCCGAGGAGGCCGCCGACGCCACCAGCCAGGTGTTCATCAAGACCCTCCGCGCCCTGCCCGCCTATACACCCGACCCGACCAACGCCGGCGCCGCGTTTCGTGGATGGCTCTTCCGCATCGCCGGAACGACCGTCATCGACATCCAGCGGAGGCACCGTCCATCCCACTCGCTCGACCGCGACGATGAGGACGCGACGCCGTTCCACCTCACCGACCCCGGCCGCACGCCGGACGAGCACCTGATCGGCAACGAGGACGCCCGCCGCGTCCGCGCCATGCTCGCGAGGCTGCCGGACCGCCAGCGCCGTATCGTCGAGCTTCGCCTCGCGGACCTCTCCGGCCAGGAGATCGCCGACGCCATGGATATCTCGCTCTCGGCCGTCAAATCGGCCCAGTTCCGCACACTCCGCCGTCTCCTCGTCGATCATCCGCTCCAGACCCGATGGGAGAACATCATGAGCAGCGCCACCGGATTCGCAGCCGCACCGCCTGCCGCGACAACCGGCGAGACCTTCGTGCCATCCGCGCCAGTCTCGAATCGCACGCGGCGAGCGTCCGCGCCACCAGCGGGAAACCGACTCAACGCCTGGCTCTCCGCCGCGATCGTCGCGCTCATGCTGCTCGGCACCGTCGGCGGCGCCTGGTGGCTCGGCCCTGGCGGAAGCGGTCCATCCGACGATGGCCGCACCCGCCTCGCTGCCGTCACGCAGGATGAATCGACGCCACAAGGCGTGACCGGCGCGCCCGCGAAAATCACCGACCTCCTCGCCGCCGTCCCGGCTGAGATGCCGAGTCAGGAGGAAGGCCCGAACGTCGGCTGGACCTACGCCGACGTCGAGCAACAGCTCGACAACATGGGATTCACGCCCGGGGAAGCGGTTTCCGACCCGCTGCAGGTCGTCGGCTCGGTGGATTTCGCCCCGATCGCCTGGGCCTCAGGCATCTTCCATTACAGTACCGACGAGGAATTCGTCGCCGCGATCGGTTTCCACCCGTTCATGGCGCGGCAGGTGCTCGGCGGCTTCACGTTCCACGATTCGATTACCGTGCTTCGGGGCGACTGGGACGTCGATACACTGACAGCCGCCTGGGAAGCCGTCGGGTACACGCCGTACACGACCGCGAGCGGTGTCACGGCCTGGACCATCGGCCCGGACGGCGAGGTCAACCCGACGCACCCGATCCAGAGCAAGGGGTTCCAGTCGCTCAACAACGTCGCGATCCTCGACGGCGGCATCTTGGTCTACGCGGGTACGATGGAAACGCTTGAGCTTGCCATTGCCGCCCATGCCGGCGAGGCGCAATCCGCCAGAGACGACGAGAACATCGCGCCGATGCTCGCGACGGTGCCAGAGGACACGGTCTCCCTGGTCGCCTTCGACCAGCCCGGATCCGCCATGTTTGACCTCGAGCGCCAGATTGAGTCCAACCCGAACATCCAGCCTGAAGACGCCGAGGAGATGATCGAGCAGATCAGGGCGCCGCTGGTCGAATCCCGCGAGGCGGTCGGCCCGATGCCAGACTACCACGGCCTGTTTTTCGGCATCACCGGCGAGTCAGGCGGTAATGGGGCCCAAGTCATCCTGCGGCTGGGCGCGGGATCGGAGACGGACGCCGCGCAGATCGCGACCGTCATCGAGTGGCGATGGGATAACTTCCTCTCGACCCGTAGCCTGCGGCCCCTCAACACCGTGATGACAATCACGGACGCCACCCACGAGGGAACGACCGCGATGCTCACCTTCGACCCGTCCGGCAACCCGCGAATCTGGCGGGACCTCCTCCACAGCAACGACCTCATGCCGTTCGCCGTCGACCGTGAGGACGTGGACGCCTCGGCAACCCCGGTCGCCACGCCGGAGAGCTGATACAGGAAAGGGCGGCTA
>JAJUGE010000212.1 GCA_029268305.1 Alphaproteobacteria bacterium
AGCGCCGTCGAGACCGCGTCACGCGTCCGCGACCCGGATCAACAGAAGCGGCTGATGAGCATCATCCTCGACGACGTACAGCGGCTCGACCGTCTCATCAGTGACATTTCGGCGGCTTCGCGCCTCGATGCGGAGCTGTCTCGGGCGAATACCGGGGTCGTCGATATCGGCCGAATGCTGGGTGCTTTGGCGGAGATCCACGGCATGTCGGATTCTCCCGCGGAATCTGCGAAGGGCGTCCGAATCTCGGTTCATCTCGGTGGGACCGGGCCCCTGACGGTCGTGGGAGTAGAAGATCGACTGGTGCAGGTGTTCCGCAACCTGATCGCCAATGCGATCTCTTTCAGCCCGCCGGGCGGCGAGGTCGTCGTCAACGCGAGCCGCCACGGGGACCGGGTCATCGTACGCGTCGAGGACAGCGGCCCTGGCATACCGCCCGGTAAGGAAGAATCGATCTTCGAGCGCTTCTACTCCGAGCGGCCGCAAGGCGAGAAATTCGGCACCCATTCCGGGCTCGGCCTCAGCATATCTCGCCAGATCGTCGCTGCACACGGCGGCGAGGTACGCGCCGAGAACCGCCTGGGGCCGGAAAATCAGGTGCTCGGCGCCCGCTTTATCGTAACGTTGCGAGCGGCGTGAACTCCAGGGCCCGCACGGGCCCGCGGTAACGTTGACAGGCTCGGCGACCCTGCCGCATGTTGGCCGCCTTCCACAGATCAACTCCGCAGGAAGCCACCAATGAATTACGCCGACCTCGAACGCGAAATCGATGCCGCCTGGGAGGCGCGGGATGGTATCAGCTCGTCGACGACCGGCCGGGTAAGGGATGCCGTGATCGCGGCGCTCGCGGGGATGGACAGCGGCGAGTTGCGGGTCGCGGAGAAGATCGACGGCCAGTGGAAGGTCAATCAATGGCTGAAGAAGGCGGTGCTGCTGTCTTTCCGCCTCTATGATTCGGTGCCGGTCGGCGGCGGTCCTCGAGATCCCGAGCTCGGCGAGTCGTTCTGGTACGACAAGGTGCCTTCCAAGTTCGCCGGATGGGACCCGCTCCTCTTCAAGGAGGCCGCCTTCCGTGCCGTGCCGGGCTGCTTCGTGCGACGCTCCGCCTACATCGCGCCGGACGCGGTCCTCATGCCCTGCTTCGTCAACGTCGGTGCCTACGTCGGCACGGGGACGATGATCGATACCTGGTCAACCGTCGGCTCTTGCGCGCAGATCGGGGCCAACTGCCACATTTCCGGGGGTGTCGGCATCGGAGGAGTTCTGGAACCGCTCCAGGCCGAACCCGTGATCATCGAGGACAACTGTTTCATCGGCGCCCGCAGCGAAGTCGCCGAAGGCGTCGTCGTCGAGGAAGGTGCGGTGCTCGCGATGGGGACGTTCATCGGTGCCTCGACCAAGATCATCGAGCGGGATTCCGGCAAGATGCACGTCGGCCGCGTGCCCTCCTATTCCGTCGTCGTGCCCGGGTCGCTGCCAGCGAGCTCCTCGGTCGGCAACGGCCCTGCTCCCTCGTTATACTGCGCAGTGATCGTGAAGCGGGTGGACGAGCAGACCCGCGCCAAGACCTCGATCAACGAGCTGCTCAGGGCATGACCTTTTCGCCCCACGCGGGGCCAAACGATCCCACCGACCCGGTCGAACTGGTCAGCCGGCTGATCCGTTGCCCGAGCGTGACGCCACGCGACGAAGGGGCGCTCGACGTGCTCGCGGGCGCGCTCGAGGCGCTGGGCTTCACGTGCCATCGGCTCAAGTTCAGCGCGCCCGGAACTCCGGACGTGAACAATCTCTATGCCAGGCTCGGTGACGGCCAACCCAATTTCTGCTTCGCCGGCCATACGGACGTGGTACCGGTCGGAACGCCGGAAGACTGGCGTTACGGGCCGTTCGCGGCCGAGATCGCCGACGGGAAGCTGTATGGACGGGGCGCAGTCGACATGAAGGGCGCGATCGCGGCGTTCGTCGCCGCGACGGCGCGTCTTCTGGCGGA
>JAJUGE010000213.1 GCA_029268305.1 Alphaproteobacteria bacterium
ACGGCTTCACCTCCGAGCTGCGGGTGCGCGAGCTCGCCCGCCATAAGGCGCAGCGTGTCCTTGATCGAGGACGCCCCCGAGAGCGTATCGCCGCCGATGAACATCACAGCGGGAAGGATATGCATCAGCTCGCGTGCGGCGAACTCGTCAAAGGTCATCACCGAATGTCACCGGCTCCGCATGGCCGGTGCTCTCGACGACCTCCAGGCGCCTGACGGTCTCGACGTCCAGCGAGAGCTGCCTTTCGCGCGACGGCTCACCACGATCCTTTACGAGAAACTCCGGGGCAACCCGAGGCGTATCAAGCGATTCCTCAACGACCTGAACATCCGTCGATCCATCGCTGCGCGGCGGGGCATCGAGCTCGACTTCGACGTCGTCGCCAAGCTCATGGTTCTTGAAGTCCTCTTGCCGGATCAGTTCCAGTCCGTGCTGTCATGGTTGCGAACCGGTGAGCTTCGAGATCGACTGGAGTCGCTGGAAGCGCAAGCCAACCGGCCGAAAGAACCTCCCGTCCCCGCTCCGCCAACTGACCTCGCCGACCACGCACCGGATGAACCCGCCGAGATGGCTGCGGACGTGACCGGAGCGGAACCGGACGACACCGCGGAAGATGCGCGACCATCCGAAGCGGAAGACGCGCCGACCCAAGCAGCGTCAGCAGCCGCGGTCGCCCCGCACTTCGCCGAGGACATGATTCGGTGGGCCAAGCTCCCACCGGATCTTCATGACCTCGACCTGAGCCCGTACCTGCACCTGGCGGCATCCTTCCGCGGCGACCTCCTGGTCAGCGCCGAGCTTCCCAAACATCTCCGCGATCTGGCCGCGCAGCTGGCCTCGACCCGCACGGTGGACAGGCGGCAACTCACCGAAGAGAGCCTGCGAGCGCTCACGACCGACGATGTCGATCAGCTGCTGCGGCACCTGGGGCTGCGCGCACGAGACCGAGTCCAGGAGCAACGCGGCGCGGTCGCCGGGATCGTCAGACTCGCCACCGCACATGTCGCCGTGCAACCGGCCGCGCTTGACGCGTTCCGCCGGCTCCCGGCCTCCGATCTGCAGCCCGGTACCGCCGTCATCCTCGCCGGGGTCGAGATCCCTGGGATGAAGGACGTCATCAACGCGTTGGCCGCGCAACTCCCAGACGGCAACATCAAGAAGGCGCTCACCACGCCGCCACCGAAGGGCGGTAAGCGCTGATGGGAACGAAAGGCTCCTACTCCGGCAGCGCCGCCGGTGGTGACCTGCGCGACGGACTCGACGACTGGCTGGCCAGCCTCCCTGGGGCTGACGGCCAGGCCCCGCCGCCCCCAGGTAACCAGCCCTCGCTTCTCTCCCCGCTGAAGCCCTCCCCGAGCTCACCGGCCGGCAGGATGCTGCCCACGGCCGCGCTCTTCCGTTCCTCCCGCGGCGGAGGGGGAAGGGGTGCGGGCGGCCGCCGGGGCGGCGAGAGTCTCACGCGATCGACGGCAGCCTCCGCGCGTTCCGCCGGCCGTGGAGCCGCAGCGGCCTACGCGTACCGCAGCGGCGACGCGCAGACTCTCCGCGATCTCGGCCTGGACTACGACGCACTGCGGGCGAACCCGAATATCTTCGACGTCGCCCACCAGATCGCACAGAAAGTCTGTGAGGACCTCCCCGCGGGAACGATCGAAACTGCGGAGCAGATGGAGGTCGTCGGCAGGCTCGCCGAATGGCTCGTCGAGAGCGACAGCACGGGGACGGACGTGTCACTCGGGCAGATCGCCGAGGAAGCGGTCGCCCTGATCCTGGCCGAGGCATACCTCGTGGAGACCGCATCCAGCCTGAACACTAAGGACATGTCAGGAGCCGAACGCGCGGCGTTCGAGGACGGGATCCGTCAGGCCGCGGAAGAGCTCGCCGCGCACGCGGACCTCTCG
>JAJUGE010000214.1 GCA_029268305.1 Alphaproteobacteria bacterium
ATCTTCATCGTCGTTGTCGGTGGCCTGGCCGACCGCCTCGGCCGCGTCCGCATGACGATGATCGGCTTCATCCTCAGCATCGTCGGCTCGTTGCTGGTCGGGCTGGCTCCCGCCGGCGCCCTCGCCGAAACCATCCTGATGCTGGGTCGAATCCTTCAGGGGCTCTCCGCCGCGTTCATCATGCCGGCCACGCTCGCCCTCATCAAGGCGTACTGGGATGGTCCTGAGCGCCAGCGAGCCATTAGCCTCTGGTCGATGGGCTCGTGGGGTGGATCCGGATTTGCCGCGCTCTTCGGCGGCCTCATGGCTGACAACGTCGGGTGGCGATGGATCTTCTTCGCCGGAGCCGCGCTGTCGCTCCTCGGCATGCTCATGGTCGCCGGCACGCCGGAGAGCAAGGCGCCGCCGAAGGCCGGGTACAAGTTCGATCTCGCGGGCGTTCTCTCCTTCATGGTCTTCATGGTCGCGCTGCAGGTCTTCGTCACGCAGGGCGGCAACATGGGCTGGGCCAGCCTGCCGAGCCTCGCGCTGCTCGTCGTCTCCATCGTCTTCGCGGTCCTCTTCTTCCGGATCGAGTCGGGGAACGACAATGCCTTCGTTGACTTCGGCCTCTTCCGCAATATGACCTACACCGGCGCTACCATCTCGAACTTCCTGCTCAACGCCACCGCTGGTATCCTCATCGTCGCGATGACGCTGGTCCAGGCCGGCGGCGACATGACGGCCCAGGAAGCCGGATTCCTGACTATCGGGTATGCGATCACGATTGTGGCCTTCATCCGCGTCGGTGAGAAGCTGCTCCAGCGGTTCGGGCCGCGCCGTCCCATGCTCTGGGGCTCGCTCATCGTCGGTGCCGCGGTCATCTGCCTGATGTTCACGAACCTCACGATCGAGTCATACAAGATCCTGTCGGCCATCGGCTTCTCGCTCTTCGGTCTGGGCCTCGCATTCTACGCGACGCCGTCGACGGACGCGGCGCTCTCCGCGTTGCCCGATGACCAGGCCGGTAGCGGCTCGGGTATTTACAAGATGGCCTCCTCCCTTGGCGCGTCATTCGGTGTCGCCATCTCCGCCACGGTCTATACCGCCCTCAGCGAGGGAAGCCCGGCGATTGAATGGATCGAGGGCGTGATCAGCTACATCGGACGCCAGGACAACGTCAATGTCCGCGAGGCCGCCTTCGCCGCGTTCGGTGTCAACCTCCTCTTCGTTGTCCTCGCGATCATCTCGATCATGGTCACCATCCCCGAGCGCAAGACCGAGGGTGAAACCACCACGCAGCCTGAAGTCGCGACCAACAATCCCGCCGCCGGCACCAGTGGAGGCGACGCGTAGTCCCTGGATCAGCAGCCAGCACCCGCCAACGTGAAAAACGAACGAAAGGATCTGTCAATGAGCACGCTTCTGGAGACGATTGAAAAGAATCGCGGCGAGATGACCGAATGGTTCGAGCATATGCATCGCACCCCCGAACTCTCCATGAAGGAGGAGAAGACCGCAAAGTTCATCGCGGACACCGTCAGCCAGTGGGGATATGAGGTCGAGACCGGTGTTGGCAAGCACGGCGTTGTCGCCTCGCTGACCGTGGGCGACAGTGGCAAGGCGATTGGCCTTCGCGCCGATTTCGACGCCCTGCCGATCCAGGAGGACAACGACCTCGCGTACAAGAGCGAGACCGAAGGCATCGCCCACCTGTGCGGTCACGACGGGCACACGACCATGCTGCTGGCCGCCGGAAAGTACCTCGCAGAAACGAAGAACTTCAACGGAACCGTGCGCCTGATCTTCCAGCCCGGCGAAGAGACCATGGAAGGCGGCCCGGCGATGATCGAGGACGGGCTGTTCGAGCGCTTCCCGGTGGATGCCATCTTCGGGATGCACAACATGCCGGGA
>JAJUGE010000215.1 GCA_029268305.1 Alphaproteobacteria bacterium
GCGATCGGGAAGAAGGTGCGCGGCGCCGCCTCGTAGGCATCGCGCAGCGTCTTGTTGGTGACTGCCGCGAGCAGCTCGGGGAAATCCGAGGTGCTGTGCAGCGCCCGGCTCGCAAGCTCGTCGCGGCTCAGTCCGCGCACCCGGGTTCCTTCGCCTTCCAGCAACGCACGCGCCATCTCGATCAGACTCATGCCGCGCCATTCGCGCGCTGGATCGGTCAGCTCATAGCGGTTCGGATCGAAACGGTGCAGGAGAGCGTTTGCGACGGCGTCGCGTCGCGTGACCCGCTCGTCCCGACCGCCGAGCGGCACCGTCACATGCGGGAAGGTGCGGGTCTCCTCCGACCTGGCCGCGACCTGGTCGAGGACAAGGCGCCGGGCCTCGTCGATCATGACACCGCGCTTCACCAGGTCCTCGGCAAAGCCGCGCTCGAGATCGAGACGCCCCGCCAGGTCATAGATGGTGGAGACGCGGTCGCGCTCGGCCTCGCGGGCGCGAGTCAACATTACCTCGGTGTCCTCCGCGCGAGCGGCCGTGCTCCGCTCCGGCTGCGCCGGCTGCTGCGGATCTGCATGGGCGCGTGCCTCGCTCGGGCGCTCCGTCGGGTCGGCTATGGTCGCCGTCTCCTCCAACTCGGCGGGCTGGCCGGCATCCCGGGCTGCCGGGATCTGGATATCGTCCGTCATCGGATTGGCTCCTGTGGGATGGGGCGCGTCCCGGCGATGAAGGACGCAGTCGTGAAGTGGGGATTGGTGGCGGAAGCCAGCGGCGGGGTCGGCGCCAACGGCCACGGCGGAGACCTCGAACGGAGTCCAGTCGACCGCGCGCCAGAGCTCGCGCCCGCCCTCCGGCTTCGAGACCTCGAAGCGATGAACCTGGTAACCGATCGAGACGGCACGGATGTGCCCGGCCTGGATGTCGCGCCAGATCGGCTCCACCTCGGCTCGCTCCGAGAGCCGCACGAGTGCCACGCCCCGTCCGTTTTCGATCCGCGCCGAGCCCGGCACCACCGATCCGATCACGGCGTCGAGCTCCCTCAGCTCGTGCACCTTCAGGAAGGGTGCACCGGCATTGAGGCGGTCGAGCCGGACATGCGCCGGATCGAGGCTCAGCTCCTCATCATAGGTGTCGCCGAACAGCGTCATCCGCCGCACCCGCGCGCCGGCCGACCAGATCACCTCGACAGTCCGGGCGTCGGCATCGGCCGAGTTCGGCGCAAGCTCCGCCACCCGGTGCAGCGCCGGCAGTTCGATCGTCGTGTCCATGGATCAGTCCTGTTGTTCGCTGGTCGGCTGCACCGAATCGCCGGTCGGATCGTTCGATTGCGCGCTGCCGGTCTTGGTGACACGCCGCGGATCGCTGTCGAGCACGAGCCCGAGCGCATCGAGCTTCGCGTTCGTGGCCGCGATCTCGGCAAGCACCGCATCAGGGTTCCGACCCTGCTGCGCGATCACCTCGGCGAGCGTCATGGTGCCGGAGCGGATCGCGAGCAAATTCGCCATCGCATCCTTCTGCGGATCGACCGCCTCGAACTTCGGCGGCGACCATTCGACCGCCACCTCCGGGCGCGGGATCTGCCCCGCCGCCCAGGCCGCCTCGGTGAACCAGCGCCAGACCGGCTCGCAGAGCATGGGCACGAACAGCTGCCACTGCACCGCATCGATCATGCGCCGGAACTCGACCAGCCCCGCGCGGATGGACGAGTAGTTCACCTGGCTGAGGTCGCCGGTCAGCAACTCGTACGGGACGCGGAATCCGGCCGCGATCGTGTGCAGGCTGGCGCGCTTGTACTCGCCGTAGCCGCCGGTCGCCGACGGCTGGTTGAAGCGGATGTCCTTGCCGCC
>JAJUGE010000216.1 GCA_029268305.1 Alphaproteobacteria bacterium
CACCTGATGGCGGTACGGATCGACAAGGCGAGGAGCGTGCTGGTCTCCGCCGGGCGCGACGACGCCTCGATCCTGATCGTGCTGACCGCGCGCCATTTGGCGCCGAACGTGCCGATCAGCGTGGTGATCCGCGCCGCCGACAACGAGTTGCTGGCCCGGCAGGCGGGTGCCAACAATGTCATCAACCCGGTGCGCTTCACCGGCCTGCTGCTGGCCGGCAGCGCTCAAGGCGCGCACATTGCCGATTACCTGGCCGATCTCGCTTCAGTCGACGGGCGGGTGCAACTGGTCGAGCGGCCGGTGAAGCCCGAGGAAGTCGGCCGCTCGCTCGACGATCTGGCGAGCTGCGGCCGAGGCCTCAGGATTTATCGCGGCGGGCTCGCCTACGGCTTCTGGGAGCCTGAGGCGAAATCGCTCGAAGATGGCGACCTGATCGTCGAGATTTGCTCGACCGGCGCCGCCGAGCACAACCGCGACTGAGGCGTCAGTCGAGCCAGACGAACACCGCGCCCACGGCGGCCATGCCGACGACGAAATGCCCCGCGTCGATCAGGAACAGCTTCAGCGATCTGCGCGCGAAGAGATAAGCGATACCCAGCGCCGGAGCCATGATCGTCAGGCCGAAGCCGGTGGCAATCATCATCGTCGCGCGCGGGTTCGGATCGAGCCGGGCGAACAAGTGGCCGAGCGTCATGACCACCAACAGCTCGAGCAGGAGGCACAGAGCGAACACTGCCGGCATCGGCAGGCCGGACTTGAGCTCGGCCTCGCTCAACCCCACTTCCCGCTGCCAGGCGAGGCCGAACAGCGCCGTGTACCAGACCGCCCCGACAACGAAGAACGCCGCCGTGCCCACGCCGATCGCCAGCCAGTTCATGCGCTTCCCTCCTGCGTTCCGCAGAACGCTAGCGGAACGAGCGCTTTGCGTGTAGGGGCGCCGCCATCGTGACAGCAACGACTCCCCAGGTTCGCTCCATTCCGGAGGCGAAGAAGATCGGCATGGTCAGCCTCGGCTGCCCGAAGAACCTAGTCGATTCCGAGCGCATCCTGACCAAGCTGCGCGCCGACGGCTATGCGATGAGCGCCGATTACGAAGGTGCCGACGTGGTGCTGGTCAACACTTGCGGCTTTCTCGATTCCGCCAAGGAAGAGAGCCTGGAGGCGATCGGCGAAGCCATCGCCGAGAACGGGCGGGTAATCGTTACCGGCTGCATGGGTGAGGAGGCGGAGACGATCCGCGCTCGTTTCCCGCAAGTCCTCGCGGTGACCGGTGCTCACCAGTACGAGCAGGTCGTCGAAGCCGTCCACGAAGCCGCGCCGCCGACGCAGGGGCCGTTCGTCGACCTGATCCCGCAGCCGGACGAAGCGGCCATCAAGCTGACCCCGCGGCACTACAGCTACCTGAAGATTTCCGAGGGCTGCAATCACTCCTGCGCATTCTGCATCATCCCGCAGCTACGCGGAAAGCTGGCCAGCCGCCGGATCGACGCCGTACTGCGCGAGGCCGAGAAGCTGCTCGCCGCCGGCACGCGCGAGCTGTTGGTGATCAGCCAGGACACGAGCGCCTACGGCGTCGACACCCGGCACGAGGAGAAGATGTGGAAGGGCCGCTCGGTCCGCGCCCACATGACCGACTTGGCGCGTGAGCTGGGGCAGCTTCGCACTCTCGATGGGGCGGCGCCGTGGGTCCGACTGCACTACGTCTATCCCTACCCGCACGTCGACCAGGTCATCCCGCTGATGGCGGAAGGCCTGCTGACGCCGTACCTCGACATCCCGTTCCAGCACGCGAGCCCGAGCGTACTGCGCGCGATGCGCCG
>JAJUGE010000217.1 GCA_029268305.1 Alphaproteobacteria bacterium
CGAGGATCGGATAGAGCAATTTCCGCAAGTCGCGCTTGTTTTCTCGCGCACCGGCACGGCCGAAGTCGCCAGCGATCCAATGCCGCCGAACATCTCGGATGGCTACGTGATCCTGAAACCCCGCGAGGAGTGGCCCGACCCATCACTGCCCAAGGACGAGCTGGTCGAGGAGATGGAGGAGAGCCTCGGCGACCTGGTCGGAAACCTCTACGAGTTCAGCCAGCCTATCGAACTGCGCTTCAACGAACTGATCGCCGGCGTGCGCGGCGATGTCGCCGTCAAACTCTATGGCGACGATCTCGAACAGCTCGCCGCAGCCGCCGGCGAGGTGACGGAAGTCCTGAACGGAATCGAGGGCGCGGCCGACGTTCGGGCGCAGCAGGTGACTGGCTTCCCCACGCTGGACATCGCTTTCGATCGCACAGCCATCGCCCGCTATGGCCTGAGCGTCGAAGATGTTGCGCAAACGGTGGCGATTGCCCTTGGCGGCCGGCCCGCCGGGCTCGTCTTCGAGGGCGACCGGCGTTTCGATGTGGTCGTGCGGCTCTCCGATGCGGCGCGCAATGATTTCGACCGCATCGGCGCACTGCCGATCCGGTTGCCGGGCGGCGCGACAGTGCCGCTACGCTCGCTCGCGTCGTTCAGCGTCGTCGATGGTCTCGCAGAAGTGCGCCGGGAGGAAGGGAGACGGGTCGTGATCGTCTCGGCCAATGTGCGCGGGCGCGATCTGGGTTCTTTCGTCGACGAGGCCCGTGCGGCGGTCGAAGAGCAAGTGACGCTGCCTGCGAGCGCTTTCATCGAATGGGGTGGTCAGTATGAGAATCTGCAAGCCGCGCAAGCACGCCTGGCAATCGTGGTGCCGGCCTGCCTCGCCCTCATTCTTCTGCTGCTCTACGCTGCGCTTGGCGGATGGGTGCCGGCGCTAGCGGTCATAACTGCGATCCCGATGGCGCTGGCCGGCGGAGTATTCGCTCTGGCTTTGCGGGGAATGCCGTTCTCGATCTCGGCGGCCGTCGGCTTCATCGCACTCTCCGGCGTTGCGGTTCTCAACGGCCTGGTGATGATGACGGCCATTCGCCAGCGCCTGGCACGCGGAATGCCGCTCGAGGAGGCAATCTCGGACGGCTCGCTCGCTCGCCTACGCCCGGTGCTGATGACCGCGCTAGTGGCATCGCTCGGTTTCGTTCCGATGGCGATCGCCACCGGAACCGGCGCTGAAGTCCAGCGCCCGCTCGCCACTGTGGTCATCGGCGGCCTCATCACGGCAACCGCACTTACGCTGTTCGTGCTTCCATCGATCGCGCGACTGGTCCTCGATCCGCGCTGGGCCGACCGCAATTGGCGCCAGGAGTGGCGGGACCGCATTCGTCGAAACCTGACTCCGGCGGAACGGCGCGAAGCGCTGGATCTTGGATAATCGCAACAGGAGCAATCACTTGAGCGAAACAGACCTCGACCTCGGCTCGACCGACAAGCGGCGCACGTTGTGGATCGTGCTGTGGCTTAACGTCGCCATCGCTGTCGGCTTTTTTGTCGTCGCCTACATAGGCGATTCCAATGCTCTGCTCGCGAACGGCCTCGACAACTCTTCGGACGCTGTCGTCTATGCGCTGAGCCTGTTTGCGCTGACGCGGTCGCGGACGTGGAAGCGCGGAGCGGCGCGTGTCTCCGGCGTGATGCTGCTGATCTTCGGCGTCGGGGTCGTCGCGGATGCTGTCCGCCGGTTCATCGAAGGCTCTGAACCGGGCGGCCTTGCGATGATGGGACTGGCTGCGGTTGCTGCGGTGGTGAATCTCATCTCGCTGCGGCTGCTCA
>JAJUGE010000218.1 GCA_029268305.1 Alphaproteobacteria bacterium
AAACAGGCGTTCGCCTCGTCGAGCCGCACCGACGGCGGTGCCAAATCGGCGCCGACCGATCTCGTCGGCGTCACCGTCTCGAACCGTGCCGCCGCCGGCTCGCACACGATCGAGGTGGTGCAGACCGCCGCCTCCCACCGCGTCGGCAGCGGCACCATCACCAGCCGCAGCGCCGACCTCGGCACCGCGCTCGGCCTCGGTGGGCCCATCTCCGGCACGATCGAGATCGCGGGCCGGGAAATCGCCGTGCTCGCGACCGACTCGCTGCAGGACCTCGCCGACCGCATCAACAACGCCAACACCGGCAAGGACGCCACCGGAGTCTCCGCCAGCATCGTCCAGGTCGCGAGCGACAGGTTCGTCCTCAACCTCAAGGCGGACCAGGCCGGCAAGACGATGGGCACGGCGCCGGAAAGCGACATCGTGCTGGCCGACCCCGACGGTATTCTCGGGCAGATCGGCATCCTCTCCGGCGACGGCGGCTTCGCAAACGAGCTGCAGGCGGCGCGGAAGGCGCAATTCTATGCCGACGGCATCCTCGGCGACGACGGCCAACCGCTGCTGATCGAGCGCGACAGCAACACGATCTCCGATCTGTTCGCCGGCGTGACGCTGAACCTGTTCAAGGCCGAGCCCGGCACGACCGTGCAGATCGACATCGAGCGGAACCTGACGCAGGTGAAATCGGCGATCACCGGCTTCGTCGAAGCCTACAACGAGACCCGCTCGTTCCTGAACTTCCACCTCGACACCGACCCGTCGACCGGCAAGCCGAAGGAGGACGCGGTCCTGTTCGGCTCGCGCACGCTCGCCGACGTGGAGAGCCGCCTCGGCCAGCTCCTCGGCGAGGGCGCCGCCGGGACCGACGACGCCTTCAAGGTGCTGGCGCAGATCGGCATCAATTTCGCGCCGCTCGGCGGCCAGAACCCGGAGCTGGCGAACACCCTGCAGATCGACGACCAGAAGCTGGACGAGGCGCTGCTCAATAACCTGGACGACGTGCGGAAGCTGTTCGGCTTCAGCTTCTCCAGCTCCGACCCGCGGGTCGTCCTGCTCGGCTTCGAGGGCGCCACCGGCTACAGCGGTTCCGGCTACCAGCTCTCGATCGGCCACGACGGCTCGGGGATCACCTCGGCATCGACCAACGACGGCACCGCCAGGGTGAACGGCAAGCAGATCACCGTCGAGAGCGGCGGCGCCAATGGGCTGAAGCTCCTCTACACCGGCGACTCCCCTGCCAACGTCCAGATCGACTTCACCGTCGGCCTCGGCGCCGGCCTCTTCTTCGAGCTGGAGAACATGCTCGACAGCAAGACCGGCATCGTCGAGGGCGAGATCAACGAGCTGACGACCGTGAACAAGCAGAGCCAGACGCGCATCGACGAGATGCTGGTGCGGCTCGAGCTGCAGCGGGAGAGCCTGCTGCAGCGCTTCGTCAGGATGGAAGCCAGCCTGGCGAGCATGAACCGCATCCTCGAGAGCATCGGCCAGATGACCGACGCCATGTTCGGCCAGAAGAAATAATGCCGACGTGCGTTCACGTCCCGAAATGCCGTCATTGCGAAGAGGCAGAGCCGACGCGGCAATCCAGGGCCGCGTCCACGCAGGCCGCCCTGGATCGCCGGGCCGCTTCACGGCTCGCGATGACGGTGCAAGGACATGCCTCCGTCCATGAAGAACGTCACCGATAGCAATCCGTCACCGCCCACTCCGGGGCCAAGGAGACAGCCGATGCAGCCTAACGCTGCCGCCCGTTACCAGACCCAGCAGATCATGACCGCCTCGCCGGCGCGGCTCGTCTCGATG
>JAJUGE010000219.1 GCA_029268305.1 Alphaproteobacteria bacterium
CAGACCCCGCCGGAGTGGTGCGGTCCGGACGGCCAGTGGACGGAAGTCTGGCTGTCGAACGATCCGCCGGCCGCGGCCCGCGTTGGCGTCTACATCAGGGGTAACCGGGCGCCGCTCTATGCCGTCGCGCTCTACAAGACCTTTGTCCAGACCGACCGTGATGGCAATCCGACCCAGTTCTGGCGAAAGATGCCCGAGCACATGCTCGCCAAATGCGCCGAGTCCCAGGCGCTGCGCAAGGCGTTCCCGGAAGAGGCCGGCGGGCTCTACACCTCCGAAGAGATGCAGCAAGCGTCCAATGCCCCACATCGCCAGGAGATTGATCGCGAGACCGGGGAGATCGTGGAAGCGAACGCCCGTCCGGTCCAGCGCACGACCGCGACGGTAGAGCCGGTGGATCAAGAGCGCAAGAAGGCCGCGGCGGATCTCTGGTATCTGGCACGTGACACCTTCGGCTGGGATCAGCAGACGCTCGATCTCGTCGCCGTGGAGAAGACCGAGAAGCACCTCGGCGAGCTCGATACCGATGGACTCCAGACCCTCTACATGGATCTCGTCGGCACAAGCCACGAAGAGCGGCAGGAGCTCGTCGCCAAGGTCACCACCACGTCTGACCAGAAAGCAGGATAGCCATGCGCATCAGCCTCTACCCGTATCAGCGGGAGGCGGTCGATGCGATCCAGGCAGCGTATCGGGGCGGCATGCGTCGCCCCGCGCTGTCGGCGGCGACCGGCTCCGGCAAGACGCTCATGTTCAGCAAGCTCATCGAGGAGTCCGGCGAGCGCTCGCTCGTCATCGCCCACCGCAAGGAGATCATCGAGCAGGCCGCCCAGAAGATCGGCTACGTCATGCCGCCGTCCGACATCGGGATCGTCATGGGCGACCGCAACCAGTTCGACACCCCGGTCGTGGTCGCCTCCATCCAGACGATCGCCAACCCGCAGCGCCTCGCCCGGCTGGGCCGCTTCGGCCTCGTGGTCGTCGATGAGGCGCACCACGCGGCAAGCCCCTCGTACGTCGAGGTCCTGCGCCGCCTGGGCGTCTCGCAGCGGGGCGGCACCAAGGCTCTCGGCGTCAGTGCCACCTGGGACCGCGCCGACAACCTCGGGTTCGAGGAGGTGTTCGAGGACATCGTCTATAGCGTCGATATCGAGACCCTGATCGCCTCCGGGCACCTGGTCGATATCCGGGCGCTCCTGATCGAGACCCATCTCGATACCGCCGGGGTGCCGAGCAGCCGGGGCGACTTCAACGCCGAAGCGCTATCCCGGCGGATCGTCGACTCGGACTATGCGGACACGCTGGCCGCCGCGGTGAAGGAGCACGCATCGGATCGGCACAGCCTCGTATTTGCCCCGAACGTCCGCACCGCCGCGCTCTACCGGGACGCCTTGCGTCAGGTCGGGATCGCCGCCGAGATGGTGGATGCCAATACGCCACGGTCGGAGCGCGAGGAGATCGTCGCCGCGCTGGGATCAGGACGGCTGCAGGCGGTCGTGAACTGTGGCGTCTTCACCGAAGGGACCGATATCCCGATCGTGGATTGTGTCGTCATGGGCCGGCCGACGAAGAGCCGGGCGCTTTACCAACAGATGGCCGGGCGAGCATTGCGACGCTATCCGGGTAAGGAGCACGCACTGATCCTCGATCTGGTCGGCAATGCCGAGCGGCTCGATCTGCAGAGCGCGGCGTCCCTCATCGGACGTCAACGCAAGCCTGGGCAAACGCAGATCAACTCCTTCCGGGAACTTATCGCC
>JAJUGE010000220.1 GCA_029268305.1 Alphaproteobacteria bacterium
CGCGACGCCGTATCCATAGCGGCCCGACGCTGGCATCAGCACGAGTCGCCTCGCGCGGCCGTATTCGAAGGAGCATTCAAGGGTGGGAGCGGTACGAAAGCTCGCAACGGTCGTGATCGTCGGCCTGGTAGCACTCTCCACGTTGCTGGTGGTCTACCTCGCCGCTGAACCGGCGCGCCGTGACAACGAAACCACGGAACAACAGGCCACCTCGATCGAGCGAGGCACCAGCCTGTATATCACCTACTGCCTCCAGTGCCATGGTCCGGCTGGCCTTGGCGCGGCGGAAGATGTGGAGCCTCGACGAACGGGTGGCATCTTGAATCAGGACGCCCTTATGCCCGAAGAGGCACAGGCGGACCTGAACGCGAATTTCCAGTCCGATGACCCGGTCCAGCAGGGTATTGCGGAGGAGTGGATCCGCTATCGCATTCTCTACGGCATCCCTTCTGACCAGATGCGCCAGAACTTCGATGGCCCGGTCCAGATGCCGGCGTTTGCCAACGATCTCAACGTCGAGCAGATCAACGACCTTGTGTACTTGATCATGTACGGCGACTGGAACTACGTGTACAACACCGCCGTTCACGAGACAGGTATTGCCCTCGCGCAGCAGCAGTGCATGGCGACGCCCGGTGCCGATGCTGCCGCCTGTGAAGCCATCGACGATGCGCCGCCCGCCTACCCGACGGTTCCGCCGCCGGCGGACGCTCCCGATGACGCGTCCGAGGCCGAGGAACAGTCCGGTACGCCGGAAGCGCAGCCGGAGCAAAATCCGGAGGCTGATGAGTCTGCGGGCGACGCCTCCGGTGAGGAGGGCGAGGGTGACGGCGAGGCCGCTCCGTCTGGCGGCGGATCGGTTGAGATCGAAGCGCTCGATAGCCTGGCATTCTCGGAGTCCGAGATCACGGTCAAGCCCGGCGACACGATCACGCTCACCAACGCCGGCTTCCTGCAGCACGACCTTGCGGTCGACGACTGGGGCGGCCCGCTCACCCCGATGCTGACCAATGGCGAGACCGCCGAGTTCACCATCCCGGAAGACGCCGAGCCCGGCGAGTACGAGTTCTACTGCTCCGTTCCCGGCCATAAAGAAGGCGGCATGGTCGGCACGTTCACCGTCGAAGCGCCGTAACGAAGGAAGGGATCCACATGATTGTTTCCAATCTCGCACAGGCCTTCGGCACCCTCGCCGAGACTGTAGAGCTTTGGCTCGCCATCATCATGATGATTGGCGGCATCGTCCTCACCCACCTCATCCAGAAGTGGGCGGACACCACCAGCGCCGAGCATCCGCCGGCAGCGAACGTCGGCTTCGGTGGTCGCGAGCAATACGAAGACAACACCATGCGCGACTAGCCGACGCCGCGCACCAATCTCAGGGATAATGAACGGAGCCTGATCTTTTCGATCAGGCTCCGTTTTCGTTCCGGACTTGCGAGAGAACCAACATGCCCCGATCCAGCACCAACACCTATCTCTGGTGCGAGAAATGCCGGCGGAGTTATTCCCACGCGGACGCACCTGGCGGCGCCTGCCCCGTGTGCGGAACCGAGACCCGCGCTGTCGGCAAATTCTCCGCCATCCTGCGCGGCCTGATGGCGAACGAGCTCGCCCCCTCACCCATGGTCTCCAAGCACCGGCAGCTCGTCCGGCTCATCTGGACCCATAACGGCATGGGCGAGCAGTATTACCGGGTCATCGCGCCGGAGATGTCGTACAACAGGTTCGAGTCGGCCGTGACC
>JAJUGE010000221.1 GCA_029268305.1 Alphaproteobacteria bacterium
CGGCGACTCCCCGATCGAGCGCGGCTATGGCGCCGTCCTCGCTCGCAACCGCCGGTGATCGTTTTTCCTCCATACGGGCGGATGGCCGAAGGCTCCCGGCAGAGCCTGTGAAGCAGGCGAGAAGCGGAGCGAGCCTTTCGCTCATGCACCGCAGGTGCATATCCGGGCACGAATAGGAGGAGCACGCAACATATGACCATGCGCATGTCCATCCCGATAGAAGAACGCGCGTCCGCACCATCCATATCTGGTCTCGCCCATGCGTGGGTCCGTCTCCTCCGCATCGACCTCAAACGCGGTGGCGGAATCTGGCTCCTCCCGATCGCGACGCTCTTCGCGTTCATCATCGTGCGGGACGGCCTCACAGCCGGCGTCGCCCTCTGGCCCGAGATCACCGGCGTAATCGCCGTGCTGGCCCAGCCGCTCATCATCTTCACGGTGGCCATCAGCGCCCTCTTCGCTGGCCGCGAATATCGCCAGCAGACCGGGGAGTTGACCTTCGGCACAGCGATGTCCGGCTGGCAGCGCTACCTCTCGCTCGCCGCCTCCGTGTTCTTCTGGGCGCTCGGGCTCTACGTGGCCTTCGCCGGCCCGCTTCTGGTCTACGGCGCGGCATTCGCAACGTGGGGTCCGCCGGAGTGGGGCGTCATCATCGCCCAGATCCCGATCCTTGCGCTTGCAGCGGCCTTCGGCGTGCTCGTCGGTCGCCTCATCCACGACCGCACCGCGCCGGCGATCGCCATCGCTCTCTTCCTGCTCCTCTTCACGATCCCCTTCGCGGCGAATGCGTCGACCCGGCCGCTCAACGTTCTCGTGCTGAACGGGTGGTTCGAACCGATCGTCGAGAACGCGCCGGAGCGCCCGATCAGTCTCCTGGCCCAGCTCGCCTGGGGCGTCGGCTTGGCCGGCTTCGTCGTTTGTCTCGGCATCCTCCTGGAGAGACGGACCGCGCTGCGATCCCTGATGACCATCGCCTGCATCGCGCTGGCAGTTGCCGGCGCTGCCGGGATCCTCGACAGCGGCTACCGCCACCCGACGGTCTTCATGTCGCCTGCAAGCCGGATGAACATGGAGTCGCCCGCCGGCAGCATCTGCGACGCCTCGGATGCTGTCGAGGTCTGCGTGCATCCCGCCTTCGAGCGGCTGCTCCCCGACGTTGCGGAGAGCGTCAACGCCTACCTCGCCCCGGTGGCCGGTTTCAATGGCGCCTACAACGAGGTCTACATCTCCAGCGGGAACGGCCACTCCGGCGGCTGGGAGCACGAAGACGGACGCGCCTTCTCCTCGATCGACCTCTCCGTTGGAAACGACGTCGACGCCCTGATCGCGCGGGACCTCTGGCCGATGAGCTTCATGATGGCGCCGACGGACGAAGGCAGCATGGCCGACACCGCCCAGTACGTCGTCATGACCGCGCTCGCCCGCCAGATCGGCGTCGACGACTGGCCGGACCATTTCCACCGCATCCCGGAAGATGCGGACGACCCCGCTGTCCAATCCGCCATCGACCGCTTCGCCGCCCTTTCACCGGAAGAACAGCGATTCTGGCTCGAAGCCAACTGGAACGATCTGTCACAAGGAACACTGACCCTGGAGGACCTGCCTTGAGCTCACGCATGACGACAACCGATTCCTGGATCGCGCTCCTTGCCGCGCGCTACGAGGACCGATTCCCGGCCTTGTCGCCGCGAGCCAAAGTGGTTCAATCGCTGCGCGTCC
>JAJUGE010000222.1 GCA_029268305.1 Alphaproteobacteria bacterium
CCGCCGAAGAAGGAGATCCGGCCGTTGCGCGCGGCCATCGCCACGGCCTGGGTCTGGGCGACCTTCGCCGCCGTCGCCGTGATGACGACGTCGGCGCCGCGGCCACCGGTCAGCTCCAGGACGCGCTCGACGACGTCCACCTGCGAGCCGTCGATCGTCTCGTCGGGCCGGGCGACCTCGGCGGACATGGCCAGCCGCTCGGCGTTGACGTCCACGAGAAAGACCTTGCCGGCCTGGTGCACGCCGCGGGCGACGCGGATGTGCATGCACCCGATCGGCCCGGCGCCGAACACCACGACGACGTCACCGTCCTCGATGCGCAGCAGCCGCTGAGCGTTGATGGCACAGGCGAGCGGTTCAGCGGCCGATGCTTCGTCGAAGCCGACGTTGTCCGGGATCCGGTTCAGCCCGTCCACCTGCAGCACCTGGCGGGGGACGACCATGTACTCGGCAAAGCCGCCCTCGTACTGGTAGCCCATCGAGGTCTGGTTCTGACAGACCTCCATCCAGCCCTTGCGGCACTCGTGGCACTGCCCGCACGGCACGGCGGCGATGACCTGCACCCGGTCCCCGACCTGCCAGTCGGTGCCGTAGCGGCTCGCGACGTCCGCGCCCACCTCGACGATCTCTCCGGCGATCTCGTGTCCGATGGTCCGTGGCGGTGTGAGGTTTTGGTGGCCGTTGTGGAAGATCTTGACGTCGGTACCGCAGGTGGAGCAGTTCCGTACCCGGATCTTCACCTCGTCCGACCCGCACTCGGGCTCGGGTTGGTCCTCGAGGCGGACATCCTCCGGCGCGTAGAAGCGCAAGGCCTTCATCGGTCCTCCAGATAGTCGACAGCGCCGTCCTCGGACGCTTCCTCCTAAGCATAGCCACATATACAAATATCTGACTAGTTGGGAGTGCTTGGCTTTCGGTCCGATTGTGCGGTTTAATGGACTCCGATGCGGCGTGCATCACAGGTCTCGAGGAGGAGAGATGTCCGCACCTACCGACGTGACGTCGGAGCGCGAGGCGAACGGGCGCAGCGGCCTGCGGGTCGGCGTCCAGAAGCTCGGCACCGCACTGTCCAACATGGTTCTGCCCAACATCGGCGCCTTCATCGCGTGGGGGCTCATCACCGCCCTGTTCATCGAGGTCGGCTGGATCACCCTGATCGGCGAGAGCCTCTTCGGCCACGAAGCCGGCGACGGGTACGGCTTCGTCGAGCACCTCGGCGGCTGGGGTGCCGGCTCGGTCGAGGAAGGTGGCGGCGGCGGGATCGTCGGCCCCATGATCACCTACCTGCTGCCGATCCTCATCGGCTACACCGGCGGCCGGATGCTGTACGACGACAACCTGCGCGGTGGTGTCGTCGGTGCGATCGCCACCATGGGCGCCGTCGCCGGCGCCGACGTGCCGATGTTCCTCGGCGCCATGGTGATGGGGCCGCTGGCCGGCTGGTCGATGAAGAAGCTCGACGCCCTGTGGGCCGACCGCATCCGACCCGGCTTCGAGATGCTGGTCAACAACTTCGCCGCCGGCATCTGGGGGATGCTCCTGGCCATCGCCGGGTTCCTCGCCGCCGGCCCCTTCGTCGGTGCCTTCTCACGGGTGGCCGGGAACCTCGTCGACTTCCTCGTCGAGAACAGCCTGCTGCCGCTGACCTCGGTGTTCGTGGAGCCGGCGAAGATCCTGTTCCTCAAC
>JAJUGE010000223.1 GCA_029268305.1 Alphaproteobacteria bacterium
CTGCGGCCGAGGTCCTCGCCTCGGTGAGCAATGCTGCGATGCCTCTGCGCATCGTTGCGTCACGGGCCGGCGCCACCACCGGCGCGATCCAGTACTACTTCGGCGACAAGCGCGGCCTGCTCCTCGCCGTCATGCGCAAGCACGGGTTGCGAGTCGTCGCACGTCTCCAGCTTCTGGCAACCGACACGCTACCGGCGCCACAGGTCCGCGTCCGGAAGATCCTGTTCGAGTTCCTGCCGCTGGACGAAGAACGGCGCCACGAGTGCATCGTCGCCGATGCCTTCGAGAGCCTCGCCGTCCAGGACCCGGCGATGGCCGATGCGTGGCGTGAGCAGTATGCGCTGCTGGCGAAGCTGATCGCCGACCAGCTGCCATATGACTCCGAGACTCGCGCCAGGCACCTCCTGGCCTTCACGGCCGGACTCCGCACCGACGTGCTGCTCGGTCTCGGGACGGCGGAGGACGCCATAGCATCGCTCGACTCCTTCATCGAACTTGCCGTCTCGCCCGGGACGGCCCAGCCCTAACTGGGCGCCCGGCCGCGGCGCATGCGCTTCGGCAGCGTGAGCAGTTGCGGCAGCCGGGCCACGTCATCAGCGTCGGCAAGGCTCCCCGCCAGGCTGACGAAGGCGACCAGCCGGACCCTTCCGCCCGCCCGTGCCAGCGCCTCCATCTCGTGGTGCCCGTCGAGCAGGAAGTGGCTGAGCCCCCAGGGGGCGTAGGAGTCCGTCGACTCCGGCTCCGCCGGTTGGCAGATGTCCAGAGTCGACAGTGCCACCGCCGTCGGCGGCGTGCCCTTCCCGATGAGGTCCGCATAGTGCTGGACCCGGTCCCGGGAGTTCCAGGCCGGCGGCACCATGGGCACGACGAACTCGTAGAGGTGCTCATCGTCGGCGATCGCCGTCTCGAACGTCCGGTAGTAGTAGCTGCGGGGGTTCTCCGGCAACGCCCAGAAGCTGTCGGGCGCCCACGTGGCGGGCTGCTCGCGAGTGAAGTAGTCGCGATCGTCGTGCGGGGCGACCAGCTCGGGCTGTACGTCCAGGAGCAGCGGGAGGTAGTCGCCCTCCGGGAGCAACCGGGCGAAGGTGTCGATCACCCGCTCGTCGACGACATCATCCTGGCGCTGCAGCCCCTCGAGCGATCCCACGTCGGCCGAGAACGTCTTGTCGGCACCGACCTTGCGGCGGAACAGGAAGGGGCAGGTGCCGCACCAGAAGGAGAGCTCGAAGGCGGGTTCACCCTCGACGAGCAGGTGCCGGGCGGCGGAGTTGGTCGAGCTGAAGCGCAGGCGCGCGTGATCTCCGGGGATGCCGAGACGGCGGACGGGTAGCGAGGAGATGAGCACGGGGGGAGCCTACGGTCCTGCGTATTCAGGGAAAGCCAGAGGCGGAACGATTCACACGTTGAAGCGGAACTCGATAGGTGCCGATGCCGCATCGGCCGCTGCACGACCGTTCTCTATGCCGCCTCAAGGCAGACAGGAGATCGCGACAAGCTGCCCCTCAAGCAACCCGCAATGGCGTGATCGTCGCGACCTGCTCCGCGATCCGCTCTTCTGCGACCTCTAGGTCGTATCGGGTCTGCAGATTGAGCCAGAACTGCGGGTCCATCCCGAAATACCGTCCCAGACGCAGAGCAGTGTCAGCAGTGATGGCCCGC
>JAJUGE010000224.1 GCA_029268305.1 Alphaproteobacteria bacterium
GGGGCCGCACTCGTGCGAGGGATAGGTGAACGCGCCGAAGTTCGAAGGACCGTAGACGTCGGCCGCGACTGGAGCCGCGGCGAGTAGGGAAACTGCGACCAGGCCGACGAGGGAGCCATGTCTCTTGCGGGTGCCTTGCATCAGGAGCCTCGCTCAATCCGGAAATTGCGGCATCCTCCGGACGGAAGACGGAGGACGCCGAAATCTACACATCTCCGGCGAGCCAGACCAGACGCGGCTCGTGCGCCGTTGCCACCGCGAAGCTCACGCGGCGGGACGCATTTCGGTGCAGGACAGAGCAATCTGCTCGATGTGGCGGTGATCGGTGCCGCAGCAGCCGCCGAGAATGCTCAGGTGGGGCAGTAGCCGTCGAAGCTCGGCATGCTGGAAGCCGAACTCGACTGGGTCACCGTCGTCCAGCTCGGTTGCCGCGTCCAACTCGGCATGACTCTTACAGGAGGCATTGGCGCGAAGCCCCCGCAACCGCCGCACCCAGGAGCCGCCTTCACGCAACGCGTCGGCGAAGTGCGTCGGGTGCGCACAGTTGATCATGTAGTAGGCGGGACCGCCTCCGGTCGCGTGGTCGACGGCCTCGACCGCCTCTCCCAGCGGTTGGCCGGTGGGGAGCCGCCCATCGGTCTCCGTGGTGAAGGAGATCGCGACCGGCATGCCGGCAGCCTGTGCGGCCCTGGTGATTCCGACAGCCTCGGGAACGTTCGTCATCGTGATGGCCGTCACCATGTCGGCCGCAGTGTCGCGGAACACTTCAATCTGCCATGCGTGATAAGCCTTCGCTTCCGCTTCCGACATCACTTCTCCGGGATCGTACCCGTCGCCGCGCGGACCGAGGCAGCCGCTGATGACCATGGGCGAAACGGGGGTTTCGAACTCGGCGCGAACATCTTCCAGCATTTGGATCGATTTTCGCGTTATGGCCGCAAGGTCCGCTTGCGAGTAGCCGAGTTTGCTGGCCCAGTCGGGGCTCGCGCGCCAGGTCGCGCTCTCGAGGACGAACCCGGCACCTCGGGTGCGAGCCAACTCCGCGTAGCGTCGGAAATAGCGACGCAGTGTCTCCTCGCCTTCATGCTGCGTAATCAGGGTAAAGGCAGCCATAGACGGAAGATCGATACCCTCATGGAACATCAGGGTCGTCTCGATCCCGCCGTCGGTCAGGAACAGTTTGTTACCGAGCTGCGGTAGCTGCTGTCTGTATTTCGCCATATGCCGCTCCATTGGTTCTCTACCACCGACCCGGAGAGCCCGGGCGCTGCGTCGAGGGAGAATGGAGCGTTCGTGTATCGGGCTTGTTGCGCGCGAGGCCGTGAAGCGTTTCAGTTGTTTCCAGCCGACATGCGGGCCATCGCGCCGCTCTCACATTGCGATCACGCCGGCTCGAGCCAGGTTGGCGATCTGATCCGCGTCATAACCGAACTCCCGAAGCAGGCTCTCCGAATCCTGTCCGAGTTTCGGCGCCGGACCGCGCGGTCTCGCGACTGCTCCGTCCGCCTTGAAGCCGAGCGTCGGTACGTGTGCCGACCGGCCGGCATCCTGAATCTGGACGGGGTGGAACAGCTCGCGCGCCTCGACCTGCCCCTCGGCCAGAACTTCCGGAAGCGAACGCACGCGCACCGCAGGCACGCCGGCACGGTTGAGTGTGAC
>JAJUGE010000225.1 GCA_029268305.1 Alphaproteobacteria bacterium
CTGAAGCACCTCACCGAGGCGTCCGACGAGGAGTTCGACCGCACTTACCTCGACCAGCAGGTGCTCGCGCACGAAGAAACCACGTCGCTGATGCGCAGCTACACCGAAAAAGGGGACAACCCGCAGCTACGCTCGCTGGCGCTGAGCACCCTGCCCGTCGTCTAGCGGCACCTCGCGCACATGACCGAGTTGCGAGCTCAATTCTGATTGAGATGCTTTGAGCCCCGCACGGGATGACCGTGCGGGGTTTAAGTTTTGGCTGAATTGCGAGAAGTCACCGACCTAGCGGCGCGTGCTAGAGCGAAAAAGCAGCGACGGTGAGAACGTCCAGAACCTTCGGCGCGTAGTCAGAGCGCCGACATGCTGAGGAAGCTCGGCACGGGGCCGTTCCAATCCCCAGGTGCGCTCGGCTCCTCGCGCTTCTCCTCTTGCCGGGCCCGCTCCGGAGCGCGCGGTTCTGGCTTGGCGGCCTTCTTGGGCCGCTCCGCGGGCTTCTTTTCTTCTGCGCTACGCTCGTTCCGCTTCGGCCGTTCGTTCTTCGGCGGCTTTTCCGTCGTGGCCGACTTTTCCTTCGACAGCTCAAACACCGGGATTTGCATCCCAGTCAGCTTCTCGACGTTGGCAATCGCCTCCTCGTCCTCCGGTGTGACGAAAGTAAAGGCGCGCCCCTTTGCTCCGGCGCGGCCTGTGCGGCCAATGCGGTGTACGTAATCGTCCGGGTGCCAGGGCGTGTCGAAGTTGAACACGTGACTGACGCCCTTGACGTCGAGACCGCGCGCCGCGACGTCCGACGCCACCAGGATGTTGACGTCGCCCGCCTTAAACCGGTCGAGTTCCGCGAGGCGGCTCGATTGATCCATGTCGCCGTGGATCTCCCCGGAGCGGAAACCATGACGCTGCAAGCTCTTGTTCAGCTCGCGCACCGTGGTCTTGCGGTTGGCGAAGATGATGGCGGTCTGGACCTTGTCGCTGCGCAGCAGCTCGCGCAATGCCTCGCGCTTGCCGCGAGCCGAAATATGGACCTTGTGCTGAGCGATGTTGACGTTGGCCGAAGCGGGCCGCGCCACTTCGATTGAACGCGGATTGCTGAGGAAGCGGTCGGCGAGCTTCTTGATCGGCGGCGGCATCGTCGCGGAAAACAGCAGCGTCTGGCGGTTTTGCGGCAGCTTCTCGCAAATAAACTCGATGTCGGGGATGAACCCCATGTCGAGCATGCGGTCGGCTTCGTCGATTACCAGCAGTTCGCAGCCGGTAAGCAGAATTTTCCCGCGCTCGAACAAGTCCATCAACCGGCCGGGCGTGGCGATCAGCACGTCGACGCCATCGTCGAGCGCCTTGACCTGGTCGCCCATCTGGACGCCGCCAATCAGCAGCGCCATTTTGAGGTCATGGTTCTTGCCGTACTTCTCGAAGTTTTCGGCGACCTGGGCCGCCAACTCACGGGTCGGCTCGAGGATCAGCGAGCGCGGCATCCGCGCCCGGCGCCGGCCGGAGGCAAGGACATCGATCATCGGCAAGACGAAGCTCGCCGTCTTGCCTGTGCCAGTCTGGGCGATCGCGATCAGGTCCTTCATCATCAGGACC
>JAJUGE010000226.1 GCA_029268305.1 Alphaproteobacteria bacterium
GTGCGAGTGCTACGTGCTGACGAAGGAGGAGGGCGGCCGGCACACGCCGTTCTTCGGGAACTACCGTCCGCAGTTCTATTTCCGGACGACGGACGTGACCGGGACGGTGACGCTGCCGGAAGGCACGGAGATGGTGATGCCCGGCGACAACGTGACGATGGAGGTCAACCTGATCTCGCCGATCGCGATGGACGAGGGCCTGCGCTTCGCCATCCGCGAAGGCGGGCGCACCGTCGGCGCCGGCGTCGTCGCCTCCATCATCGAATAAGCAGGCGAGCGGAGAAGAACGCTTCGGGCGCGGCTTCGGACCCGAGGGGAACAAGTCATGGACAATCAGAACATCAGAATACGCCTGAAGGCGTTCGACCATCGCGTGCTGGACCAGTCGACGAGCGAAATCGTCAGCACGGCCAAGCGGACCGGTGCCCGGGTTCGGGGACCGATTCCGCTGCCGACGCGGTTGCAGAAGTACACGGTCCTGCGCGGCCCGCACATCGACAAGAAGTCGCGCGAGCAGTTCGAGATCCGCACGCATCTGCGCGTGCTCGATATCGTCGACCCGACCCCGCAGACCGTGGACGCGCTGATGAAGCTCGACCTCGCTGCCGGGGTCAACGTCGAGATCAAGGTCTGAGGGGGCGAGTATGCGTACCGGCCTCATAGCCCGGAAAGTCGGGATGACCCGGGTGTTCACCGACGCCGGGGATCACGTTCCGGTCACGGTCCTGAAGGTGGACGGCTGCCAGGTCGTCGCGCATCGGACCAGCGAGAAGGACGGCTATTGCGCCGTCCAGCTCGGCGCCGGCGCGGCGAAGGTCAAGAACGTGACCAAACCGGTTCGGGGTCATTTCGCCGCGGCGAAGGTCGAGCCGAAGCGGCGACTGGCCGAGTTCCGGGTCAGCGAGGATGCGCTCGTCGACGTGGGGGCCGAGCTTTCGGCCGAGCACTTCGTCCCCGGGCAGCATGTCGACGTGACCGCCACGAGCATCGGCAAGGGCTTTGCCGGCGCGATGAAGCGGCACAATTTCGGCGGCCTGGCCGCGAGCCACGGCGTCTCGATCTCGCATCGGTCGCACGGCTCGACCGGTCAGAACCAGGATCCCGGCAAGGTCTTCAAGGGCAAGAAGATGGCCGGCCACATGGGCGCGGAGCGGGTTACGACGCAGAACCTCGAGGTCGTGTCGACCGACGGCGAACGCGGCGTGATCCTGGTCAAGGGGGCGGTCCCCGGACCGAACAACGGTTGGGTGCTGGTGCGGGACGCGATCAAGCGCCGGCTCCCCGAGGGCGTGCCGTTCCCGGCGGCTCTGCGCGGCGGCAGCCAGACCGAGGCGTCGGATCAGGCCGCCGAAGAAGCGCCTGCGGAAGGTTCGAGCGAGGGTGAGGCCTGAGGGAAATGCAGATCACCGTCAAGAATCTGGACAATGACGAGGTCGGCAGCCTCGAGGTCGACGAGGCGATCTTCGGGCTTCCGGTGCGCCGCGACATCCTCGCCCGCGTCGTCAACTGGCAGCTCGCGAAGCGGCGTGCCGGAACGCACAAGGTGAAGGAGCGCGGAGA